>CALMRC010000144.1 GCA_937873275.1 uncultured Spirochaetota bacterium
CTTGTTGTCCGCGTGCTTGCCGCCGTTGATGATGTTGGCCATGGGCACGGGCAGGAGGGTCGTATGGGCTCCGCCCAGGTACTTGTACAGGGGGGTCTCGAGGAAATTGGCGGCCGCCCGGGACACGGCCATGGACACGCCCAGGATGGCGTTGGCCCCCAGCTTTCCCTTGTTCTCGGTCCCGTCCAGGTCGATCATGGTGCGGTCGATATCCACCTGCTCGGTGGCGTCCAGACCGATGATCTCCCCGGAGATGACGTTGTTCACGTTTTCCACGGCCTTGAGCACGCCCTTGCCCAGGTAGCGCTTCTTGTCGCCGTCCCGGAGCTCCACGGCCTCGTGTTCGCCGGTGCTGGCGCCGGAGGGAACGGCCGCGCGACCGACGGTGCCGTCCTCCAGGACGACGTCCACCTCGACCGTGGGATTCCCGCGGGAATCCAGGATCTCTCTAGCCTCGACGTATTCGATCACGCTCATGGTACGCTCCTCGGGATATAGGGGGATGGGGCGCTCGGCCCGTCGGGGCCCGCCCGGTGTACGATTTCGTAGAAAAGCCTAGCAACTAAGGGGAGGACAGTCAACTGTGGGAAGGGTGAATGAGTGAATCGTGAATAGGTGAATCGGGGGGAGAGCGGGGCGCGGTCGAGGCCGCTGTGTTCCTCCCGCTTCCGTCCGCTGTTCATCGTGTCGGCTTTTCCTTGCCAGCCGGTTTCGCGGAGCGAAACCGAACCGCCGGAACGTCAGCGCTGTGCGCTTACGTTCCGGCGAGCTTCCCTTACATACCGCTCCAGCAGGTCCTTCACCTCCCCGGGGGTGAAGGTCCGGATGGCCCCGGCCATGCCCGGAAACGCCTTGCGGATGCCGGGACGCGAGAAGCCTCGGACGTAGACGCAGGCCTTGCCGCCCACGACCACGGGAAGGACGTACCAGGAAGAGAAGGATTCGTAGAGGTTGCCGGAGGGGTTGGAAAGCAGACGGGATCGCTGGGCGAAGCCGCCGTCCGGCAGGTACTCCTCCTCGTACTCCAGTACGAGGTCATACCGGATCTTGATTCCCAGGATGGACATCCCTACGTTCTGGGACACCCGGACCCGGGAACCTTCCCGCTCTTCCACCTTCGCCGTGAAAAGCCGGGGGGAATATATCGGTTGGCCTTCGTAGTCCGTCAGGACCCGGACCAGGGACTCGAAGGGCACCTCGAAGACTCCGTGGAGCTCGGACCACCCGGCGATCCGGTTCTCCCCGGTCTCCGGGTCCTTCCAGGTCTCCGCCTCCATTTCCGTGACCACCGGCTTGTCCAGGAGGGTGGAGAAGTCCGCCCCCGGGGCCACCCCCCAGCGGTACTCGTCCGGGGTGCCGGGGCCGGCGGCGAACGCGGGGTACGAGGCCAGGAGGAGGGCCGCGGCGAGGGACAGGACCCGGCGGCCGGAATCGTCGGAGCCGCGAAGGAATCGGCGTTCCATCTTCCGGATTTCCCCGGTCAGGCCTTCCCGCCGGTCATGAGGTCGAAAACCCTCTCCAGGTCGTCCATCGAGAAGTACTCGATCGTGATGGAGCCTTTCTTCCCGTCGCCCTTCAGCTGGACCTTGGTTCCGAGGAAGCCGATGAGCTTCTGTTCCAAGTCGCGGAGGTCCGGGTCCAGGGTTTTCGGGGCCGGTTCCGGCTTGCGGGACGGGGCGGGGCGCTTGCCCGCGTTGAGGTCCGCGGCCAGGGTCTCCGCCTCCCGGACGGACAGGCCCTCCCCCAGGATCCGGCGGAAGAGGGCGCGGCGGTCTTCGTCGGAGGTCACCGCAAGGACGGCTCGGGCGTGGCCGGGGCTCAGGTCCCCGGAGCGCAGGGCTTCCAGCATCTCGGCGGGGAGCTTGAGGAGCCTCAGGGAGTTTGCCACCGCCGGCCGGCTCTTCCCGACCTTCTCGGCCACCTCTTCCTGGGAGAGCCGGGCCGCCTCCATGAGAACCTTGTAGGCCTCGGCCTCCTCCACGGGGTTGAGGTCCTCCCGCTGGACGTTCTCGATCAGGGCGATCTCGAGCTTCTTCTCGGGGGTGAAGGACCGGACCACCACGGGGACGTCCCGGAGTCCGGCCTTTTCCGCGGCTCGGTACCGCCGCTCTCCGGCCACGATCAGGTAGGTCCCGTCCCCGGAATCCTCCACGATCACCGGCTGGATGATCCCGTGCTGGCGGATCGAGGCGGCCAACTCCTCCAGGGCGGTCTCGTCGAAGGTCTTCCGGGGCTGGAGGGGATTGGGGACGAGCTTGCCCAGGGGCACGCTCCGAAGCCCTTCGGGAACCGAGGGGCGGTGTTCGCCTTCCCGGCCCTCCAAGGCCTCCAAGCGGACCTCGACCTCGCTCTCCGGGATCAGGGCTCCGAGCCCCTTGCCCAGACCGAACTTAGCCACGGGACAGGACCTCCCCGGCCAGGCGCTCGTAGCTCTTGGCCCCGACGCAGGCCGGATCGTAGAGACAGACCGGGACCCCGTGGGAGGGGGCCTCCGAGAGCCGCACGTTCCGGGGGATGATGGTCCGGAAGACCCGGTCCTTGAAGTACTGGGTGACCTGCTGGACCACCTGCTGGGCCAGCTTGGTGCGGGAATCGTACATGGTGAAGAGGATGCCGCCGATCCGGAGCCGGGGATTCATGCTCTTCTGCACGAGGCTCACGGTCTGGAGGATCAGGGTCAGCCCCTCAAGGGCGAAGTACTCGCACTGCAGGGGCACCAGGACTTCGTCCGCGGCGTTGAGGCCGTTCAGGGTCAGGATGCCCAGGGAGGGAGGGCAGTCGATCAGGATGAAGTCGTACCGGTCCCGGACGGGCGCCAGGGCCTTCTTGAGGTAATCGTTCCGATCCTCCTTGTCCACCAGCTCCACCGTGGCCCCGGAGAGCTCGATGGAGGACGGGGCGAGGTCCAGGCCCTCGACCTTGGTGGGTACGATCACGTCCGAAAGGGCCAGGGCTCCGGAGAGGACCTCGTAGATCCCCCGGGAGCCCGTCTTGCCGCCCACTCCGCTGGTGAGGTTGGCCTGGGGATCGAAATCCACCAGCAGGACCCGCTTGCCGGCCAAGGCCAGGTAGGCTCCGAGGTTGATCGCGGAGGTGGTTTTCCCCACCCCGCCTTTCTGGTTCACGAAAACGACGGTTCTGGCCATCGGAACATCCTTCTCCCGAGCCGCCCGATGGGACGGCGCGGCATTCTACCATATCGCGGTCCTCCCGCGCTACCGAACCCCCGGGCGGCTTGACCGGCCTTCCGACATGTCAGTACTGTACCTACATAGGGCGCGGCTCCCGATTAGGTTACGGCAGTTCCGATTTTCGGGCGCACCGCCGATCCCGCTCCGCCGGGAACGGGAATTCCCGCGATCGAGGTACACCATGCTCAAGGAAAAGGTCCAGAAAGCCATACAGGACGTGCGCCCCTCCCTCCAGGCCGACGGGGGCGACATCGAGCTCGTCTCCGTCTCCGACGACGGCCTCGTGAAGGTTCGGCTGAAGGGCGCCTGCGGGTCCTGCCCGATGGCCACCCTGACCCTGAAGAACGGGGTGGAGAATTACCTCAAGAAGGTGATTCCGGAGGTCAAGGAAGTCGTGCAGGGATAAACCGGCTTCGCCGGTTTATCCCTGCAGCAACGAAGCCCGCCGGTAGGCGGGCTTCGTCGATACTACAGAAAACCTTTATTGGCAGCCGGTTTTCGCGCAGCGAAAACCGATCGCTGAGCCGCGCAGCGGCTCAGCGGACTCCGTCATCACAAGCTTCGCTCGGGGCTGCGCCCCGAGGCGCCGAAGCCCGCCGGCAGGCGCGCTTCGGCGATTCAAGGATCTGGTATTCCGAAGTTGGTCACTTCACTCCGTCGTCGCAGGCCTCATCCGGAGCGTTGAACCGGGCGGTTTCGGCGGAATGGGCCTTGCCGCAGAGGTCCATGGGAATTTCCTGCATCTCGTGACCGCAGCAGTCCGGGGCGGAATTGGTATCCTTCACGATCTTCTCGTTTCCGCAGTCCTTGCATTTATACGCCTTGTCTGCCATACGCCCTCCTATCCAACCTGTGGTGCGTTCCCTACGTTCAATGTACTGCCTCCGGAGCGGTTCCGTAAACATCACCCGCCGAAAGACCTTCGGGCTAACTCGGAAATGCGGTCGGCGATCCGGTCCAGGGGCACCTGCTCCGTGACGTGGCCCAACTCGAAGGCCACCTTGGGCATGCCGTAGACCACGCTGGACGCCTCGTCCTGGCCCAGGGTGACGCTCCCCTCCTTGAAAAGGGTGCCCAGCTCCCGGGCTCCGTCCCGGCCCATGCCGGTCATGATCACCCCCAGGGCGCGGTTCCCGTATTCCCGGGCCACGCTGGCGAACAGGACGTCCGCGCTGGGCCTATGCCCGTTCTCCGGGGGGGCGTCGGACAGGCGGGCCACCGCGGCCAGGCTCTTCTTCTCGACCAGCAGGTGCTTGTCCCCCGGGGCGATGAGGATGCGCCCGGGTTTGAGGAGGTCCCCGTCCGAGGCCTCCTTGACGTCCAGGGGGCAGATCCGGTCCAGGCTGCGGGCGAACTCCTCCGTGAAGCCCGGGGGCATGTGCTGGACCACGACCACGGGCGGAGCCAGCTTGGGATCGATCCGGGCGAAGACTTGGCGAAGGGCGTTCGGCCCGCCGGTGGAGATGCCGATGGCCACGAGCTCGACGGGCCCCGGGGACCTCGAGGGAACGGGCTTCTCCTGCGGTGCCGGCGGGCGGCGGCGCGAGGGGGCGGGCGGCGGAACCGGGAGGGCGGGCTCCCGGGCCAGCACGAGTTCCGGGGACTCGAAGGGATAGGGGGTCGGCGTCTTTCCCCGGCTCTTCTGGTACCGGGTCCCGTAGGCCAGGAGGAGCCGGGCGAGTTCCCCCGCCACGGTATGGATGTCCGAGGAGACCGATCCGGAGGGCTTGGTGATGAAGTCCGAGGCCCCCAGGGCCAGGGCCTCCATGGTGATCTCGGCTCCCTTCTTCGCGACCGCCGAGAGGATGATAACGGGGATCTCGATCCCCAAGCGCCGACGCTCCCTCAGGAACTCGATGCCGTTCATTTCGGGCATCTCGATGTCCAGGACGATGACGTCCGGGTTGCACCGCGGGATCTTCTGCAGGGCGAAGAGGCCGTTCATGGCCTTGTCCGCCACCCGAAGCCCCGGGGTCGCCTCGATCATCTTCGCGACCAGGTTGCGCATCAGCGCGGAGTCGTCCACCACCAGCACGTTCACGGGATCCGGCACTCTCGTTCCTCCAGCGTCGATGTTCGGTCCACCCGGCGGCCAATCCGATTCCGGGTTGGATTCGTCCTATTTAACGTCCTTCTTGTAGAAGCAGGCCCATTCGGTCTTCACGAACTCGAACCGCGTGTTCATCCCGAAGAGGGACTCGCTGTGCCCGATGAACAGGAAGGACTTGGGCCCCATGGTCTCGTAGAAGCGCTCCACCGCGGCCTTCTGGGCCGCCTCGTCGAAGTAGATCAGCACGTTCCGGCAGAAGACTACGTCCATGTTCCGGAGCCCGGAATCGTTCTTCAGATTGTGGTAGTCGAACCGGATCTGCTTCTTGACCTCCTCCCGGACCTGCCAGCCGTTGGGTTTCCGCTCGAAGTACTTGGCCAGGTAGGGCTCGGGGACCCCGACGATCCGGGAATCCGGGTAGAAGCCCTCCTTGCCGACCATGAGGGACTTGAGGCTGATGTCGCTGGCCACGATCTCGCAGCTCCAGCCCGAAGGCAGGATGTCCCGGAGCAGGATGGCGATGGTGTAGGGTTCCTCCCCGGTGGAGCAGCCGGCGCTCCAGATCCGCAGTTTCCGGTCCGGCTGGGTGCCCCGGAGGCGGATCAGCTCGGGAACCACGAATTTCTCCAGGGCGTCGAAGTGGGGCTGGTTCCGGAAGAACCGGGTCAGGTTCGTGGTGACCGAATCCAGGAGGATCTTGAGCTCCTCCCGGTCCCGGGTTATTAGATCGTAGTAATCCCGCAGACTGTCGGTCTTCTTCTCCCGCAGTCGCTCCCGAAGGCGGCTTTCCAGGATGGAGCGGTTGGTGGCCGAAAAATGGATGCCGCTCTCGTCGTAGATCAGCTTCCGGTACAGCTCGAACTCGGCGTCGGGTAGAAAATCGGACATGGGAACGCCCTTCCGCTCGCCGCTGGACCGCGGCGGCTTTCGTTGGTTCGACGCCGACGAATCGATCCTCGGCTCACCCGCGTTGATGAAAATCTAGTGCCCCGTTTCCGGGGGTGTCAATAGCGACCGGGAGCCGACCGACAATCGTTCCTGATTTTCCCCGATTCCCGGCGAAAGGGCTTCGGAAGCCCCGATTTTCCGGACCCGCGGGATATAGTATCGATATGGCAACCCAGGATGTCGTGCTGTCCGTGCGGGGAGTCGCCGCCGGATTCGGGGACGAGGCTCCCCTGGTCGTGCTGCAGGACGAGCCCCGCTCGTCTTCCCTGAGGATTCCCGTGGGCCCCTACGAGGCCAGCGCCATCATCCTGGAGGTCGAGGGCATCGCGCCGTATCGGCCCCTTGCCCACGACCTCCTGGCCGGATTCTTCCGGGACCACGGGTTCCTCCTGGAATCCGTCCGCATCTACGACGCGATCCCGGACGGCGACGGGGGTGAGCGGTTCCTGTCGAGGATCCGGTACCGGAAGGGTATCCGGAGGTGGGAGAAGGAGGTCCGGCCCTCGGACGCCATAGCCCTGGCCCTGCGGCTGGGGGCCCCCATCCTGGCGCCCCGGGAATTCCTGGACCGCCGGGAGGCTCGGCGGGCGGCCGCGGCCGGGGACACCCGGCTGCCGCTCTACCTGCAGGTTCCCCGGGGCGAGGCCGCCGGGTCCCGGAGCGACCGGTAGGACGCTTCGGCCCTTGCCGATCCTCCGGGGGGGGCATAGAATACCGGTATGAATATTTTCTCGTCCCTCGTGGAGTTCCTTCGCGGCATCCTCGGCCGCGGGGGACCCGACGCGGCAAAAAAAGCGGAGTTAAGAAAGATCTACGCCTACCTCTCCCAGATCCGGCCGCCCTACTACAAACCCAAGGGGAACCTGGTCCTCCCGGGCTTCGCCCAGGGGGTGTACAACTTCCGGTCCATCCTGCGGCCCCTGGTGGACATGGCCCGCAAGACCATCTCCCATTCGGATATCCGGATCTACCAGCGCTTCTTCGACCACCTCGTGGACGCCCGGCTCCCGGAGGAAACCCGGCAGCGGAAGGCCTCCTTCGCCTACGAGGGCATGAAGGCCCGCATCGCCAACGCCGTGAAGGAAGACGAGGAGTTCGAGGCCATCGGCCGGGAATTCCAGGACTACCTCCACCAGGTGGATTCCCTGTCGATCGGGGACCTGGACCGGGAGCTGGCCGAGGTCGAGCAGTTCTCCGACATCTGCCGGTACGACTGGGACCGGATCGTCGGCCTCTTCGACCCGGGGGCCAACATGGACAACCCCGGCTACCGGCCGGACTTCCGGCCCGCGGAGGGGGAGAAGGTCCTCCCGGAGCTCCTGGATCTCTACTACATCCTGGCGGACTTCGGGTTCGGGGAAAGCCTGGTCCAGAACCTCCTCATCATCCTGGAGCGTCAGGCCCCCCAGACCCCCGCCTCCGCCCAGCGGCCCAAGCTGGACAAGATCTTCTCCGCCCTCAACAAGGGACTCGCCCTCCGGCTCCACCGGGACCTGCTCCTGGCCCTCATCCGCGCCCTGAAGTCCGATCCTTCCTACGATCCTCCCCTGGTGCGGGAGACCACGGACTACGTGGAGCGATACCGGCGCCGCATGGTCAATCAGTACGAGAAGGACCGGGAGCGGCTCCAGCGGGAACGCCACGAGAGCGCCATCTCCACGGACATCGACGCCCTCTTCGGGAGCATTGAGGTATCTCCGGTGGACGGGTACGACGAGGAGGAGGACGCATACCTGCGCCGGGAAAGCCCCAACGGGTTCACCCACATCAAGCCTCTGCGCATCCTGAAGACTTTCGTGCAGCACAACTTCGAGAAGGAGATCAAGGAACCGGTCAAGCGCCTCCTGGTGGAGGGATACTTCGACAACAAGGGTTTCCAGAACAACCTGGCCAATATCGTCTACCAGTGCGAGCGGTCCGCGGGGCGCATCGACGAGTTCGAGGCCACCCTTCGAAGCAACGGCCGGATCAGCATCGTGGCCATGAAGCGGTACGTGGAGGAGATGCGCCGGGGAAAGGACGTGTCCCAGTTCCTGAACCGTCTGGTGGACGCGATCAACCAGAGGGCCCGGGAGATCTGCGAGGACGAGACCCGGCTCCTGCAGATGCTCTGGGAAGCCCTGGGGGATCTCCTGACCGACTACCGCCGGCCCAGCCCGGACCTGGTAACCAACATCCGCACCCTCGGGGGGGCCCGCAACAAGGAGATCCTGGGCCAGATCGCCGAGGGGCGGCGCCAGCTGGATACCTTCCTGCGGATCATGCGCAACTTCACCTACATCAAGGCGCCCGGGACCGCCGCCGGGGCCCCGGGGCTCTCGGTGGAGACCTCCGGCCTGGCGGAAGCGGAGCCGGCGCCCTAGGAGCCCCTCGAGCCCGGTCTCGCCTTGACGGGCGTGGACGGGCCGTGCTAGAAACGCCCGTGGAACCCCTCACCCCGCCCTCCCTCGGACACCACTGCGGAGTGGCCGGAATCCGGTCGCCCGACCCCCTCGACGTGCCCTCCGCCCTCTTCTACATGCTCTTCGCCCTCCAGCACCGGGGCCAGGAAAGCGCCGGCATCGTCTGGAACGACGGGGACGCCCACCGGGCGGACCGCCGTCTGGGCATGGTCTCCGGGGCCGCGGACGCCTGGCTTTCCGGCCGGGCGGCCTCCACCGGGGGCATCGGCCACGTCCGGTACTCCACCGCCGGAGGGGGCGGGATCCGGAACGCCCAGCCCCTGGCCGTGGAGTGCTCCAAGGGGAACGTCGCCCTGGCCCACAACGGCAACATCTCCAACTCCGCGGCCCTCCGGGCCGCCCTGACCCGGGAAGGGGCCATCTTCCAGTCCTCCTCGGACTCGGAGCTCATCCTCCACCTCATAAGCCGGAGCCGGGCCGAGGGAATCGAGGCCATCCTGCGGGAAGCCCTGGCCCCCCTGGAGGGAGCCTACAGCCTCTGCATGCTCTGGGGGGACACCCTCGTGGCGGTCCGGGATCCCTGGGGCTTCCGGCCGCTACACCTGGCGGAAAAGGACGGGGTCCGGTACGCGGCCAGCGAGACCTGCGCCCTCCACGCCCTGGGCCCGGACCTGACCCAGCGGGAGATCCTCCCCGGGGAGGTCGTCCTGGTGGACGGCCGGGGGGAACGGTCCTTCTTCCTGCCGGCGGCTCCCCGGCGGGCCCGCTGCGTCTTCGAGCTCATCTACTTCGCACGGCCGGACTCCCGGGTCTTCGGGGAGTCCGTCCACGCCGCCCGGGAGCGCTTCGGCGAGGCCCTGGCGGAGGCGGACGACGTGGAGGCGGACCTGGTGGTGCCCGTGCCGGACTCGGGGAACCTGGCCGCCCTGGGCTACGCCCGGCGCGCGGGGATCCCCTTCGAGTTCGGCATCACCCGGAACCACTACGCCGGCCGTTCCTTCATCCTGCCCACCCGGGCGGAGCGGGAGTTCGCGGTGCGCATGAAGCTCCACCCGGTGCCGGAGATCGTGGGCGGCAAGCGCGTGGTCCTGGTGGATGATTCCCTGGTCCGGGGCACCACGAGCCGCCTCATCGTGGGACTCCTCAAGGAGGCCGGCGCCCGGGAGGTCCATCTCCGCCTCTCCGCCCCGGAACTCACGGGTCCCTGCGGCTACGGGATCGACATCCCGGACCGCGCCGAGCTCATCTCCAACCGGATGACCCCGGACCGGATCGCCCGGCACGTGGGGGCGGACACCGTCCGCTTCCTGCCCCCGGACCTCCTGCGGAGCCGCCTGGCGGAGCCCGGGGAGTACTGTTACGCCTGCTTCGACGGAGACTACCCCTGCCCCATCCGGAACGGGGCGGGAAAGGAAACCCCATGCCCGTAGACAGCTACCGGAAAGCCGGCGTCGACATCGCCGCCGGCGACGCCTTCGCGGACTTCATCCGGGACCTGCCCTCCAAGGCGGTGTCCAAGGCCATCGGCGGCTTCGCCGGGGGCGTACCCCTGGACCTGGCCGGGTGGAGGGAGCCCATGCTCCTGTCCACCACGGACGGGGTGGGCACCAAGCTCCTGGTGGCCAAGAAGCTGGGGCGCTGGGACACCATCGGGATCGACCTGGTGGCCATGAGCGTGAACGACCTGGCGGTCTGCGGGGCCGACCCGATCTCCTTCCTGGACTACATCGCCTGCGGGCGGATCCGGGAGGAGGTCCTCAAGGACGTGATCCGGGGGGTCGTGGCGGGCTGCGAGGAGGCGGACTGCGTCCTGGCCGGCGGGGAGACCGCGGAGATGCCGGACGTCTACGGCCCCGACGACCTGGACCTGGCGGGCTTCTGCGTCGGGGTGGTGGAAAAGTCCCGGATGCTACCCCTCCTTTCCCGCATCGAGGCGGGGGACGCCGTCCTGGGCCTGCCCTCCTCGGGGGTCCACTCCAACGGCTACTCCCTGGCCCGGAAGTGCGTCCCCGAGAACGACCGGGCAGCCTGGGAGGAGCTCCTGACCCCCACCCGGATCTACGTGCGGGAGCTCCGGATGCTCCGGGTGACCGGAAAGCTCCTGGCCGCGGCCCACATCACGGGGTCGGGCCTGGAAGCCAACTTCGAGCGGGTCGTCCCGAAGGATCTGAAGGCCCGGTTCTCCTGGGACTGGCCCCGGCCGGAAATCTTCGACCGGATCCGGAAGGGCGGAGACGTCTCCGAGGAGGAGATGCGCCGGGTCTTCAACCTGGGGGTCGGCATCGCCTTCGTGGTCAAGGCCGCGGACGCCGACTCCGTCCTGGCCTTCTGCCGGGATCGGGGCATCTCCTGCTTCCCCATGGGCGAGCTCGTCCGTGCCTAGACTGGCCGTCCTGGCCTCCGGCTCGGGATCGAACTTCGAGGCCCTGGCACGGGCCCTGGAGCCCACGGAGCACGAGTGCGTCCTCCTGGTCTGCGACCGGGCCGGGGCGGGCGCCTTCGAGCGGGCGGTCCGCCTGGGCGTACCCGCCCGGCACGTGTCCTACGCGGGGCGTCCCCGGGCGGAGGCGGAGGCCGAGATCGAGAGCCTCCTCGCGGGTGCGGGCGCGGACCTGGTGGCCCTGGCGGGTTTCCTCCGCCTCCTGTCCCCGGACTTCGTCCGCCGCCGGGCGGGCCGCATCCTGAACGTCCATCCCGCCCTCCTGCCCGCCTACCCGGGCCTGGACGCCCTGCGGCGCGCCTGGGACGCGGGGGAGGAGGTCTTCGGCGCCACGATCCACCGGGTGGACGAAGGCATGGACACCGGCCCCGTCCTCCGCCAGGGGAAGCTGAGGCGCCGACCCGGGGAATCCTTCGAGGACCTGGAAGCCCGGGTCCACGCCCTGGAGCACGATCTCTATTGCCGGACCGTTCTGGAGCTGTTGGGCGAACTCTCCCGGGGAGGGCCCCGGGGAGACCGCCCGTGAACGTCCTGGTGATCGGATCCGGGGCCCGGGAGCACGCCTTGGCCGGGCGACTGGGCGCCGAGGGGAACCGCGTCTATTGCGGCCCCGGGAACGCGGGCACCGCGGATGTCGCGGAAAACCTCTCCCTGGACCCCGACGATGCCGAGGCGGCCGCCCGGGCCTGCCGGGAGGTCCGGGCGGACCTCGTGGTCATCGGCCCCGAGGATCCCCTGGCCGCAGGCCTGGCGGACAAGCTCCGCCGGGCGGGGTATCCCGTCTTCGGCCCCGGCGCCGGGGCGGCCCGTCTGGAATCCAGCAAGGACTTCGCCCGGGCCTTCGCGGAGCGCCACGGGGTTCCCCGGGCCCGCACCGAGGTCCTCCGCACCGAGGCCGAGCTCCGGGACTACATCGGACGGACTTCCGGGAAACGGGTCCTCAAGAAGAGCGGCCTGGCGGCGGGCAAGGGGGTCCTGGAGTCCCCGGACCCCGAGGAGCTCCTGGCCTTCGGCCGCTCGGTCCTCGGCGGGGACGTCCTATTGGCGGAGGAGTTCCTGACCGGCCGGGAACTCTCGGTTTTCGCCGTCTGCGACGGGACCCGGCGCATCGTCCTGCCTCCCTGCGGGGACCACAAAAAGCCCCTTCCCGGGAACCTCGGCCCGAACACCGGGGGCATGGGGGCCCTCTGCCCCGTGCCCTTCGCCGGTCCGGACCTGCTCGCGCGGATCGAGGCCGAGGTGGTGGAACCCACCTTCCGGGGCCTCGCCCGGGAAGGCCTGGCCTACCCCGGAGTCCTCTTCCTGGGGATCATGGCCGCCCCGGACGGCCCGAAGCTCCTGGAATACAACGTCCGATTCGGGGATCCCGAGACCCAATCCCTCCTGGCGGTCCTGGGGGGAAACTTGGGCGACCTCCTGGCCTCGGCGGCCTCGGGCAGCCTGGATCCGGGGGCCGCGGCCGCCGCCGCCGCGGCTCCGGAAACCTGGGCCTGCGGCTTCGTGGCCGCGGCCCCGGGGTACCCGGGCGCCTATCCCAAGGGCATTCCCGTGGAGGCGGTGCCCGGGAACGTTCCCGGCCGGAGCTCGGTGTTCCACGCCTCCACCCGGAGGGATCCCTCCGGGCGCCTCGTGACGGGAGGGGGACGCTGCTTCACGGCGGTGGGGCTGGGGGGAACCTTGGCGGAGGCCCGGAAGAACGGCCTGGATGCCGTCCGGGGCATCCGCTTCGAGGGGGCCTGGTTCCGTGAAGATATAGGCGCGATGCCGGCGTAACCGGCATCGCGGCAGCGAGCTTGCGCTCTCCGAGGTTTCCCCAAACCTGTTCCGAGTCCTGTCGCCGGACACCTGTCGCCAAAAAAAAGCCGAGCCTATAAGCTCGGTTTGGGGAGGGAACGCGGATTGAGCGCACCAGCGCCGTTCGAGCGACCGATGGGAGTCGAACCCACTTCACGAGCTTGGGAAGCTCGGGTAATACCGGTATACGACGGTCGCTCGCTCGGCGCTGAGCCGTCCCGGCGGAACGGCCGCTCAAACCGCGCTCCCTGAAGGGGAGGCGTTTCCGCCTCCTCGGGACGCGCGATGCGCGCAGGACTATGATACGAAACTATGGGGCGGATGTCAACCGACCGTCCCCGGCGGACCGGAACGTCCGGGCCGGAACGAAAACGGCCGCCTCTCGGCGGCCGATCTATATAATTCCGGAGTCTCCGCGCGCCTCAGGCGACGTAGCTCTCCAGGATCTCCGAGCGGTTCGACTGGGAAAGGCGCTTCAGGGCGTTCTTCTCGATCTGCCGGATCCTCTCCTTGGTCAGGGAGAAGCGCTCCCCGATCTCCTTGAGGGACATCGCCCGGCGGCCGTTGAGCCCGAAGCGGTACTGGATGACCTCCCGCTCCTTCTCCGTCAGGGTCCGGAGCACGGCGTTGATGTCCTCCCTCAGGTTGTTCTCGATGGCCGTGTTCTCGGGAGAGACGTAGGCGTCGTTCTCCACGAAGTCCCCCACCACGGAGGAGTCCCGCTCGTCGAACACCGGGGTTTCCAGGGAGATGAGGTCCCGGGACACGTTGACCAGGTCCGCCACGTGATCCGCGTCCATGTCGAGCATCTTCGCGATCTCCCGGATCTCCCCGTCCTCGGACAGGCCGCCCCCCACGAACTTCCGGGCCTTCTCGATCTGGACCAGCTCGTTGGCCCGGTTGAGGGGAAGGCGGATCATCCGGCTCTTCTCGCAGACCGCCTTGAGGATGGCCTGCCGGATCCACCAAACCGCGTAAGAAATGAAGTGGTAGCCCTTGTCCACGTCGTAGCGCTCGATCGCGTTGATCAATCCGATGTTCCCCTCGCTGATGAGGTCCGAGAGGGGCAGCCCCTGGTTCTGGTACTTCTTGGCGATGTTCACCACGAACCGGAGATTCGACTTGACCAGCATGTCCTTGGCGGCCTGCTCGCCCCGGGCGGCGGCCCGGGCGTAGGTGTCCTCCTGCTCCCGGGTAAGGAGGGGGATGCGGTTGATTTCCTTGAGATAGAGGGAAAGTATATTCTCGTCGCTAGTGAGCTCGGTGGTGCGGTTGATCTTGCGGGCGGCGGCAGTCTTCATGATTCCTCCCGCCGATTATATAGCAGGGTTCGTGCCAAGTCGGGCGACGGGAGTCAGGAATCAGGAAACAGAATGAAACACTGCGAAGCGTAGAGATTTATTTCTTTTACCGGAAAGACTTAATCGAATCTACAAAAACGGCCGCTGCGGATCGCCCGTGGCCCCTCCCCGGAACTCGTACCACGGAGGATGCGCCCGAATGTTTCCTTTCCACACGGTCGACGGAAAGGCCCCTAAAAACGTATCAAAACGACCCAGATCCGGTACCGAAGGCGGACTGGGTGCGCCCGCAGCACTGCCGGTACGGGAGGCCGGAACCGCAGGAGCACCGGTTGTCCGGTTTCTGCAGGGATCCCCGTCGGAAATTCCCCGGAAGGACCCGGGCCTTGTCCAGGAACCGGACGGGGAAGGGAATCTCGAAGGACTGGAAGGCCTCCAGCTTGTCGGAGCAGGACTTCTCGGCCAGTACCCCCGTGCCCGTGAAACCGAGCCACGCGTCCGCGATGATCCGGGCCACCGCGTCCCGCTCCGCCTCGGTGCGGAACCGGCCGCCCGGCCGGGACCCCAGGTACCGGCGGAGCTGGATGCTGAAGAAGGC
>CALMRC010000145.1 GCA_937873275.1 uncultured Spirochaetota bacterium
GCCCCGCCCCGATCAGGAGCACCCAGGGGGACAGACCTCGCACCAGGTGGTG
This sequence comes from uncultured Spirochaetota bacterium, assembly GCA_937873275.1. Taxonomy (GTDB): domain Bacteria; phylum Spirochaetota; class Spirochaetia; order Treponematales; family UBA12059; genus JAAYUR01. Next base: position 53 of record CALMRC010000145.1, read on the forward strand.
GAGTCCCCCCTCCCGGGCCGCCGCGAAGGGCAGGAGGGCCAGGCCCCCCAGGGCGATGCGCACCAGGCCGATGGAGGAAGGATCCGCGCCTCCGGGGGCCAAGGCCTGGGCCGTCCCGGTGGTGCCGTAGAGCATTCCCGCCGCCAGCACGGTCGCCGCGGCTCCCCATCGCGATCCCATGACCCCTCCCGACGCCCCGTTGTTGCCGGAAGTCCCGCATCTTGGTACACTCCCGGCATGGCATCCCGGAACGATTACGACGAATCCAAGATCAAGACCCTGTCCTCGCTGGAGCATATACGCCTGCGGACGGGGATGTACATAGGAAGGCTGGGCACCGGGACCAATCCCGACGACGGCATCTACATCCTCCTCAAGGAGGTGGTGGACAACGCCGTGGACGAGTTCATCATGGGCGCCGGAAGGCGGATCGAGGTCCGGATCGAGGGCGGCCGGGTGGCGGTGCGGGACTTCGGCCGGGGCATCCCCCTGGGCAAGGTGGTGGAGTGCGTCTCGGTCATCAACACCGGGGCCAAGTACAACGACGAAGTCTTCCAGTTCTCCGTGGGCTTGAACGGGGTGGGGACCAAGGCGGTCAACGCCCTGTCCTCCCGGTTCCGGGTGGTGTCCCACCGGTCCCGGCGCCGCATGGAGGCGGTGTTCCAGCGGGGCCGCCTGGTCTCCCAGGAGGAGGCCTCGACCCGGGAGCCCGACGGCACCCTGGTGGAGTTCGAGCCGGACCCGGAGATCTTCGGGGACTTCGCCTTCAACATGGAGTTCGTGGAGAAGCGGTTCAAGAACTACGCCTACCTCAACACCGGGCTCACCCTGTCCCTCAACGGGGCCGACTTCGCCTCCGAGAACGGCCTCCTGGATCTCCTGAAGGACGAGGTGGGGGAGGACACCCTCTACGAAGTCGGATGGTGGCGGGGGGACAAGATCGAGTTCGCCTTCACCCACACGGGAAACTACGGGGAGGAGAACTTCTCCTTCGTGAACGGCCAGTACACCTCCGACGGGGGCACCCACCTCTCGTACTTCCGGGAGGGCTTCCTCAAGGCGGTCAACGAATACTTCCAGGCCTCCTACCGGGGGGAGGACGTCCGGGAGGGGATCGCGGCGGCCATCGCCGTGAAGCTCCAGAACCCCCTGTTCGAGAGCCAGACCAAGAACAAGCTCGGGAACGCGGAGATCCGCCCCTGGATCCTCCACGAGGTCAAGCGGGGGGTGGACGAGTTCCTCCGGCGGAACCCCCAGGCGGCCAAGCGCCTCCAGGAGAAGATCGTCTCCAACGAGAAGCTCCGCACGGAGTTGAACATCGTGAAGAAGGAGGCCAAGGAGGCGGCCAAGAAGATCGAGCTGAAGATCCCCAACCTCAAGGACTGCAAGTGCCACCTGGGGGACGGGGACAAGGGCGACCGGAGCATGATCTTCCTGACCGAGGGACAGAGCGCCGCGGGATCCCTGGTGAGCGCCCGGGACGTCTACACCCAGGCGGTCTTCTCCATGCGGGGCAAGCCCGAGAACATGTACGCCAAGAAGCGGACGGCCATCTACAAGAACGAGGAACTCTACAACATGATGATGGCCCTGGGCATCGAGAACGACATCGAGGGACTCCGGTACGCCCACATCATCCTGGCCACCGACGCGGACTACGACGGGTACCACATCCGGAACCTCCTCCTGACCTTCTTCCTGACCTACTTCGAGGAGCTGGTCGTCCAGGGCCGGGTCCACATCTTCGAGACCCCCCTCTTCCGGGTGCGGAACAAGAAGGAGACCCGGTACTGCTACAGTCCCAAGGAGCGGGACGAGGCGGTGAAGGCCCTGGGCGCCTCCGCGGAAGTCACCCGCTTCAAGGGGCTCGGGGAGATCAGCCCCAAGGAATTCGGCCAGTTCATCGGCTCGGACATCCGCCTGGTGCCCGTGGACGTCCAGACCCTGAAGGCGGTCCCGGGGGTCCTGGGTTTCTACATGGGCAAGAACACCCCCGAGCGCCGGGACTACATCATGAAGAACCTGGTGAACGACCTTTGAGCAAGGAAATCCGATGGCCTACGTGAAAAAGCTCTTCGAGGACAACTTCCTCTTCTACGCCTCCTACGTCATCAAGGACCGGGCCATCCCGGACCTGGACGACGGTCTCAAGCCCGTCCAGAGGCGGATCCTGCATACCCTGTTCGAGGCGGACGACGGGAAGTTCCACAAGGTGGCCAACATCGTGGGCTCCTGCATGAAGTACCACCCCCACGGGGACGCGTCCATCTACTCTGCCCTGGTGGTCCTGGCCAACAAGGAGCTCTTCATCGACCGCCAGGGGAATTTCGGGAACCTCCTGACCGGGGACGAGGCTTCCGCCGCCCGGTACATCGAGTGCCGGGCGACCCCCCTGGCCAAGGAGATCTTCCACAATCCCAAGATCACGGAGTACGTCGACTCGTACGACGGCCGGAACAAGGAACCCGTGGTCTTCCCGGCCAAGATTCCCGTGGCCCTGGTCCTGGGGGCGGACGGGATCGCCGTGGGCATGAGCACCAAGATTTTGCCCCACAATCCCGTGGAGGTTCTCCGGGCGGAGATCGACTGTCTTCGGGGCAAGCCCTTCCGGCTCTTCCCGGACTTCCCCACCGGGGGGATCGCGGACGTCGGCGAGTACGAGGACGGGGCCGGCCGCGTCCGGGTCCGGGCCCGCCTGGACACCTCGGATCCCAAGCGCATCGTCATCCGGGAGCTCCCCTTCGGGTCCACGACGGAGAGCCTGATCGCCAGCGTAGAGGCGGCGGCCAAGAGCGGCCGGCTCAAGATCGCCTCCATCAGCGACTTCACCACGGAGCAGGTGGAGATCGAGATCAAACTGGCCCGGGGGGTCTATTCCCAGGAGACCGTGGACGCCCTGTACGCCTTCACGGAGTGCGAACAGTCCGTCTCCTGCAACCTCCTCCTGATCAAGGACGGCCATCCCACCCTCATGACCGCGACGGAGGTGATCCGCCACCACGCCAAGCGCCTGGTCGGGATCCTCAAGGCCGAGCTGGAGCTGGAGGCCCGGGAGTTGGCGGACGAGATCCACGCCCGTACCCTGGAACGGATCTTCATCGAGGAGAGGGTCTACAAGGCCATCGAGAAGATGCGGACCCAGGAGGCGGTCCAGAAGGCCGTGATCGACGGCCTGGCTCCCTTCGCGTCGGAGATACGGCGGGAGGTGACGGTGGAGGACGTGGAGCGGCTCCTCAAGATTCCGATCCGGCGCATCTCCCTCTACGACATCGAGCGGGCCAAGGCCGAGATGGCCCGCCTCCTGGCCCGGCTCAAGGAGGTGAAGTACCACCTGGCCCACCTCACGGACTACGCGGTCGGCTTCCTCTCGGGGGTGCTGAAGAAGCTCGAGCCCGAGTGGGAGCGCAAGACCGAGCTGGCCGGATTCCGGAAGGTGGACGTCAAGGAAGCCGCCCGGAGGGACGTGGCCCTCCGGTACGACGGCCAGACCGGGTACCTGGGGACCTCCGTGTCCACCGGGGACGCCCGGTTCGACGTCTCCCCCTACGACAAGATCCTGGCGGTCCGCCGGAACGGGATCTACACGGTCTTCCCGGTGCCGGAGCGGGTCTTCGTGGACCAGGGGATGCTGTTCTGCGGCATCGCGGAGAAGGAGCTCCTGGCGGACGTGGTGTTCACCTTGGTTTACCGGGACGCCAAGACCGGCTATCCCCACATCAAGCGCTGCCGGATCGACGCGTGGATCCTGAACAAGGATTACCAGCTGATTCCCGAGGGGGACCAGATCCTCGGTTTCACGGTGCAGCAACAGGGTTCTATCACCCTGAAGTACGCCCCAAAGCCCAAGACCCGGGTACTCCAGGAGAAGTTCAAGATCGAGGACTTCGGCGTCAAGGGCCTCAAGGCCCGGGGCGTCCGCCTGGCCGCCCGGGAAGCCTTGTCCGCGGAATGCCCCGGGTCCGGAAAGGCCCGGGAGCTCTGGGAGGAGCCCCTGGAGACGGGGGACGGCCCCTCGGCTTCCGTCCCCGGAAAGCCCGCGGCCGGGAAGCCCTCCGCCGGGCCCGGCCCGGCCCGGAAACCCGCGGGGTCCGGCAAGTCGGCGCCCGCGAAGTCCGCCGGCAAGCCGGTCGCCGGAAAACAGGCAGCCGGCAAGGCGGCCACCGGCAAACCCGCTCAGGGCGCTCCGAAATCCGCCGGAAAGCCCGCCGACGCGCCGAAATCCGCGGGAAAGGCCCCTTCGGCCCCGGCGAGGAAGCCCGCCGCCTCGAAGGCGAAGGATTCCGCCCCGAAAGCCTCCGGTTCGGGCCTGCTCAAGCGGGCGGAGAGCCTCCAGAAAAGCGACGGGACGAAGAAGAAGAAAGGCGGCTGAATTCGCCGAGTGGTTCCGCTTCGTCTCGGGTTTTGCGGGGCGGGAACCGTCGGTCTTGACACGGGCCCCCGGGGCAGGATATTTTTCCCCCGTTCGGTCCCCTGTAGCTCAGTTGGCAGAGCAAGTGGCTGTTAACCACTGGGTCCGTGGTTCAAATCCGCGCGGGGGAGCAAGTTAAGTCCTTGTTTTACAAGGAAATGAGCCCCTAGCAATAGCTAGGGGCTTGTTGTTTGTTGGCCCAACTGGGCGCAAACTGGGCGCACATCTTGGGACTGGGCACAAAGCCTTCAATCTGCCTGGTTTCCTTCTTCAGCGTGCGCTTCGCTACCTCCCGACCCAGATGGCGTATACTACCTGGAAAGGGGATGCCGTATGGGAGCTAAAAAGAAGTACCCTGAGCCGTATCGCAGGGAAGACAGCAAGGTTTACTACTTCGTCTATACCGGTAAAGATGGCAAGCGCCATAAGCAGTCCACCGGAGAAACGGGCAAAGAGAAAGCCCGCGAGTTCATCCGTAGCTTTATGGATAAACAGGACGCCAAGTCGTCCCAGTTAACCTTCGCTGAATACGCCGCTTCCTACTATCTACCTGAGACCTGCCCGCATTTCATCCGGTACCGGCAGGAAGGCAAGAGCATTGGCCTTAACCATCTGCGCACCTGTCGATCCCTACTGGAGAAACACATACTCACCGATGCCGCTTTCTCAAATACGCCGGTTGCGGAGCTAAGGCGTGGCGATCTCCTGGATTTCCGTAGCAGGATGCTCAAGTCCGGCATGGGAACCAATACCGTCAACAAATGTGTCTCGGCCATCAAGACCATCTTGTCCGAAGCCTGTTTCCGGGACGACATCGATTCGAATCCAGGTGCCCAAGTGGGCAACATTAAGTATGAGAAGAAGGAACGGGGAGTCCTTGCGCCTGAGGAAGTCGGCAAGCTCCTGGCTTTCCTCTCCGTCCGTACTGAGCGACTACAGCGTCTGGCTGTTGGAGCTGAACCGGTCAAACCTGGCGCCAAGACCTCCCGGAAGGCGATGAACGCGACCTTGGCCCTTAGGGACGAAGCCATGATCGCTTTCCTCTTCTGTACCGGGGTGCGGGCAGGAGAGCTACGCGCACTTCGCTGGTCGTCCGTGGACCTCAAGACAGGGCGCTGCAGGATCATCGAGGCAGATAAGGGACTCGATGGACTCGGGAAGCCAAAGTGGGACAAGACCCGCGATATCTTCATCGCCCGCCTCGCCTTGGATCGAATCCAGACATGGAAGGACAGCCTCGCGGGGCCGGTACCTGGTGACCATTTCATATTCGGCACTCCCGACGGCGAGAGGATAGGTTATGAAGGCCTTCATAACGTGCTCGAAGCGATCATTGAAGAAGCCCGGGAGGAGGATGTACTACCGGAAGATGAACGCTGGATATCGTGTCATGCGGCTCGCCACACCTTGAACACCAACCTGCTCGCCGCAGGCGTGGCTCCTCTCCTGGTACAGTCATTCCTGGGTTGGTCGAGCACCGAAGCCCGAATCCTTACCAGAGTACAGGAGGCCTATACGCACCTATCACTCTTGCGAGTGGATGATGTGGCCAAGGCGGTGGATCAGATGTATGCTCCTCCCAAGGGAGCTACGAAGAGTGAGCTTGCGTAGGCTCAGCTCCATACATAAATCAGCACTAAGCTATTCAAAATGGAGGATGCCATGGATGACACCCTAGAAAGCATTATTGGCGCACTCAAGGCTTTGGAGTCGACCTCTGGCGAGCTCTGGCAATATGAGGCTTTGGCCAGCTCGATGCGGCGTCTTGCGGATCAGAAACGGGCGGAACTCCTTTCCGCGAATGTGGCGACCAACATCATGGAAAGGCTATTCTCCGAACCGGATGCGCTGAAACGTGCCTTGCTCGCGGAAGAGCTCCGGCGCGAGACTCTCCGAAGGCTTCATGATATCCGCTGGACTCTCGCCTCCAATAACGATCGGGATCTCGCGGAACTTGAGCCCATCGGTCGTCAGCTGGTCCAGGTCTATTCGATGCTCAATGCTTGCGCGGCGAGCGGGGAGTCCCTTCCGGCGAACCTAGAGCAGCTTAGCGCAGTCACAATCGATTTTGAGTATGACCCAGATGTCTGCCTGAAATTCGTAACACTAGAATACGACCATGCTTTCCTAATCGAGCAGCTTGTTGCATCCCGGCTCATCTCTCGTGAAGACGCAGACCTCTTCTTGGATATGCTGAATGGGGTAACATTGCCTTTTGAGCACGATATCAAGCCTCGATGGCTGGGTACGATGAGAGAGCTTGTCAATTTTGTAATCATCGGGAGTGAGATCGGCGTGTTCAAGGTTGTAAGCAAGAAACAGCCGACAGGTCGCGACAAGAAAGGTCCTGCACATTTAGCTCCGAGTTATCAGTCTGCCATAATCAACACGTTTGCATGGGGAGATAAAGGCCCTTACAAAGGTATCAGCCGAGAATATATAAATCCGACACGAGCCGCTCTACCTGCATTCGTTCAGTATGTTAAAGAACGTCATCCAAGAGGAGGATTTAACAATAATCCGTTGATAAGCGCATTATCGGAGACTAGTGTGGATGACACTGTTGCTGCATTCGAGCAGAAGTTCCCCGACCTTGATGTTGGAGTTATGCAAATCTTTGATGCTGTTCTCGCACATGAGGGCTGAACAGAAGAATGCGAGTACAGATAGTTGTATGTACTCGCATGTACTTGTAAGTACTTTCGTGTAAAGCAATTATTGATATTCTCTACCGGTTGCCATAGTTTTCAGGTCGTATCCCAGATGGAATGGATACCAACCTGAAGGAGGCTAGATGGCAACCGCGAACAAGAAAGACAAGAACGAGTGCAAGATAGGCAATCCGCCCCAACCTAGAGGGGTGGAGCGTGACGAGCCGACGACCATGTTGGGCCTCGCATCCACCAGTTCAAAGCTGAAGATTCCTGACCTCATCGAGATGCTCCAACTCTCGGCGTCCATGGTCTACAAGATGGTGGAGCGGAACGAAATCCCGCACTACCGTATCGGTACGGCAATCCGTTTCGACCGGGCCGAAATCCGCGAGTGGCTCAAGCAGTATCACCGTCCCGCGAAGTCCGCTTCGATTGCGTCGGCGGAGAAGGTTCTCTCTTGCGAATCGACGGAGCCACGGGCATGAGCCCCATGCTTACCTTCAACTCCAGGGACACGACAGCCTGCCGGATCGAGCTCGAAGCCTTGCGGAAAGACAAGGATGCCCAAGGGCTCTTCGCCCGGTGCCTTCGAGAAGACATCAACGCCCCCATGACCATTCAGGTCATGAAGAGCCTCTCGCATAGCTGGTTCTTCCCGAAAGACCATGGCACGCTGTGGAATAACCTGTCAGAGTCGCTCAAGCTCTACAAGCGTCCCTGTAAATCGCTCTTGTTCAACTCGAGCTTGCTCCCCGGAAACGGAATCGCGACAAGCGCGACGACTAGCCTCGATGGGAACACTTTCGCCTATCTGACCAATGCTGCCGTAAGTCTTGAGGAGCTTGAGACTCGCCGTCCTGCGACTAAAGTAGAGTACGAGGCTGCTCTGGCGCGTGGACCTGATAAGGACCAGCCAATACGAATCAATATAATCAGCATCAGCCCGTATCGGATCAGGTCCATCGCAATCGACCCCAAGGATGGGTTTCCCTGGGGCACAATACCTCGACTGCTCGGTCTTGATGACGACTTCGTGTATGTGATGGCTGACGAAGCCAATGGACGGTGTACCTTCATCAAGGTTCCTTGCGATGGTTCACCTCGGTCAGAGGCTCCCCTCGTGTTCAACTGCCCCGGACACTGCGTCCACTTTGACCAGGTCGCTTCACGACTCTGGTACATCGACCGCGATACCAAAGCCCTGGTCGAATCAGGCTTGGATGGACGTATTATCCATCGGTCTACATTACACCTGCCCGACGACCTTGAGATCACCCAACTGAACGAACTTGTTATCGCGAGGAATGGTAAGTCCATAATTCTGTCGGTCGATCAGCACTATAGTAGCAGCCGCTACGTTTTCGCCTTAGGTTCCAGGAATAAAGTTCCCTCGGAGGACGAAGCAGAGGGTTGGTCCGTGAGGTGGTTCCGAGCCAAGGAGCTATTGGGGACGAGCTGCTTAACGAGCTGTCTTGTAGGGTCCGCCTTCGACAACTCGGGGACCGCTTGTGGTGGTGATGCGTTCTATTGCCTGGATCAAACCGGTCTTCTCAATATCGTCGATCTCGGACGGATTGAGGATGAGGTAACCCCATTGGCCGACCTTGATTCATCCAGTTTGCTGGTTCCCAGTGGCCATTTCGGAACCAAGGGGAAATCCTGGGCGACGGGCATTGCGCTCGCGACGTCTTTGCCACTGGCCGCAAGTTTCTCCATGGAAACTAACAGTATCCAGGTATGGGACCTCGCAAGGAAAGACCGGCTCTTCGAACTTGCCTGTCCCTACCACATCGACGAGATCTACTTCCTGAACGACGATCGCCTGCTCGTGACCGTTGAGCGTTCCAAAGGCAACAACCATGGGACGATCGCGCTCTCTTTTCTCGATTACCCGCTTCTCATGGGGAAGCCGCCAGTTCTCTATAATGCGAAGGACTATGTGCGCCTGAAGCCTCTCCTCGCGATCGCTCCCGATGATCCAGAGTTGAGGATACTTGAGCAACTCATTCGATATTTCGCCAGTACGAAAGTGGCTCCTTCGTCGACGAGTATTGAAGGAAAGGAGTCAAGATGTTAACCGATAACAACAGGATCTTCGACGGAGACTTCAGCTGGTTGGATGGGCTACCTGATCGGGAGAAGATACCCTGTCTTCTGGCGGCGACGGAGCGCTACAAAACCTCTCCGGTGTCCCATGCCGTGCTCCTCCACTATGCGGAGGTGGATGATCTACCACGACTTCAGTACCCGGAACTCAGCGATCCAGCTGAGCGCAAGAAGCGTTTCTTCGACGAGTACATGCCAAAGCGTGTCTCCAAGAGCAGACAACGGCTATCGGATTACAGGAAGGTCGGATCCATCACGATCCAACATCACAAGGAGCTTATGCGGGCTGGGGTCGATATCTTCCACGACGATATCTTTTCGAACCTCCTGCACCTACCCGACGCGCTCAAGACGCATGCCCATAAGACGGAAGAAGTGTTCAGGAACGTAGGTCTGATGAAAGCCCGTGTCTTTTCCAAGTACGCAGAAGGGGCGCTGCCTGAGTGGCATGGTCCCCTATCAATCTTCGAGGAGTATCTGTATGAACAAGAACGACTCAAATCCCTGCTATCCCTTTGACCAAGGGGCAGGAGAGGCCTCCGCGCCTTTCAACTTTGCTGAGGCCAGCCTGTCGGCGATCATCAAGAAACTTCAGTCAATCGAGACACTTGAGGACTTCCTGCCGCTGTCGATGGCCATGGACAAACAAGAAGACCTTTATGTCCTTGTCCGTGACCTGTCCCTCAACCACATCAACAACCATCGCTTGTACCTAAATGAGAACTGCACCTCGATCTACGACTTCTGCGAACGCCAGCGAGGCAATGCCTTCGCCATCAGCCGGGGGACTGTACAGAACAGCCTGGATATCGCGGATACCCTGCACGAGCTTTCTGGTTTCTTGAAAAGGGAATCGATCAACGACTACCTGAAAAACGAAGGCAAGTCGGAAGGAAGGGGAGTACCTTCCGATGACGCGACCAGGCTTGAGTTCCGTCTGTCCGATTTCGCCGGGCACGCATCCAAACTCGCGCTCCTGAAGAAACTCATGGACAAGGTCGAATCTGATATCGACTGGCACGAATTCTTTGCCGACGGGTATGACGACTATAAGGCTTATGCGTATGCCATTCTATACCCAAAGAATGAAGAACAGCAGCAATCCGCTGATGAGATAATCGACCATTTCAATAACCCATTCAGGCCCGGTGGTAGTCCACCTACGAAAGAGGTTGAGCCTCAGGCTGAAAGCGAGACAAACAAGACACTCGATCCTTTCGGCCCTGCCGCGAACGGCCCTTCAACCATGCCCGATGAAGTCATCGGTATGGGGCGTACCACGCATCATTTTGACCCATTAAACTTCGATAAACTGCCTGCTGGGACCTTGGCGGGACACCCGATCTTTGGCGAGACCGAACTATATTCCGATCCTGGTTACGAGGATCGGGCCTTGGCTTTCATGAGGAAGGAGCTTGCGTAACCTGGATGTGTCCGGACATCTGAACTCGAAAAGGCTGATTTTCCTTGGCTTTTATTCCGCAAGTACTCGTACCCATCCGTGGAGAGTATATATCCAGCATCTCTTCCCACAAGGAGTTTACTTATGCCAGACGACACCATCATTCAATTTCCAGATAGACGTACCGAGCCCACCGAGGCTACAAAAGCTTTCCTCGAGTCCCTTCGGTCCAGGCGTCATGCTACCAAGCCACAGCCATCTCAATGTCATTTAAACTCACTTCAGGTTGCCTGGCGGAACGACACCATACAAGGTCCAGCTGCTCCTAACATTAACTCTGGACCATCCGAGACTAGCAACCGTCCTGATCTGAACGCCTTCATCGATGATGGCTTCGATGAGCTCCGCGAATGGTGCGAGACCAAACGCACCTGCTGGCCTACTGAACTCGGTACGTTCTTGAGCTATTGCGAGTTCATGCTCGCAAAGGATCTAGAGGAGCCTAACTCTGGTCGTGGGCGCCATACTCGTCGCGATTATTCCTGGGTTCCATCAGTACTCTGCGACATCTTTCACAGCACTCTCGAACCTGCTCCGATGCTCCATATCCTGGAGTATTTTCTTAGCCTCCTATCGATGATGATCCTCGCCGACTCGACCACCGTCGCAGATCATGCCACCATCTACCATGATTATCTGTTGAGAACCGTTGCCCCTTCTCAGGGACACCTTCCACATGAGCCAGACTACCTTGGTGCACTCAATCCTCCTGACATTCTAGCACCATCTATATACGGCCTGAAATCAAATGAGATCGAACTTCTCAGCGACATTCGCCGTCAGCTTTACTTGCACCTACTAGAACCGCGATAGCCTGGGCAGACTAATCAAATAGGCATAATCCTGCCGCGCTTCCCAGGCTTGTGAAGTCTGGATACCGGCGTGATGCCATCGGGCTACCGCAAGGGTAAGGCTATCGCGGTTCAATACCTAAGGCTGTCAATATCCGGACATCTGAACCAAAGGTGTTGGATCTCTTGCCAAGAAGAGTGTCCTGAGAAATCGCCTTCAGTGAGCACAAGTCAGCTTCTATATATAGATAACACTATGTAAGGAGCGTGCCCTATGGTTTACGATCTCATTAGTGAGCGCCATGCCCCACCGTATCGGATCAGCAGCCCCAGCGATGCGTACACCGTTCTTAAGCGTTATTCCAATGCCCGGACCGAGCGTTTTCTGGTTGTCCTCCTGAACGGAGCGCATGATGTGGTGAGCGTCCGGATCATCACCGTGGGCCTTTTGAATAGGACCATCGTGCATCCCCGTGAGGTCTTCAGGCCGGCCATCGTGGAGAATGCTGCGTCTATCGTGTTATCACATAATCACCCATCGAACAAACTGGAACCTAGCCCCGAGGACCTAGAAATTACAAGACGGCTCCAGGACGCAGGTGAAATCCTGGGTATACCAGTACTCGACCACCTTATAATTGGACGTACTGGGTTCTACTCGATGGTCGAACGGGGGCAGATGAGTCCGTCTCGTCCCTGAATATCCAAATGCCGATGAAGTCGGGGAACATATAAAGAAACTAGTCTTCCATGAGCCGATCCATACCTATAGACCTCTATACATCTACCTCTGGAATACTCAGGTGATAATACTGCGGTCTGCCGAGGTCCGGGACGTAGCCGCCACCGGCCTCTACATCCTTGACCAGCAGGCCAGAAGCCAATACCTTGGCCCTGATCCTATCGTAGCCGCTATACCATTCGTAGATCAGCTCCGAGGGTAGGGGATACGTCTCCCTGCCTTGGTTCCTTCTCGTCAGATCATCGATATCGCTCGCCGGATCGGCAACGGCGTCGTCGATGATCCTTCTCCATGCCTCCAGGTTTTCGAAGAACCGTAGCACCGCCTGCCGGCTCTGCTTCGGCTGCGGGCTCACGCCTTCAAGCCGCTCAAGCATCCGCTCCGCCGCTTCCCGATTCCTCGGATACTTCCTTTCCTTTTCCTCCCACAGCCGCACGAACCTTGTCGCCCCGGCCTCCGTCACGTTGCAGGCCGCATACAACGACTCAATCCTACTTCTCAGCTCCCGCCCATTCCTGAACAGATCTCCTCTATATCCGGCCTCCCTCGACCTCGTCTCCCAGCTCATAACCCACTCGGTCACATCGTCCAGGGTCATCCCCCCGCGCTTCCCGCCTTCTACCATCCCGATAAGCTGTCCATTGGTCTCGCCGTTGACAAAGGGCATCAACAGCTCCTCAGCCTCTCTACTGTTCCTTGGCCGCCTTCCTTTTATTCCCGCATCCGCAAGCCCCTTCTTTTCCCCATCGCCTTCTTCTCGGAGACGTAGCCCCGGCCGCTCATCCTTCGGCCACACCCGTTCCAGCACCTCATCCTTGATCAAGCCCTCTAGCCGATACACCCTCAAGCCCCGCCAGAAGGCCTCGCCGTCGGCAGGCCGTCCCATCGGCACTAGCCCCTCCGGCTCCAGCAGCCTATCCAGCCTCGGTATCCTCAATGGCCTCAACGGCGTCGGCATTATCTCCAGGTTCCGCTTGATCCCGCGATCCCTCTTCTTCTCTTCCCAGGCCCTCTTCACCTTCCCTAGCTTCCGCTTAAGCTGGTACCACAGCGCCTCTTCCTCTAGGCACCAGTACACATGCGCCCCGTGCGGGCTCTTCACCACCAGCGATGGCCGCTCAGTGAAACACTCCACCAGAGCTTCTACCGCCAGCCTGGCTTCCGGTTCCAGCTCTGGCTTGATTCGTCTACTTGGCACCATCGGCTTTACCGACTCCCGCAGCGCCCGCTCCAGCCCTTCTTCTACCTCGCCATCAACTCCACTTTCCGGCCACCCGGCCCACGTGCTCGGATCCTGCGTGAACGGCCCCTCCTCATCCCACTCCTCCTGCTCCAGCGTTTGCTCCTGCTGTTCCTCGCTCCCTTCTTCTTGCTCTTCTACCTCATCTGGTTCCGGCTCATCTCCACCCTTGCCGGGCACATCCACATCGAAACAAATAAACCTCGGCCTCCGATTCATAAGGAGTCCAATATCTCCATGTCCCGTAATCGCTCTATACACGACGGCATCCCCGGCCAGGCCGCGATTTCTTTTCCATCCACCTTGCACACCTTGGTTATATGGCGTCCTGAAGTAATTAAACCGCTCGACGAAGGCCTCTACCTCCCGAGCCGCATCTTCATCAAGCTCATCCATCAGATCCCCCTTAACCACTTTCCCCTCATTCGCCACTGTGACCGCGACAGCCTCAATAGTATCTAGACGATATTGGTCGTCAAAGATCCACATATCTATATTAGCTATACAAGCCTTGACGTTAGAACTTCTACCGATCCTGCGCTCAGTGCGCCACTGAGCTGCGCAATCGCCTTCTTGAGATCCCTACTAATACCTCTATCCGTCTAAACTCCTTGGCTTCTTTCATCTTGGCGCCTATGGCCCCGATTAAGCCCGCCAGCATGCCATTAATCTTCCCTCAAATACGGTAGCCCCGGCCACCGTGCATATCGCGTACACAGTCCGGCCTTCAGCTGCTAATTACATAATATGGCCTATCGCCTACCTCATGGGCAGGCTCGATCCCGGCCGCATCCTCACATCCCAATTTTCTCAAGGAGGCTCCAATGCTTGCCACTCTCGTTGACGCTCCCCCTACCGCCCCGCTCGCGCTCGTCGACACCGCCGAGCCCGGCTCTCTTCCGTCGCTCTCAAACGTCCTCTTCGACTTCACCATCCCCAGCGCGGAGGCCCCGGCCGCCGAACCCTTCACGGTCGACTCTCTTTCCAAAGCCAGCTGGGTAGCCTCGCGCATTCTCGAGGCTCAGGCTCGCACGGCCCAACGCTCCGACCTGGCCCGTTCCTACAAGTCCCGCATCGACGCCTGGCTCTCCGACGCCAACTCAGCCGACATCGATTCCATCGAGTACCTTTCCACACTCTTGAAACCCTGGGTCGAAGCCGAAGTCGCCAAGCAGCGCCGCTCCCGCTCCATCATTCTACCGACGGCCACCGCCCAGCTGCGTAAGCTCCCCGACCGGGTCGACATTCTCGATGCTCCTACAGCCCTCGGCTACCTCAAGGCCAATCACCCGGAAGCTGTC
>CALMRC010000146.1 GCA_937873275.1 uncultured Spirochaetota bacterium
TGGGTCTCGAAGTCCGGACGGGATACCACAGAACGGGCGTCGCGGGGATCCTCCGGGGGACCCGTCCGGGACGGACCGTGGGTCTGCGCTTCGACATGGACGCCCTGGAGATGCAGGAGCTCACGGACCACGACTTCCGTTCCGAGGTGCCGGGGATGATGCACGCCTGCGGTCACGACGGGCATACCGCCATGGGCCTGGGGGTGGCCAAGGTCCTCTCGGGGATGCGGGAGGAGCTGGCGGGAACCGTCAAGCTCATCTTCCAGCCCGCCGAGGAGGACGCCCAGAGCGGAGGGGGCGCCCAGTACATGATCCGGGACGGGGTGCTCAAGGATCCCGTCGTGGACGTGATGATCGGAATGCACCTCTGGCCGGACCTGGACCTGGGGGTCGTGGGCACCAAGCCCGGCGCCTTGATGGCCGGCTCGGACCCCTTCATCGTCACCATCCGGGGCAAGGGCGGCCACGCCTCCATGCCCCACACCGCGGTGGATCCCGTCCTGGCGGGGAGCCACATCGTCACGGCCCTCCAGAGCGTCGTTTCCCGGAACGTCGACCCCTTCGCCCAGGCGGTGGTCACTGTCGGGGTCTTCCGGGGCGGCACCCGGTACAACGTCATACCCGAGACGGCGACCCTGGAGGGAACCGTCCGCACCTTCGACGAGACGGTCCGCCTCCGGGTCCGGGACCGGGTCATCGCGATCGCCGAGAGGACGGCGGAGGCCTTCGGAGCCTCGGCCGAGGTGGACTACCGCCTGACCTACCCGCCCCTGGTCAACGACGCGATGGTTTACGAGAAGGCAAAGGCCAGCATCCGGGACATCCTCGGGGACGACCGCTACGCCGAGGTGCCCCGGCCGGCTCCGGGCGGGGAGGACTTCGCCTTCTTCGCAAAGGCCGTTCCCTCGGCCTTCCTGTTCCTGGGATACCGGAAACCCGGCCGGGAGCCGGCCCAGCCCCACAACCCGCACTACGACTTCGACGAGTCGGCCCTGGGGGTCGGGGTCCGGGTTTTCCTGCGCTGCGCCCTGGATCTGGGGAAGGGAGAAGCCGAATGAAACCCGAGGCCGCCGCCCTGTCCGCGTTCATGACCGCCGAGCGCCGGGAATTTCATCGCCACGCGGAGAGCGCCTTCACGGAGTTCTGGACCGCCTCCCGGATCGCCGGGTTCCTGGCCCGGGAGGGATACGAGGTCCGGATCGGCCGGGAGATCATGAACCCGGAATACCGCATGGGGGTCCCGGACGAGGAAGTCCTGGAATCCTGCTACCGGCGGGCCCTGGACGAGGGGGCCGATCCGGCGATCGCGGAGCGCATGCGGGGGGGCTTCACCGCCGTGGCGGGGATCCTGCGGAACGGCCCGGGCCCCGTCCTGGGGTTCCGGTTCGACATGGACGCCGTGGACGTCCAGGAGTCCGGGGATGCCGACCACCTGCCCCGGAAGCTCGGGTTCGCCTCCCTCCACGAGGGGGTCATGCACGCCTGCGGCCACGACGCCCACGTCGCCACCGGGCTGGCCCTGGCCCGCCTCCTGGCCTCCGACCGGGACGCTTGGCGGGGCACGGTCAAGCTCGTTTTCCAGCCCGCCGAGGAGGGGGTCCGGGGGGCCCGGAGCATCGCCGAGAGCGGATTCCTGGACGACGTGGACTACATGATCGCGGGGCATGTCGGCATCGTGCCGGACGGCACCCGGACCTTCTACGGCAGGGTCTCGGGATTCCTGTCCACCACGAAGCTGGACCTCCACTTCACCGGCCGGGCGGCCCACGCGGGGGTCAATCCCGAACTGGGCAGGAGCGCGATCCTGGCAGCCGCCGCGACGGCCCTGCAGATCCAGGGCATTCCCCGGCATTCGGGCGGGGCTTCCCGGATCAACATCGGCAGGATCTCCGGGGGCACGGGGCGCAACGTCATCCCGGAGCACGCCTTCCTGGCCCTGGAGACCCGGGGGCAGACCTCGGAGATCAACGAGTTCATGGCCTCCGAGGCGACCCGCATCGCGGAGGGGGTCGGACAGGCCTACGGTGTCCGGGTCCGGATCGAGAAGATGGGGGAGGCCTCGGACGCCCGGAGCGACCCGGAGCTGGCCCGGATCGCGGCGGCCTGCGCCCTCGAGGCCGGTTACGAACGCGCCGTGGAGGAACCCCTGCCCCTGGGCGGCAGCGAGGATTTCAGCTTCCTGATGAACCGCGTCGAGGCCCGGGGCGGGAAGGCCCTCTTCGTCGTGCTGGGTACCGAGCTTGCGGACGCGCATCATTCGCCCCGGTTCGACATACGGGAGGAGGACCTTCCGTTGGGAGCCCTCACCTTCGCCCTCCTGGCGGGTCGCCTCTCCGCCGGAGAGGCGAGCGGACGGTGACGGGATCCCGATAGGCGGAGGGCCGGGGAGCCCGGTATACTACACCCATGAAGGTGAAGATCGGGCTCGTCGGCCCTGCCGACTCCCTGGAGCGAATCCTCCAGGCGTCCGGGCGGTACCTGGATTCCGTGGAATTCGTTCCCGGGATCTACAAGCTCAAGGAGGAGAGCCCCGGAATCACCCGGGAGCTCGCCCCGACCTGCGACGTCATCCTCTTTTCCGGGGTCGTGCCCTACCGGATCGCGGCGCTGGCCAACGTCACCTCCAAGCCCCTCCTCTACCTTCCTCGCCTGGGGATGAGCCTGGCCCGGCCCCTCTGGGACATGCGGGAGAGGGGACAGAGCTTCGAGCGTATCAGCATCGACTCCTTCGCGGAGCAGGACCTCCAGGAAGTGGCCGAGGAACTCGGAATCCGGTTCCGCACCGTCCGGATGGTGGAATACTGGGAGTCGGCCTCCTACGAGGAGCTCGCGGATTCCCACGAATCCTACTTCCGCCAGGGGATCACGGACGTGGCCCTTACGGGCCTGCGGAGGACCACGGAGCTGTTGCAGGAGCGGGGCGTCCCCTGCCACCGGATCTATCCCACCCGGCACACCATCCGGGAGAGCATCGAGAAGGCCATCTACATCGGCCAGAACAACCGGCTCCGGGCCTACCAAACCGCGGTCTTCATCTTCCAGCTCCGACGCGGACCGGCCTCCTCCTCGACGGCGTACGACTTCCTCCGGATCAAGAACTCCTTCGAGCGGATCCTGATCGACTTCGCCAACGGGATCTTCGGCTCCGTGTTCCCCTTCGGGTACGACGAGTACATACTGTTCTCGACCCGGGGCTCCGCGGAGGAACCGAACTGGATGTCCTCCCTCTTCGCGTCCGCCGACCGGGAGGACATCGTCTTCTGCGCGGGGCTGGGGTACGGGACCACGGCGTACAACGCCGAGGCGAACGCGCGGAAAGCCCTGAACCGGGCCGGTGGTTCGAAGGAGTCCAGCCTCTATTCGGTGGACGTGGACGGGGAAATCTGCGGACCCCTGGCGGGCCCCCAGCCGGCCCGGTACAACATCGCCGAGAGCGACGCGGGGATCCTGGCCATCGCGGAGGCCTCGGGCCTGAGTCCCGCCCACGTTTCAAAAATTCGCGCCCTGGTACGGAGCGCCGGCCGCAGCCGCTTCGACGTGGAGGAATTCGCGGCAGGTCTGGAGGTCAGCCCCCGGAGCGCCCGCAGGATCCTCCAGGGCCTGATCGCCGCGGGAGCGGCCCGGATCGCGGCGATCGAGAGCAGTACCCGCGCCGGCCGCCCCCGCAGGCTGTACGAAGTCTCGATCTGAACGAACGGCCCGGACCGCCCGCGACCTCCAAAATGAACGCGCCGCCCGATCGGGGCGGCGCGCGGATTCAGGATCGGACCGAACGGATCTAGCCGCCGTACGGAAACCCGTACGGACGCGGCGACGAAGCCCTTCGGGCCTCGTCGCCGCGAAGTCCCGGGATCCCCGGGGCTTCGCGCTAGATCACCCCGACCTTTTTCCCGGCCTTCGCGAAGATGTCCAGGGCCCGGTTCAGCTGTTCCCGGGTATGGGTGGCCATGTAGCTGGTCCGCAGGAGGGCCATGCCCTGGGGCACCGCGGGGGCGATGACCGGGTTGGCGTACACGCCGCCCTCATAGGCCTCCTTCCAGAAGGCGAAGCACTTCATGTCGTCCCCGATGATCAGCGGGATGATCGGAGTCTGGGTGTTCCCGATATTGAACCCCAGCTCCCGATAGCTCTTCATCATGTACCGGGCGTTTTCCCAGAGATGCTCCACGTGCTCCGGCTCGTTCTCCATGATATCCAGGGCCGCCGTCGCGGCCATGACGTTCGGGGCGGGCAGGGAGGCGGAGAAGATGAAGGAGCGGGCCATGTGCTTGATGTAGTCGATTACGTCCTCGTCCCCCACGACGAACCCGCCCAGGGAGGCGAAGCTCTTGGAGAAGGTTCCCATGGTCAGGTCCACGTCTCCCAGCTGGTTGAAGTGGGCCGCGGTCCCGCGGCCGCCGCCGAGCACCCCGACGGAGTGGGCGTCGTCCACGTACAGACGGGCTCCGTATTTTTTGCAGAGCGGCCCCAGCTTGGGCAGGTCCACGATGTCGCCGCCCATGGAGAAGACCCCGTCCACGACCACCAGGACCCCGTTTTCCTCGGGGATCTTCTGGAGGATCCGCTCCAGCTGGTCCAGGTCGCCGTGCACGAAGCGCTTGATCTCGCCGTAGCCCAGGCGGCAGGCGTCCACGATGGAGGCGTGGTCGTCCTTGTCCGTGACCACGATGTCGTTGCGGCCGAGAAGGCAGGAGATGGAGCCCAGGTTGGTCTGCATGCCCGTGGAGAATACGAGGGCGGATTCCCGCTTCATGTAGGCGGCCAGGCGCCGTTCCAGGTCCTCATGGATGCAGAGGGTCCCGTTGATCAGGCGGCTTCCGGTGCAGCTGGTTCCGAAGGTGTCGATGGCCTTCTGGGCGGCTTCCTTGACCTTCGGATGGAAGGTGAGCCCGAGGTAGTTGTTCGAGCCGAGCATGATCACCTTGCGGCCCGCCATGGTCACCTCGGTGCCTTCCGTCCCCTGGAGGGGCTGGAAGAAGGGGTACAGGCCTAGGGCCATGACCTTCTTGTGCTCGTCGAACTCGCGGCACTTCTTGAGAATGTCCAAGATCACTCCTTCCCGCGGCGCAGGCGTCTTCCGCGCGCGGTTCCTGGCATACCCCCTTCGCGCGCCGATACGGCGGCGGGGGATGCCGTGCTGCGGGGAAGGTCCCGGAACTTCGGAACCTTTCCCCTTCGAACCCCGGGATCGCCGCGCCGGATATTCCGCGCGGTCCCGGCCGGGCTTCCGATCCGTCGGAAAGCCCGGATACGATCCGGAAATAGATGGAAAGTGTACGCTTCCCCGGGCCGGGGAGTCAAGGTTGCCCCGAGTCCTCGCATCCCGTCATCCTGTTCTACGATGACCAAACCTGCGGGCCTCGTCACCGAACGGCCGCCTACTTCGGCTGTTCACGAACCAGGTAGATCCCGGGAAGGGAGGCCACCGTGACGGCTCCCTTGACGGCCACGTTGAACCAGAAGATCTCCCACACCTGGGCGGCGGGCATACCGAAGCCCCAGCCGAAGGCCAGCCAGGAGAAGATCAAGCTGTCGACGGGTACGCTGACCGCGTTGGATGCCAGGACGCGGGTCCATTGCAGGCGGGTGGTGACCCGGGTGGTCCAGAGATGGTAGACCTCCGTGTCGATCAGTTCGCTCACGACCTCCGCGGCGATGCTGGCCAGGACGATGGTCCAGGCGGGCGCCAGGATGCGCGCGAAGGCGTCGTTCGCGGTGACGCCGGCGCCCTCCCAGGCCGCCCAGGCCGCGTCCGCGGGCAGGAGGCTCACCATCCAAAGGAACGCCGCCATGGCCACGTTGATGCCCGCGGCCAGGACGATCACGGTACGGGCCGCGGACTTCCCGAGGCGTTTGTGGATCATGTCCCGGAGGGTGAACGTGATCGGGTAGATGAAGGTGCCGGCGTCCACGGCCAGACCGCCCACCACGGCGATCTTCAGGCTCGCGATGTCCGCCAGCATCTGGGCTGCGATGTAGGTGCCGGCTAGAAGGGTCGCCGCACGTACAAGGGATCGATGTACGCCGGATCCCGGCGTGTTGGTCTCAATCATGATCGCGGCTCCCGGGAAGTGGTCGATGGACAGTGAACCGTGGTCTGGTCCGGCAATCGAACGCGGTCGAATCGCACGTTTATGCGTCGGGGGAGCCCGTGCA
>CALMRC010000147.1 GCA_937873275.1 uncultured Spirochaetota bacterium
ACGACATGAAGGTGGTCATGAACATCTCCGAGCGGATCTCGGTCATGGACTACGGGGAAAAGATCGCCGAGGGCACCCCCAAGGAGATCGCCTCCAACCCGCGGGTCATCGAGGCCTACCTGGGGCGGGGCGCCGCGTCCGCCATGAACGACTAAGGAGAAGCCCATGAGCCTGCTAGAACTGAAGGAAATACACAGCTACTACGGGAACATCCACGCGCTCAAGGGCGTCTCCCTCACGGTCGAGGAGGGCGAGATCGTGACCCTGATCGGGGCGAACGGGGCCGGGAAGACGACCACCCTCCGCTCCATCTCCGGCCTCCTGCACCCGAAGGCCGGGAAGGTCCTCCTGAACGGGAAGGACATCACCCGCATGGAGGCCCACATCGTCCACAAGGAGGGAGTCGGCCTGGTGCCCGAGGGCCGGGGAATCTTCCCCCGGCTAACGGTCCTTGAGAACCTGGAGATGGGCGCCTACCTCGTGAAGGACAAGGCCGAGATCCAGCGGGGCGTCGATCAGGCCTTCACCCTGTTCCCGCGCCTCAAGGAGCGGGCGACCCAGAAGGGGGGGACCCTGTCCGGAGGCGAGCAGCAGATGCTGGCCACCGCCCGGGGCCTCATGTCCAGCCCCAAGATCCTGCTCATGGACGAGCCTTCCATGGGACTGGCGCCGGTGCTGGTGGACCAGATCTTCGAGGTCATCAAGATGCTCAACGCCAAGGGGACGACCATCCTCCTGGTCGAGCAGAACGCGCTGATGGCGCTCTCCATCGCCCACCGGGCCTACGTCCTGCAGACCGGGAGCATCGTCCTGTCCGGCACGGCCAAGGAGGTCTCCCAGGACGAGAGCGTCCGGAAGGCATACCTGGGTATTTGAAGTCAGGAGTCAGGATCCAGGCGACAGGCCGCCCGGGGAAACCCGGGCGGCGTTTGGCATACTAGAGGCTATTCTTTGCCACTACTCTAATTCGACAACTACTACATTATTTTATTCCGTATTCAATTTTGAGTGTATACCCGCCACGTGTTACTTCTTTAATATATATTGGAACCAGTTGACCATCCGAAGAGGATGCGGATTTTGGATGGTTCTGATCGGTGTGATATGAGTTCTCAATAGTATTTACATTTGCACCTCCAGAAACGCTCTGCAATTTATAGAAACCCGGGCCAGAAGAGGATAAATAGATTTCAAATAAAGCATCCTCCCCGTTTGTAAAAAACGCCTCCCCGGGATTCGCGGTAAGAGTGTATATCATCCAATATCCTGACCCATCCCAAGCTATGTAATCCATATAATACGTTCCTGGAAATGTGAAGAAATACACATCGTTATACACAGTTAATGGGGTTGATGGGTTTTCATCGTAAAAAGACTGAGGAGCGCTTGCCCAGGTGTATTTTAAATACACATCTCCGGGACTACCCGCACAGGAGTAAAGCATCATGCAAGCAATCAGAAGAATGATCGGTAGGGCCTTCTTGGTCATAATAATTCTCATTAATTCCTCCAAAATAAATGTTTAATTGAACAACGTGGACTTAAAACATGTTTCCCATAGGCACTCCTTGTATTCTAATATTGGCTTCGAATGTCGTCGCCGCGAGACGACCAGGAAAAATGAAGCCCCTGCTACTTCAACACCGTCTGCATCCTCACCCCTTCCGGCAGGGTGATCTCATAGGATCTTTTACCGACGAACCCCGTTGCCGCCCGGAAGAATACGTTCGACGAAGCCAGGCCCTGTCCGGCCGGGTCCCCGGCGGTGAACACGTAGGGGCCCTGCTCCGCGGTTCCGTACCTTCTATACCGGAAGGCGTCGATGGATCCCAGGCGGTAGGAGATCCCGTCCATGGTGGAGTCGAACCACCCTCCCGTGTTGTACCGGTACCCCTGGGGTAGGTCCTCCCGGTCGGAGTAGAGAACAGACGCCGCCCATTGGGCGATCAGGGAATCCAGGTCCGAAGGCATCGCGCCTCCCGAGCCGGCGGCGGCTTCGACCAGGGACCTGTCCGAGGCGGAAGAGAGGACGAGCCGGCGGAGCAGAGAGGCGCCTCCGTAGTTCCGGGCGAGCCACGCCCCGAAGGCGTAGGTCGTGGAATAGTCGTAGACGTCGTAGCCTCCCGTTACGGCGAGAGGGAGGTAGGAGTACCGGTTGAAGAGCGGCATCCGACCCTCGGAGTTGTTCGTCGGACCGGCGGTCCCGTCCGAGGCGTCCACACCCCGGGGCCCCGGGACGCCCATCCGCTCGGCCAGGAGGTCCTCCGCCAAGAGGGAGCATAATTCCTCGATCCAGACATCCGCCCCGGCGGAACCTCGCTGTATGGCTCTCTGGTAAAAGGAGACCATGTGCTGGAACTCGTGGGTCAGGGTGGAGTACAGCTCCCCGGCCCAATAATCCTCCTCCTCCCAGACGGAGTCGTTCGTGCCTCCAAGGGGGTTCGCGAACATCACCGAGTCCAGGACGAACATGACCCGTTCGTTCGAAAGACCGGCGTAAGAAGTTCCGGCGAGGTACGCGTTCTTGAAATTGTTTAGGGACCAGAAATACCCGACCATCCCGCCGTCGGGCTCGTCGTCATTCTCGATGTCCGCGAGGAGGATGTGGATGTCCCCGTCGAATCCGATCAGGTTCGGATAGGGAGTTGCTCCCCATTCCGCACCCAGGATCGAGGACAGCCAATCGTACACGTCGTCGTCCGCCCCGGCCGCGAGGAATTTCCCCGCGATCCAGTCCACCATGGCCTGGTCCACCAGGAAGGTCTTCGTGCCGCCCGCGGTCCAGGAGGCGTTCTCGACCCAGACGACAAGGCGCCGGGGAGTGCCGTCGGCTTCCACGACGACGGGGGCGGAGACATACCGGCAGGTGGACGGCCAAGTGGACAGGTCATCCCGAAGGGACGCTGTGGTAACGCCGGCCACGTAATCCGCCCGGAGGTCGGACGGGACCGGGGATGCGAATTTCGCGGAAGGCTGCATCGGCGCGCGGGCGACGCCGAGCGCGGCCCAGGGATTCCGGTTGAAATCGGCGATGGCCTGAATCCGGCTCCCGTCCGCTCCGAATTCGGAGGGAAGCTTCAGCGCCGCGGGGGTCGGAAGCTCCGAACCGTCCACCGACAGGGACTTGGCGTAGGGTACCGCGTAGTTGTCCTTGTCGGCCGAGGCGGTGAACAGGAAATAGACGTCCCGGGGCGTCGATTCGACCTCGATCTCGTAGCGGAAGGTGCCGGAACCGGATACGGGGAGGACGAGGACGGCGTCCGGATCCGCGGGGAGGCCGGAAAAAATCGGGGCGCAAGCGGAAAAAACCAGGGCTGCGGCAGCCACCCCGAGGAACATCGAGGTAGCCCTTGATCTAGGATTTGGACGCTCTCCCGTCAAAACGCGGCCTCCTTCCAGGGAAACTCATACGCGATCGAAAAAAGAATCCGTCCCAGGATATCCGGACCGGCCGAGGCGGGATCGATGTCTCCGATGCCGCCTTCCACCTTCAGAAGGACGGACGTGGATCCGAATCGATATCCCGCGCCGATGCCTCCGATTCCGAGAAATCGCCGCAGGAATTCCGGCGGGGTTCGGCTGACGGAGCGGACCCCCGGGAGAACGTCGATCGTCCACACGGGTCCCAGGATGAATCCGGCGCCGAGTTCCAGGAAGGACTTGAAATGACCCGGTCCGGCAGGAAGTTCCAGTTCGAGCCTGGGAAGCAACTCCATATCCATCGCCAGGATGGAACTGGCCCGTTCCAGGTCACCGCTCTGGCGACCTCCCACGGATCCGGACCAAAGCCCAAGGCCGCCAGCCATAGCCAAACGGACCGGTCCGAACTGGGCCAGGTCCTTCCAGACGACGGACGCAGACGCGGAGGGTATTACAAGACTTGTTGCATCGAGATCGAGCGTCGTGAAGTACTCTTGTTGGGAATGATTCCAGGGTCCGGTCCACCCTCCCGCCCCAAATCCGATTTCGCAT
>CALMRC010000148.1 GCA_937873275.1 uncultured Spirochaetota bacterium
ACAATTGAGTAATCATGTAGGCCTCCTGGAAATCTCTAGTAACATTCATCTAGTTAGGGCGGACAGGAGCTTGACCAGCCGACGGGAGGCCCGGGCGTCCACGTCCAGGAAGCGCTCGAACAGCCGGACCGGCAGGGCCAGGACGGAAACCGGGCTCAATGCGACGGTGGTGGCGGTCCGGCGGTCCCCAAGGAGGTAGGCCATCTCGCCGAAAAACTCCCCGGGCCGGGCCGTGGACACCCGGACGGGCTGGCCGCCCCCGGCGGGCGTCTGGAAGATGCCGACCTCGCCCTCCCGGAGCAGGAACACCTCGGTCCCCTCCTCCCCGGCCCGGAAGATCTCCGCCCCCTCGGGGTAGTCCCGTCCGAACCTCCGGAGCAGCCGGTAGGGCAGCCGGGCCTCCAGCGAGGAAGCCGGGGTCGCCTCGGCCGCCCTCGGCCGCTTCCGGTGCAGGTACCGGCCCAGGAGGAGGGCGTCGAAGGAATCCAGCACGTAGACGAAGCCGGCGAAGAAGAAATAGAGGGAGAAGAAAAGGTACACGTTGATGAGCCCCAGGATGAGGTTCCCCAGGACCCCGTACAACAGGTCGTACCGCGCGATGTTCCGGATCGAGCCGAGGAGGGCCCGGAGCACGGCGTAGGAGGAGGCGCAGAGGGCGGCGCCCGCCAGGCAATGGACGTGTCGGGGTCGGACGGGGGGGACCGTGCGGTACGTGCCGAAGGCGAACAGGAAGAGGGCGGCGTGGGGGGCCGCCCCGGTGGCCGCCCGGTAGACGTCCCGGAGGGTCCCCCGGGCCGCGGGATCCCGGATGGAGTCCAGGACGATCCGGGCGGCCTGGGAGGCCGCCAGGAGGGCGATTACCGAGAACAGGAGGCCCAGTTCCACGACGAAGGTCAGAAGGCTCTCCCGGACCGGCCGGACCGGGCCCGCGTCCGCCCAGACGGTCCGGAGTCCCCTCTGGATGGAGGCGACGAGGAGGCGGGCGGCCCAGACCAGGTTGACGATGCCGAAGACCGCGGCGAAACCCGTGAGCGGGCGGGAGAGGTAGGCCCGGGCGATGCCCTCCAGGGTATGGGTACCCAGGATGTCCCCCAGGACGGACTTCAGGACGCCGGTCGCAGCGTCGGATCCCCGGAGGAACCAGGAAGAGACGGCCAGGAGGACCAGGAAGGCGGGGGTCGCGGACAGGAGGAAGGCGTAGGCCCCGGCGGCCGCGTGGTTCGCCAGTTCCCGTTTACCGAAGAGTTCCACGGCGAAGAGGAACCGGCGTCCTGCCGAGGCCATTCGGGTACCCACGGAGGCCATGGGGCCATTCTGACCCAGTTCGGGTCCGGGCGCAAGGCCGGTGAGTCCGATACGTCGGTTACGTATCGGACTCACCGGGCACTTCCTACGTTCTATGGAGAACGTTAGAAAGTGCTACAAGGATACCAGCTGTCCAAAAAGCCAACCGGGCTAGTTGGACAGCCCGGCTAGGCTTTCATCATCCGGGCCAGGGTGTCGGGGTCCAGCCGGAAGGGGCTGCCCAGGCCCTGGCAGAAATGGTGGACCCGGAGCAGGTGGACGGACAGGTCGGAGTAGATGATCAGGTCTCCGTTCCGGGGGTCCGTCACGTCCACCGAATTCTTGTGGTAGACCCCGTCCTCCCAGGGGCAGGGCAGGACACCCCGGGCGTCCCCGGTCCGGACGAGCCAGCGGCCTTCCACGGTGATGGGTTCCCCCAGGCCCCGGGTCCCGCTTTCCTTCCAGGCTTCCAGGCGGTCCGCCACCGCGTCGAATTCCAGCCCTAGACGGCGGAACGCCTCCTCGTCGGCCTGGATGATGTCCGCCAGGGACCGCTCGTCCCGGCCCAGAAAACCCCGGGCGGTGATGACCCCGGGCTTCATACGCTCCCGGGCGTCCTTTTCCAGCTGGGTGTTCTTCATCGGGTACCTCCTGGTACGGCCTCGGCGGGCGGTTTACGCGAACTTGTCATAGTAGATGCCGCCCTCGGGGATGGAATTCTTGGTCATGACGGCTATGCAGGCGTTGATCATGCCGGGGCTCCCGCAAAGGTAGCCTTCCTTGGGCTTGGACGGGTCGATCTTCTCCTTGAGGTACCGGTCCAGGACGTCCGTGATGAGGCCCGTCTCCCCGGTCCAGCCCTCCTCGGTCTTGGGCTCCGAGAGGGCCGGAACGAAGTGGAAGCGGGGCATGTCCTTTTCCAGGGCCCGGAGCTCGTCCAGGAAGAACATGTCCCGGGTGGTGCGGGCACCGAAGAAGTACCAGATGTCCTTTTCCGGGAAGGTGTTCTTTTCCTTCATGTCCCGGAACATGCTCCAGAAGGGGGCCATGCCCGAGCCCCCCGCCACGCAGATCATGGCCGCGGGGGTGTCGTGGACCCGGAATTCCCCGAAGGGTCCCACCAGGTCCACGTCCATGCCCTGTTTCAGGTACTTGAAGACCCAGGATGTCGCGATGCCCCCGGGCACCAGGCGGATGAGGAACTCCACGTGGTCCGGCTCCCCGGGCCGGGAGGACATGGAGTAGGCCCGTTGGACGCTCTCGGGGATGTCGTCGTAGGGAGGCACCACGAGCTGGGCGTACTGCCCCGGGACGTACTCGATGGATGCCGGGCTCTTGAGGAGGACCCGGACCTCCTTGATGTCGTAGGTCAGGTCCCGGATGGACTCCACCTTGGCGGCGAACTTCTTCACGTAGAAGAGCTCGTCGGGAATCTCGATCCGGATGTCCGCCTTCAGCTTGATCTGGCAGGAGAGCCGCACGTTCCGGGCCAGTTCCTCGGGATTGAGGTAGGGGGTCTCCGTGGGCAGGTGGGGTCCCACGTCGGAGAGGACCCGGACCTTGCAGGCCCCGCAGGATCCCCGGCCGCCGCAGGCGGAGGGCACGAAGATGTTCTCCGCGGCCAGGGTCCCCAGGAGGGGGGATCCCCCCTTCACCTTCAGGGACTTCTTCCCGCCGTTGATGTCCACGGTCACCTCGCCGTAGTTGTTCACGACGCGGTCCGTCAGGGCGATGACCAGGGCCAGGAGGCCCGAGATGGCTCCGGTGGCCAGGGGGCCGATCAGGAGGGGGCTCATGGTTCCTCCTACTGTACGGCGATCATGCCGGAGAAGCCGATGAAGGCCATGGCCATGAAGCCGATGGTCACCATGGTGATGCCCGCCCCCTTGAGGCCCGCGGGCACGGGATTGTTCTCCGTGCGCTTGCGGATGCTCGCCAGGAGCATGATGGCCAGCCACCACCCGAGCCCCGAACCCGCCCCGAAGGTGACGGCCTGGAGGAACCCGTAGCTGCGGATCTGCATGAAGAGGATGGCTCCCAGGATGGCGCAGTTCACCGTGATCAGGGGCAGGAAGATCCCCAGGGACATGTAGAGGGCCGGGGACACCCGGTCGATGATCATCTCCAGCATCTGTACGACCGCGGCGATCACGATGATGAAGATGATGAAGGAGAGGTACTCGATGTCCAGGGGCAGGATCACGTACCGGAGGACAAGCCAGCTGACGGCGGCGCAGATCGTCATCACCACGGTGACGGCCAGGCCGAGGCCGTTGGCGCTGGTCTTGTCCTTGGAGATCGAGATGAAGGAGCACATCCCCAGGAAATTGGAGAGCAGGATGTTGCTGGTGAAGATGGAGGCGAAGAAGAGGACGACGGGATTCACGAGGGGTTCGGCGTTCACGGTATCCTCCTTACGCCTTGGCCGGGGCCGGCTTCGGGCCCGCCTTGGCCGCCGCGGCCTTGACGGCCGCCTTGGCCTGGACGGTCTTGGCCCACCACATCACGAAGGCCACCAGGAAGAAGGCACTGGGCGCCATGATCATGATGGTCCAGGGCTCGAAGCCTTGGGGCATCACCCGGAAGCCCAGGAGGCTGCCGAAGCCCAGGACCTCCCGCACCACGGCGATGGAGACCAGGACGGCCATGTACCCCAGGCCGCTGGTGAGCCCGTCCCAGAAGGAGAGGAACGGCTTGTTGGCCGCCGCGAAGGCCTCCGCCCGGCCCATGATGATGCAGTTCGTGATGATCAGCCCCACGTAGGGCCCCAGCTGCTTGGATACGTCCGGCAGGTAGGCCCGCAGGACGATGTCGATGAGGATAACGTAGAAGGAGATCACCAGCACCTGGACGATCATCCGCACCTTGCGGGGGATGGCCGCCTGCATCGCCGAGAGGGTCAGGCTGGAGAAGGCCGTCGCCAGGCTCACGCCGACGGTCATGATCAGGGTGTTGCGGACCGAGTTCGTCACCGCCAGGGTGGAGCAGATTCCCAGGATCTGTATGAAGATGGGATTGTTCGTCCACAGGTTGTCCTTCAGGATCTTTCCGGCTTTCCCGCTCATCGCGCGCCTCCCGCTATCGCCCGCAGGGCCTCGATTCCGGCGTTCACGATGGACTGCATCGACTGGCTGGTGCGGCTGGCGCCGGACACGCCGTCCAGCAGGCCGTTGTCCGGGTCGGGGTCCCCCTTGCCCTGGGCTTCGGCGCCCGTCCGTATACGGATCCCCCGGGGTCCGATCTTCTCGCCCCGGAACTGGTCCCGGAACCAGGCCTCGTCGATGCGTCCTCCCAGGCCGGGGGTCTCGTTCTGGGCGACGACCTGGAGACCCGTCAGCCGTTCCAGGCCCGAGTCCGCCCCCAGGATGATCGTGATGGAGCCCCACAGCCCCGCCCCGGTCACCCGGGCGGCGAAGTAGGTCTTCCCGTCCGCCTCGTACCGGTAAGCTTTCTCGGCGCCGGCGCCCTCCGGGACGGGCTGCTCCCGGAGGAGTTTCTCGTATTGGTCCAGGGCTTCCTGGGGGCTACCGTACGGAATCTTCAGGGCGTCCAGGACCGCCGCCCGCTCGGCGAAGAGTCGGTTGGCCGCCACGCGTTCCTTGGTGGCCTCGTTGGCCAGGGCCAGGAAGAAGACGAAGGCCGCGCACACCAGGAAGGTGAAGACGACCACGTAGAGGATGGAGTCCTTCTTCATTTCGCGGCCTCCTTGCCGGTCCCGGCCGCCGGGGCGTCGCCCGGACCCTGCGGAGACGCGCCGGCCGGAACCGCGGCCGCCTTGGCCTCGGCCCGGGCCTTCCGGGCGTTCATGCGGCCCGCCACGAAGTCGTCGATCATGCTGGCGAAGGTGTTGCCCACGAAGACCGCGAAGCTGGTGCCCTCCGGGAAGGCGCTGAAGGTCCGGATGACGATGGCGGTGATCCCGATCAGGGCACCGTAGATCCAGTGGGAGGCGGGCTTCTTGGGGGCCGAGACGGGATCCGTGCCCATGAAGACCGCCACGAAGAGGAAGCTGCCCCCCAGGAGGGAGGCCGGGGGCAGGGCCGCCTTCACGCCCGCGAAGTGCAGGGCCAGGGCGAGGGCTCCGCCGGCGGCCACCTCGGACACGATGATCCGCCAGCTCGCGGTCTTGGTCCAGATCAGGTAGACCGCCGCCGCAAGGATCAGCAGGACCGAGGATTCCCCGATGGATCCGTCCCGCAGGCCCGTGAGGAGGTTCAGGACGGGGACGGTGCCGCCGGAGCGCCAGACCGCCAGGGGGGTGGCGGAGGAAAGGACCTCCGGGCGGCCCAGGAGGGTACCGGCCCCGAGGCCGAAGTTACCGGCGGGGGTGAAGGACCTTCCCAGCACGGTGGCGAAGGAGATGTACACGAAGAGGCGCCCGGCGATGGCGGGGTTGTAGATGTTCCGGCCGAAGCCCCCGTAGATCATCTTGGCGGTGAACACGGCGAAGACGATGCCCACCGCCGCGATCCATGCCGGCGCCGCGGGGGGCAGGGACAGGGCGAACAAGGTAGCCGTGACCAGGACGGCCTCGCTGACCTTGCCGTTCCTGCGTTTTTCGTACAGGTATTCCGTCAGGACCCCGAGAGCCAGGCTCACGGCGGTCAGGACGACGACGCGGGGCCCGTACAGCCAAACGGAGAGGGCCCAGATGGGCGTCAGGCTGTACAGCACGCGTCGCATGATGATCTGTTTCTGGAACACGCGTATCTCCTTTTTTCCGGCCCTTGCGACGTCCTAAGTATAGGAAACACTACTGGGACCGGCAAGCCCGGCGAACCGTGAGCCTCGGGACAACCGCGGTCGATCCCCGTTGACGGATCCGCCCGGAGCCGGGAGAATGGAGTCGCGCGACCGGAGCCGTCCCCGCGGATTCGAAGGGGACGGCGGAACCGGGACCGGGGAGGTGGTTGCCGTGCCGATAGCTCGAGGGATACGGGAGAACCTGGGACGGGCGTCCTGGATACGCAGGACCTTCGAGGAGGGCCGGCGGCTCAAGGAGCTCCATGGAGCCGACGCGGTCTTCGACTTTTCCCTGGGGAATCCCGACGTGGAGCCGCCGGCGGAATTCCACGAGACGATCCTCCGGGTACTGCGGGAGGGAGGCAAGGGCCTGCACGCCTACATGCCCAACGCGGGATACCCCTTCGCGCGGGAGGCGGTGGCCCGAAAGGTGTCCCGGGAGCACGGATGCCCGGTGTCCCCGGACCATGTCCTCCTGACCGTCGGGGCCGCCGGGGCCCTCAACGTCCTGTTCCATACCATCCTGGACCCCGGGGACGAGGTCGTGGTGCCCCGGCCCTACTTCGGGGAGTACTATTTCTACATCCTGAACCACGGCGGGAGGATGGTGACCGTGGACTGTCGGCCCGACTTCGAATTGGACCCCCAGCGGATCGCCGCCGCCCTCACTCCCCGGACCGCCGCCCTGATCGTCAACACCCCCAACAACCCGACGGGCCGGATCTACCGGAAGGAGACCCTGCAGGCCGTCGCGGCGGTCCTGGCGGAGCACGGCCGCCGCACCGGGCGGCCCCCGCTCCTGGTGGTGGACGAGCCGTACCGGGACATCGTGTACGACGGCCGTTCGGCCCCGCCCATCCTGGGCCTCTACCCCGAGACGGCGATCGTGACCTCCTGGTCCAAGACCCTCTCCATCCCGGGGGAGCGGATCGGCTACCTGGCCGTCTCGGACGCCTGTTCCGGAATCGGCGAGATGATGGACGGACTCACGATGAGCAACCGGACCCTGGGCTTCGTCAACGCCCCGGCCCTGCTCCAGCGGGCCGTGGCTCCCCTGGAAGGCCGGACCGCGGATCTCTCCCGGTACGCGGAGCGCCGGAAGGCCCTGGGGGCCATCCTGGATGCCGCCGGAATCTCCTACGCGGAGCCCCAAGGCGCCTTCTACTACTTCTGCCGGGTGCCGGAGGGCGGTCCCTCGGGCACGGAGGCGGAGCGAGACCTGGCGTTCAACGAGTGCCTCCGGGGCGAGAACATCCTGGCGGTCCCGGGGATCGGCTTCGACTATCCGGGCTGGTTCCGGCTCTCCTACTGCGTGCCCGAGACGACCATCACGGGTTCCGAGGCGGCGTGGAAGCGGGCCATCCTGGAGTGGAACCGGTAGGAGGGCCCGGAGACTCGGTCATCGGGGCGGGACTCGATTTTTCCCGCCCCGGGTCTATACTTGTACCATGGTGTTCACCTTCATTCCCTTCCTTCTTTTCCTCGTCGTCTCCATCACCGCCACCGTGCTCTTGGTCCCCCGGACGCTCCGGGGCATGCGGCGCGGTCGGGAGGAGGCCCGGATTCAGGCCGACCAATTAGGTCTGGAGTACGTCGACGGGATCGACGCCCTGCGCCGGTCCTACCTCGAGTCGGGGCAAACGAAGGCCCTGGAGGCGTTCGAGCGGATGCCGGCCTTCCTGCGCTCCTTCGCGGAGTCCGCGGCGCCCTGGCGCCTGGAGGGATCCTGGAAGGGAGTCCGGGTGGCGGTGTACCGGGAAACCCGGTCCAGCGGCAAGAGTTCCCGGACCTACGTCGTGGCCAAGGCCTTCTACCCGTCGCCCCTGCCGTTCAAGTTCCGGGCCTCGAGGGAGGGGACGATGGCAAAGATCGGGAAGGCCCTCTTCGGGCTCAAGGACGTGCAGACCGGGGACCCGGATTTCGATCCCAAGGTTCGGATCCGGTCGGACGACGAGGCGGCCGCGGCGTCCCTCTTCTTCCGGGAAACCGCCGCGTCCACCTTCCTGGCCCTCCTGGAACGGTTCCCGGACGCGGTCGCGGATTCCGCCGGCGTGACCCGGGAGCGCCAGGCCTCCCTGCTCCCCGCGGAGGAGCTGCGGGAGGTCCTGGACCTGCTGGCGGGCTTCGCGGCGGAGGTACGAGCCTAGAATCCGAACAGCTTCGGCAGGAAGAGGGAGATCTCCGGCACATAGGCCACGATGAAGAGGGCCAGGACCTCCATGACGATGTAGGGCCAGATGGCCTTGGACAGCTGCCACAGGGAGAGTTTGGAGATCGAGCAGGCCACGAAGAGGCAGGCCCCCACCGGCGGGGTCATCAGGGCTATGTTCAGGGACAGGACCATGACGATCCCGAAGTGGATGGGCGCCATCCCGATGGACACGGCGATGGGATGGAGGATGGGCCCCAGGATTATCAGGGCCGCGGCGATGTCCATGAACATGCCCACGATCAACATCAGGATGAGGATCAGCAGGAGGATGATCTTGGGGTTCCCCGTGGTCTCCAGGAGGAAGGCCGCGATGGCCTGGGGCACCTGGTTGATGGCCAGCACCCAGGACAGGATGGAGGCCGCCCCGATGATCAGGAAGACGACCCCCGTTATCCGGGCCGTCTTGATCAGCATGGGGATCAGGTCCTTCGGGGTGATGGTCTTGAGCACGAAGAATCCGACGATCATCGCGTAGAAGACGGCCACGGCGGCGGCCTCGGTGGGGGTGAAGATCCCGGACAGGATCCCGCCCAGGATGATGACCGGCATCAGCAGGGGAATGATCGCGTCCCGGAAGCCCAGGATCTTCTCCTTGAGGGTGGTTTTCTTGCCCTTGGGATACCCCCGTTTCCAGGAAAGGTAGGCGGTCATCAGCATCAGCAGGCCCGCCAGGACCAGGCCCGGCAGGAATCCCGCGGCGAAGAGCCCCGCGATGGAGACGTTCATCAAGGATCCGTAGATGACCATCATGTTCGAGGGCGGGATGGTGGGTCCGATGATGGAGGAAGCCGCGGTGACGGCGGCGGAGAAGTCGAGGTCGTAGCCGTCATCCTTCATGGCCGGTATCAGCATGGTCCCGATGGCGGCGGTGTCGGACACGGCGGCCCCGGTCATGCCGGCGAAGAAGACGCTGGCGATGATGTTCGCGTGGGCCAGCCCGCCCCGGACGTTGCCGGCCAGGATGTTCGCGAACCGTACCAGCCGTTCGGTGATGCCTCCCTTGTTCATGATCTCCCCGGCGAAGATGAAGAAGGGCATGGCCATCAGGGTGAACATGTCCAGGCCGGAGAAATACTGCAGGGGGGCCATGGAGAAGAGGGTCACCCCCGAGCCCATGAGGTAGAGCCCCAGGATGCCCGAGAGGCCCAGGGTGAACCCGATGGGCACCCCGATGGCCAGGAGGGCGAAGAACACGATGACGATGGAAAGGAACATGCCGTCCTCCTAGATGTCGATGATCTTGAGGTCGTGAGGCTTCTCGTCCCCTCGGACGACCTTGAGGCCGTACATGAGGACGAGCTGGACCACCGCCAGGGCGGAGGAGACGGGGAGGGCCGCGTAGGCCACGTACATCGGAACGCCCAGGGCCTGGGTCTGCATGTACCGGGCGTCCAAGGCCATCCGGACGGAGTACAGGAAGAGGACCCCCAGGAAGCCCAGGACCAGCAGGAAGATGGCCGTGTGGAAGACCAGTCGCACTCCCCGGGACTTGATGGAGTCCAGCAGGATGGTGAGCCCGACGTGCTCGTCCGCCCGGATTCCCAGGGAGACACCCACCGAGGCGCCCCAGATCATGAGGTAGCGGCTGACCTCCTCCGTCCAGGACAGGGGAGAATTGAGGACGTACCGGAAGAAGACCCCCAGGAGGACCGCCGCGGTCATGGCCCCGAAGAAGACCGCGCAGATCGCGCCGGCCAGGGCGTCCACCCCCCGGGAGATCCGATCCAGGGCGGCCCCCGGGCCGCCGGTTCCAGCATTCATCGTGGTTCCTTCCCGGGCACCCGGCCCGGCCGTATACGATAAGGGACGGCACCCGTTCCGGGCGCCGTCCCTCGTTTCAACGCCGAAGAGGCCGGGCCCGGATCACTTCCCGGCCAGGTCCTTCTCGGCCTGTTCGATGGCCTTGAAGAACATGTTCACCCAGTCCTCGCCTTCCTTCTTGTACTTCTCGGACATGAACTTGCGGGCGGCGGGGATGGCCGCGTCGCGGAACTGCTTCATCTCGGCGGTGGAGGGCACGTAGACTTCCAGGCCCTTGGCCAAGGTGGGCAGGCCCTTGTCGCTGGCGTCGATGATGCGGGACAGTCCCCGGCCGGCCAGGATGGCGGTGCGGGCGGCGTCCGTCACGACGTTCTGCAGGTCGGCCGAGAGCCCCTTGAAGAACGCGGGATTGATCACCCAGACGTAGGGGGCGTAGAGGTGGTTCGTCAGGGTGATGTACTTCTGGACTTCCTGGAACTTGGCCATGGCGATGATGGAGATGGGGTTCATCTGGCCGTCCACGACGCCGGTCTGCAGGGAGGTGTACACCTCGGCCCAGGCCACGGTGGTGGGGGAGGCGCCCAGGGCGGACACGATCGCCTGGTGCAGGGGCAGGGCCATGGTGCGCAGCTTGATGCCCTTCATGTCCGCGGGGCTCTTGATCGGCCGCTTGGAGTTAGTGATGGCGAAGAAGCCGCCGGACTCGCCGAAGCCGAGGACCTTGAAGCCCGCCTTGGCCTCGATGTCCTTGGCCAGGGCCTGGCCGAAGGCGCCGTCGTAGACCTTGTAGCCCACGTTGTAGCTGGAGAAGGCGAAGGGCATGTTGGTCACGTCGATGAGCGGGTAGAACTGGGCGATGCCGCCGGAGGAGGAGATGTAGGACTGCACGACCCCGGCCTTGACCTGGAGCATGGTCTCGGCTTCCTTGCCCAGGACGCCGTTGGGATAGAGCTCGACCTTGATTCGGCCGTTGGAATTGGCCTCCACCTCGCTCTTGAAGACCTCCGCCATGGCGGCGGACGCCACCTCGAAGGGATTCTGCGGGTTCAGGTGGGCCAGCTTGAGGGTGTAGGTCTGACCGAAGGCCAGGGACGGGAGAAGGACGAGGGCCGCTACGATGGCGGTCATGGTTCTGCGAGACATGAATACCTCCTGGTAACTTGAAGACAATGAGTATAGGTCCTAGTTTTCCATCCGTCAATTACTATTTTAATCAGAAAATGTATTCAAAATAATCAACCGTAGCTATGCAGGCCGGGCAGGAGGTAGTTCACCCCGAAGAAGGTGAACACCGTGCACAGGAACCCGGCCGCCGCCAGGATCGCGGGCCAGGAGTCCTTGCGCTTGAGGATCAGGCGGACGTGGAGATAGATCGTGTACACCAGCCAGGTCACCAGGGCCCAGGTCTCCTTGGGATCCCAGCTCCACCAGCGTCCCCAGGCCTGCTCCGCCCAGATCGCCCCGAAGGCCAGGGCCCCGGCGGTGAAGATCGGGTATCCCACCGCGATGGCGGTGTAGGTGATCCGGTCCAGGTCCAGGCGCCGGGCCTCGTCCTTGGTGAACAGGAAGAGGAGGGCGGAGACGAAACTCGCGGCGAAGAAGGCCTCCCCGATGAAGGAGAAGGACACGTGCAGCAGCAGCCACCCCGACTGCAGGGCCGGGATGGGAGGCAGGGCCTCCTTGGGGATGAGGGGGGAGGAGGCGACCGCCAAAAAGACGACGGCCGTGAAGGTGGAGCCGAAGGCCACCCGGGGCCAATAGGTCAGACGCTTCTGGATGCGGTAGGCGAACAGCATCCCGGCGATCACCGCGGCGTAGAAGAGCAGGGACTCGTAGGTGCTCGTGAGGGCCACGAACCGGGTCTCCAGGGACCGCACCGCGAGGTCCGCGATCAGGACGAGGGCGGCGGCCAGGAGCCCCCAATGGGAAACCGGGTCGGGCCGTCCGTCCTTCCGGAAGAGCCAGATCGCCTGGATCGCCGCGACGGCCAGGAAGAGGACGAACGCCAGGGTGCCGAGGATTCCCGCGAAGGTCATACTCCCTCCTTGATCTTGCGGATGAATGTCAGGGCCGTGCCCAGGGCTACCAGGAGCATGGCCGGAAGGACCAGGGCGTACCCGGGATCCCGGACCGCCTGGATTCCCGTGGCCAATTCCTCCCGGAATCCCGCGACGGCGAGATCCCCGGCCGGGTCCCCCGGGGCGGCCCGGAGGACCTTGGGGGTCCGGCCGTCGTCCACCCGGATCACCGCGCGGGTGCCCGCCGCGGCGATCTCGCCGGTCAGGGCCATGAAGTAATAGGCCGTGTCTCCCAGCTTGATCTCCTCGCCCTGGTAGAGCTCGATCGGCTGTCCGTCCCGGCTCCGTAGCTCGAGGACGGCGTAGGGCGTGTAGGACGCCTGGTAGAAGGTGATGCCCCCGTGCCGGAGGGGGGTGTTCACCCGGACCTCGTATTTTTGCTGGACGGGTTTACCGTCCTTGTCCGTGAGGTCGAATACGCTGGTCCAGGCCTTCGGACGCCCGTCCGGGTACTTTTCGAACCGGAAATCCGTGAGGGACAGGACGGCCCCGTCGGGAAGGTTGACCCGGCTGCCCGGGACCAGGGTCATGGTCTCCTCCCGGTGGAGGGAGGCCGACAGGACGGCCCCCACGACCAGGAGGACCAGGCCCAGATGGAGGATGTCCGGACCGTGCCGGCGGGGACCCTTCTTCCGTAGTTCCCGAAGGAACCGGTCCACCGTGCAGGCGGACAGGTTGGCGAAGAATAGGAAGGAGGGCAGGAGGAACAGCAGGAGGGAGCGGAAGAACCGGTCGAAACCGGTCTGCAGGATGAGGTCCGCCAGGAGGCCCGGATAGAGGGAGCGGTATTCCTCCGGGGCGGCGCCCTGGGGCACCAGGGTTGCCAGGATGCTCGCCGCGGTCAGGTAGGCGATCAGCCCGACGGCCAGCCGAACGGATTTGAGGCGTCGGAATAGGGTGTTCACGGGCGGTCCCTCCGGAAGGTCCCCAGAATAGAGGGGGTCGGAAAACCTGTCAAGAGAAAGCGATTTAGTAATATATATAAAAATATATTTTTATATCTTTACTCAATTCCCCTTGAGATCTATAATCTATTCGCCGGGGCATTCGGAAGTCCATTCGCGGCGTCCGGGTCCCGAGACGAAAGAAAGGAGGTTCCATGGCGAATAATTCGACCTCCGCACGGGCCATGCTCCTGGTCGCGTTCTTCGGCGCGGGCGCCCTTTGCGCGCACGCGGCGTCGAGCTGCGTGGATTGCCACGGCGATCCCGGGACCATGCAGAAGCTCGTCGCGCCGCCCGCCGGCGGCGGGGCCGAAGAAGGGGAAGGGTGAGCGGGTCCCCCTCCCCCGGTTCGGGCGGATTATTACATGGGCTTCGTGGTCTCTAAGGACCTCATAGCCCAGGACCCCCATTTACAAAACGACTGCACCTCGTGTCACAAGGGCAACCCCGCGGGCAAGGACCAGAAGGCCGCCCACGCGGGCCTGGTGGATCGCCCCTCGGACGACCCCGTGGCCGCCTGCGGCACCTGCCATCCCGAGATCGCCAAGAACTACACGCTCTCCCTGCACTACACGGCGGCGGGCATGAAGCACGGCGTATCGGGACGGTTTTCGGACGCGGAGAAGAAAACCTTCGACACCAAGGTCTTCGAGCAATCCTGCCGGAGCTGCCACGCCTCCTGCGGGGATTGCCACGTGAAGAGCCCGGTTGTGTCGGGAGTGAACCTGGGGCTCATGAGCGGACACCAGTTCGTGCGCAAGGACGAGAGCAAGACCTGCGCACTCTGCCACGGCGGCCGCGTCTATCCCGAGTTCACCGGCGAGTACGGCGGAACCCCGGACGTGCACTACCGCAAGGGCATGACCTGCGCGGACT
Source organism: uncultured Spirochaetota bacterium (assembly GCA_937873275.1). Taxonomy (GTDB): domain Bacteria; phylum Spirochaetota; class Spirochaetia; order Treponematales; family UBA12059; genus JAAYUR01. The sequence continues at coordinate 13,899 of CALMRC010000148.1, forward strand.
GCCACCCGGAGGCCCAGTTCCACGGGGACGGGGCGGCCTACCCCGACCGGACGGCGGTAGCCGTGAAGCCCTCCTGCACGAACTGCCATCCCCTGGAGTACCTCGGCAAGGATGCCACGAAGGAGACCCACGAGACCCACGACGGCCGCGTGACCTGCTCGGCGTGCCATACCGCCAGTTCCTACCGCCAATGCTCCTCCTGCCATCTCGGCGAGGGCGCCCGGTCCAGTCCCGCCATCGTGCTGGGCAGGAATCCCCGGAAACCCGAGGAGCTGACCACGCTCCGGCTGATCCCCACGGTTCGGGACACCTTCAAGAAGGCGGGCATCGCCCAGGCAAATTTCGACGCCCTGCCGAATTACTGGAACACCGTGCCCCATAACGTGGCCAAGCGCACGGATCGGACGCGGGACTGCAACACCTGCCACCAGGAAGGCCTGTACTATCTGGAGGCGAAGACTCTGCCCGAGGGGAGCAGCAAGAAGAACCTGGAACTCGTTCCCTGAGAAACGGGGATTCCGGGCGCCGGCGGCAGCGATCCGCGGGCGGACCCGGGAACGTAAATCGATCGCAAGGAGACAATCGTATGAAGAAAGCGGTGCTCATTCTGCTTGTCCTGGCCCTGACCGTCCCGGCCTTCGCCCGGGGCATCGACGCCGTCGTGTCCGCGGACTGGCTGGCGGCAAATCTGTCCAACGTGATCGTCGTCGACATGCGCAAGCTGGACGACTACCGGGCCGGCCACGTGCCCGGCGCCGTCAGCCTCCTGGGCCTCTACGTCGCCAAGGACGGGCTTTCCAACGAGGTCCCCGCCGCCGACGAACTGTCCGAGCTGATCGCCGAGGCCGGAATCGCCGCGGATTCCAAGGTTGTCGTGGTGGAGACCGACGGCGCCCGCTTCGCCTGGGCCACCCGCGCCGCCTGGACCCTGGTCTACGCCGGGGTCGCCGACGTCGCGGTCCTGGACGGGGGCTACGCCGCCTGGACCAAGGCCGGCAAGCCGACCTCCACGGGCATGGAATTCCGGGACGAGGCCAAGTTCGAGGTCAAGTTCAACCCCGCCTGCATCGCCACCAAGGACGAGGTCGTGAAGGGCCTCAAGAAGTCCCAGATCATCGACGCCCGGGCCTACGACACCTACTTCGGCCTCTCCAAGCAGTCCTTCGTGGACCAGTTCGGCCACCTCCCCGGCGCCTACGCCCTGCCCGCCGCCTGGATCACCAAGGACGGCATGGTCCGGCCCCAGGCGGAGCTGGAGGAGATGGTGGCGGCCCTCAAGCTGAATCCCAAGAAGGCGTCCATCGTCCACTGCGATTCCGGCGTCCTGTGCACCGCCTGGTGGTGGATCCTGACCCAGCAGATGGGCTGGACGAACCTGAAGAGCTACGACGGCTCGGCCCAGGAGATCTCCAAGGAACCCGGCGTCAAGTTCGTGAAGTACGTTTGGAAGTGAGCTGTTAACGGTAAGCAGTGAACGGAAGGAAGACAAGGAGCGTCCGGGGCCGGGTTCGGTCCCGGACGCCTTTTCACGGCGGCTGGAATGGACGAGTCACAAGCTTCGTACCACCGATGCAGCGTGCGCCCCTCGTTCCCATTCTCCACTCCCCTCATCCTGTCGATCCTGGGAATCCTGTTACCCTGTCTGGAATTAGGACAAAACGTCTCGACTTGACGCGTCCCTCCCCGGCCTCTAGTATTAGATGGACGGCGCCGGGCGCCGGGGAAGCTGATGGGGTCTGGCGGCTCCCGCGGTCTTCAAAACCGTCGGCCGCGTTTCCGCGCGGCGGCAGGTTCGATTCCTGCCTCTTCCGGACATGAAAACCAACGAACGGTTCTCCCGGCTCCCCCAGGTGGAGCGGCTGCTGGTCCGGCCCGAGGTGGCGGCCTACTTCGGGCGGGTCTCCCGACCCCTGTGCTCCCGGGCCGCGTCCCGGGCGGTCGCCGCGCTCCGGGACCGACTGGCTTCCGATCCCGCCTATCCCTCCGACGAAGGGACCCTCCTGGACGGCGCCTTGGACCTGCTCCGGGCCGAACTGGAGTCCCTGGACCGCCGGCGGATCCGACCGGTCCTGAACGGTACGGGGATCCTCCTCAACACGAACCTGGGCCGGAGCCCCGTACCCCGGGAGGATTGGGACGCCGTTCGGGAAACCAATACGGGATACTGCAACCTGGAATACGACCTGGCCGGGGGTCGGCGAGGCCGCCGGGGGGGCTTGGCGTCGGAGCTGGCCGCGGAACTCTGCGGGGCCGAGGCCGCCCTGGTGGTGAACAACAACGCCGCCGGGGTCCTCCTGATGCTGACCGCCCTGGCCCGGGGCCGGGAGGTGATCGTGTCCCGGGGGGAGCAGGTCCAGATCGGGGGGGGCTTCCGGGTCCCGGACATCCTGGCCCTCTCCGGAGCCCGCCTGGTGGAGGTGGGCACCACGAACGTCGTTACCCTCGAGGACTATCTTCGGGCCCTGGGTCCCGAGACGGCCCTGGTTCTCCGGGTGCACGCCTCCAACTTCGCGCTCCGGGGCTTCACGTCCAGTCCCGGGACCCGGGAGCTCGCGGACGCCCTGCCTCCGGGGGTGATCCTGGCCGCGGACCAGGGTTCCGGCTGCGTCGGGGAGGCCCTTGCCGGGGAGCTTCCCGCCCGAAAGTACCTGGAGCGGGGCTGCCGCCTGGTCGCCTTCTCGGCGGACAAGCTCCTGGGGGGACCCCAGGCCGGCATCGTGGCCGGGGACCGGGACTTGGTGGAGACCCTCGGACGGCATCCCCTGTACCGGGCCTTCCGGCCCGGAAAGACGGTCCTCTCCCTCCTGGAACGGCGCCTGGTCGCCCGCCTGAACGGGGAACCCTCCCGGGCCGAGGCGGCCCGGGACCGGAGCCCGGCGGAATTGGTGCGCTTCGGCCGCCGGATCCTTTCCCGCCTGCCCCCGGGGCGGGCCCGGATCGTCCCGTCCCGGGCGGCCTGGGGCGGAGGCTCCACACCGGACGAATCCTTCCCGTCCCGGGCCCTCTCCCTGACGCCCGCCCGGTCCCCGGAAGCCCTCCTGGCCGCCCTGCGGGAGGCCCCGGTGCCCGTGTCCGGCTGCATCCGGGAGGATGCCGTGCTCCTGGACCTCTCCACCCTCCTGGGGGCGGATCCGGCCTCGATCGCGGCCTCGGTGGCGGACGCCCTGGCCCGGGAGGAGCTGGCCGCCCAGGATTCCGGCCGGGTGAGCTAGGGTGTTCGTCGTCGGCACCGCCGGGCACGTCGACCACGGCAAGACCGCCCTGATCCGGGCCCTCACGGGAATCGATCCGGACCGCCTTCCCGAGGAGAAGGCCCGGGGAATGACCACGGACCTGGGGTTCGCCTACTTCGAGGGCCCCGACGGGGACTGCGTCGGGGTGGTGGACGTGCCGGGCCACGAGCGGTTCCTCCGGAACATGGCCGCCGGGGCCTGGGGGCTCGACCTGGCCCTCCTGGTGGTGGCCGCGGACGACGGATGGATGGCCCAGTCCCGGACCCACGCGCGGATCCTGGCCTCCCTCTCGGCTCCGGACGTCCTGATCGTGGTCACCAAGACCGACGCCGTCGGCCCCGGGCGGGCCGAGGAGGTCGCCCGGGACGCCGCGGACCGGGCCGAGGTCCTCCTCGGATTCCGGCCCGAGACGTGCCTGGTATCCTCCCGCACCGGGGAAGGCATAGCGGGACTCAAGGACGCCGTCGTCGCCCGCCTCTTCCCGGACCGCCGGACCTTCAACGGAACCCCCTACCTCTTCGTGGACCGGGTCTTCACCCTGTCCGGCGCGGGGACCGTGGTCGCCGGGACCCTCCGGGGAGGCGCCCTGTCGGTGAAGGACGAACTGACCCTCTGGCCCGCCGGCGAGACCGTGCGGGTCCGGTCCATCCAGACCTACAAGACCGGGACGGATTCAGCCCGCCCGGTGTCCCGGACGGCCCTGGCCCTGCCCAAGCCCCGGAACGGGATCCGCCGGGGGGACCTCCTGACCGGATCCGACATGGAGGTCCTTTGCGGCCGGGAGATTCTCTGCCTCCTCGGGCCCCTGCCCGGGGAGACCGAGCTCTGTCCCCGGGACGAGAGGGGCCGGCCCCTCCTGCGCCCGGGCCTGGAGGCGGAGCTGGTCCTGGGCAGCGCACGCCGGGATGCCGTGGTGTCCCCCTACCGGACCCCGGGGTGGCTCCGGGTCGTCTGTTCGGAGCCCCTGGCCTGCCCGCCGGGACAGCCCTTCGCTCTCCTGCGCCGGGGAGGGACGGAGCTCCTGGCCCGGGGCCGGGTCCTCGCCGCGGGGGATACGGACATCCGGGACCGCCGCGCCCTGGACCTGGCTCTTCCCGGAGTTCCGGCCCTGGCGGCCGGCCTCTCCGCGGCCCCCGAGACCGGGATCCGTGTCTCCGTTCCGCCCCCCGTCCGAGACCGTGGGGAAGGCGCCCCGGCCGGCCCGGTCCGCCGGGCCCTGGAGATCCTGACCCGGGGCTGGACCCGCCTGGAACCCGGGGAGTACCGGGCGGAAATCCCGGCCTCCCCGGGTGAACCCGGAAATCCGGGGCCGGGCCTCCGGGTCGTCGGGGCGCCGGACGGGAGGTACGTCTTTTCCGAGGAGTCCTACGCCCGGTTCCGGGCCCGGCTCACCCAGGCCGCCGGGAAGCCCGGCGGGGCTGTGCGGGCGGAGCTGGAGAGCGCCTCGGGCCTGGGCTCCGGGGCCTGCTCCGCCCTGCTCGGAGACCTGGAGGCGGGGAAGGTTCTGGAGCGGTCGGGACCGCGCTGGGTGCGGCCGGGACTCGAACCCGGGCTCGACAAGGAGGAGTCCCGGCTGGATGCCCTGCTCATCCGGGCGGGCGCCGAGGGAGTCGAGCCGGGCCGGAACGCCCCGGTCCAGGACGGTCGGATCCTAAAGGCCCTCTGCGCCCGGGGCCGGGCGGTTTCCCTGGACAAGGGGGTGTTCTGGCACCGGTCCGTATACGAAGGCCGGACGGAGGCCGTCCTGGCGGGACGCGCCGCGGGGGAGCGGTTTTCCGTCGGAGAGGCCAAGGACCGTACGGGGCTCTCCCGGAAGTACGTACTGCCCCTCCTGAACCGGATGGAGGACGAGGGCCTGCTGAAGCGGGACGGGGACGCCCGGGTAGTGCTTCCGAAGGGTGCGCGAATATAGGTTTTCCGCAAGATTCCGACAGGATGAACAGGATTAAGAAAGATTTACAAGATAAAGAATTAAGAGAATGATTAGAATATAGAGAGCGACAGCGACGACGGCTCGAAATAGCCGCCGCGCCTCAGCGCGACTTTCGTCCCTTGCCTCCTTCTACCTCTGTGTCCTCTGTGCCTCTGTGGTTCAATTTGAATAGAAACTCTCCCCGCACTAGTCGACCGTGATCGACTTCGACACGTTCTTGGGAACGTCCGGATGCACCCCGTGGTCCCGGACCCCCAGGCCGTCCAGGTACGCACCCTTGCGGACCGACATCCGGAAGGCCAGCCACTGGAGCACCAGGGTCGCGGAGAAGACGAAGAGGTCCCGGTCCCCGGTGGCGGGAATCTCCAGGTAGAGGGGTCGGTATCCCGGGTCGTTCGCGGGCTTCCCTTCCACGGCCAGGGCCAACTCGGGACGCTTCTCCGCCACCAGGAGGATGTCCGCTCCCCGGATCTTGTGGGTGTGGATCTGGCTGATGGTGATCCGGATGTCCCGCTCGTCCGGGGGACAGACGAAGACCAGGGGGTAGTTGCCGAACCCGGCCTCCAGGATCCGGGGATCCTTCGCCAGGACCTCCGAGGGGGCGGCGGCCAGGAGGGCCTCCCGTTCAGCGCCCTTCGCCTCCCGCAGGGTATCGGCGTACGCTGAGAGCACCGCCTCCAGGGAGTCCAGGCCGAAGACGGTGTTCTTGCCCAGGATGGTATTGGGACCGTGCTTGAACTCCGCCGCGTCGTAGCCCTCGCTGTGGTTCAGGACCACTTCCCGGATCTTGAGGGCTCCCTCCCGGGCCAGGCCGATGAGGCCGGTGCCCAGGATGTGCATCGAGGGCTCCCGGAACAGGCGCTCCGCCGCCGCGTCCACCCCGGGCAGGGTCAGGCGGAGGGTGTCCTCCAGGAGGCCCCGGATCCGGGTAACCCGGTTCCGGACCTCCGCCTCGGGCAGGCGGAATCCCGCGGCCAGGAGGTAGAGGATGACGATCTGGTTCAGGAAGCTCTTGGTGGCCGCCACCGCGATCTCGGGTCCGCAGAGGAGGGGCAGGTAGAAGTCCGAGAGCTCCTGGGGGATGCGGCTGTTCTCGTTGTTCACCAGGCTAACCCGGCGGATCCCGGGAGCCTTCTCCCGGGCGTCCTGGAGGATGTCCACCAGGTCCTTGGTCTCCCCGGACTGGGTGATCCCCAGGATCAGGTCCCGGTCCTCCAGGGTGTCCAGGTAGAGGGAGCGGAACATCCCGGGATTGCAGGGATAGACCGGCAGGCCCGCCAGGTGGTCGAAGAAGTAGGCCGCCGTCAAGGCGGCGTGGTAGGAGGTGCCCGAGGCGACCAGATAGACCCGGCCCCCCGCCTTTCCGGTTTCCCGGACGGCCTGGGAGAGCTCCCCGACACGGCGCACCACGGCCCGGCGCTTTCGCCAGACCAGGGTCGCGTCCGCCAGGGCCAGGTCCGAAAGGCGGCCGGGGAGGAGCTTCGCGAGCTCGCCCAGGAAGGCCTTCTCGTCCCCCCGGTACCCGGACTCCGGGCGGGGGGCGTGGTCCTTGACCCGGGAGCTGACCTCCCTCCAGGCAGGATCCGAGAAGACCGCCTCGGCCCCGGACCGCAGGGCCTCCTCGTCCAGCTCCTCGGTCAGGGAAAGCAGGCGGTCCAGGCACTCCTTGGCGATCAGCCGCTTGTCCTCCAGGCCCGCCTCCAGGGCCGCCGCCCCGGGATCCCGGAAGTAGTACCGCAGGATCTCCTCGATGTTGGCGGGGCTGGAGGAGATCTCCTGCTCCATGTAATAGGAATACCGGGGATCCAGGGCGGTGTCCTGGACGTTCAGCTTGGACCGCTTGGGCCGGGGCCGGGAATAGACCGGCTCCCCGGAGAGGGAAAACACGAGGTACCGGTCGTGGGTGAACCAGAGGCCCTCCCCCTCGGCCAGGGGGATCAGGGTACGCGTCTTGGAGAGGACGCTGGTGAGGTCGCTGGACACGACGACGAAGCTCCCCCGCTCGTCGGTCCCGATGCCGGCGTAGAGGGAGGATCCGGACTTTATCGCGAAGACCCCCGGGACGGTCGGGTCCGAGACGGCGGCCGCGTAGGAGCCCTCGGTCCGGGACTCGGCCCGGCGGACCGCGTCCACCATGAGGAGGACCTCGTCGGGCACGTCGGACAGGCCGCAGGCCGAAAGGGCCCGTTTCTGGGCCGCCAGGGCGGGGCCCGGGTTCCGGCGGTTTTCCGCCCAGGCGTCCTCCACCAGGTGGACCACGATCTCCCCGTCGTTCTCCGACACGACCCGATGCCCCTGGGCGGTCAGCTCCGCCTTCAGGCTGTCGGTGTTGGAGATGTTGCCGTTGTGGGCCCCGACCATCTCCACCTTGCAGCGCACGTGGTGGGGCTGGCTGTTGGCGTCCGTCACGGCGCCGTAGGTGGCCCAGCGCACCTGGCCGATGAAGCGTTGGCCGGGGAATTTTTCGATCCCGAGCTCCCGGCAGACCCGGGAGGGGGCGCCGACGCGCTTGACCAGGACGATCTTCCGCCGGGCGTCGATGAAGGACGCCCCGGTGGAGTCGTAGCCCCGGTATTCCAGCCGCTTGAGCAGGGCGGCCGCCTCGATTCCCATTCCCGCCTCTTCGTCCTCGTAGCACAGGGACACGATTCCGCACATGGTGGTTCACCTCGATGAAGGATGTATCGATCCGGAAGCCTCAACGGCCGGACGTTTCCGGTTTACCCTGACCGAACCGACCCAGGACCCGGCGTAGGAGGTTGGGCTTCCGCGCCGCGGTGTCGGGTGCCGGATTTCGCTCTGCCAGCCCGCCCAGGAACTCCCGGAGCCCCGTGCGCCCCAGATCCGCGAGGAAGCAGGAGATCCGGCCCCGGGTGGAGTATACGGGAAACAGGGTCAGGTGTCCCGGAAGCTCCACCGCTTGATGGGTCCGCTCGGCCTCCTGGAGTACGCCCCGCATCTGGACCTCCGGGAGCAGGTCCTCCACCCGGGTTTTCCCGGGTTCCAGATCCGCCAGACGGGAATCCTCCCGGGCACCCTTGCTGGCTTCCTGCACAAGGCCGTCCAGGGCCACGACCAGGACCGGAGCGTCGACCAAGGCCAGGGCCGCGCGAAGGAGGCCCGTAAGGGAGGCGATCCGCTCGCTCTTGCGCTCTCCGGCCTCCGACAGGTCCTTCAGGATGAACAGAATCCGTTCGCCCAGGGGGCCGAACCGGGCGAGGCGCTCTGCGGGCAGGTTTCCCCCGAACCGGACGGCGTCCGCGATGGAGTCCATCTCCCGCCGCTTCCGAGCGGCCTGCCGGAACAACTCCACCCCCAGGAAGACCTGGACGGCCGCGGCGCAGAGGGTAAGGAAGAGGCTGGTTTCCGCGGGTCCCTTCAGACCGGCGGCGGTCGCCACGCGGTACGACCAGATCCCCGCGCCGATCGCGGCCGCCAGGGAGACCGCGAGGAGGAGGACGGCGTACCGCACTCGAACGAGGATCATGACGGCCTCCTAGATCTTCTGGAACTCGTCCAGGTCCGAGTTGCGTCCCAGCACGAACAGCCGGTCGCCCTCCTCGAAGGTGTCCTTCGGGCCCGGGAACACCAGGACGTCCTTGCGGATGGAATTGCCGGAATCGTCCAGGTCGACCCGGGAACGGAGGAGGCCGACGACGCGAAGCCGGAGTTTTTCCTCCAGGTTGAGGTCCTCCAAGGTTTTCCCCCGGAAGTAATCGGGAGCCAGGGTCTCGGTCAACGACACGTCCGCGGACAGGGGGATGGAGTCCAGGACGTCCGGCGCCACCAGCCGCCGGGCCGTTCGTGCGCCCATGTCGATTTCCGCGTTGATCACCTCGTTGGCACCCACCCTCCGGAGGACCGTCTCGTGGATAGGCGAGACGGCCCGGGCGACGATATAGGGGACCCCCTGCTGACGCAGCAGGGCCGTGGTGAGGATGCTCGCCTCGATGTCGTCGCCGATGGCCACGATGGCCACGTCCACGTCCTCCAGGGGAGCCTTCAACAGCGAGTTCTCGTCCGTCGTGTCCAGGAGCACCGCGGCGGACACCTGGCTCTTGATCCGCTCCACGGACGCGGGGTCCCGGTCCATCGCGACGACGGAGGCGCCTTTTTCCGCGAGCACGCCGCAGATCGTGGACCCGAACGACCCGAGTCCCACCACGGCGAACGTCCTTGTTTTTGCCATATCCGGAAATCCTCCTATCCGATCGCGAGATCCCCCTCGGGATACTCGACCTGGGTTTCGCGGTTCCGGCGGCGGGCCGCCGTGAGAATCGTGAGGGGTCCGAGCCGCCCCAGGAACATCAGGGCGATGATGACGGACTTCCCGACGGCGGAAAGTCCCGGGGTGATGCCCGTCGACAGCCCCACGGTCCCGAAGGCGGATACCGTCTCGAACAGCAGGGGCAGGAATTCCCCGCCCTCGGACAGGGTCAGGGCGAAGACCCCGCAGAATACGGCCGCGAGTCCGAATCCCAGGATGAGGAAGGCCCGGCCGACCTTTTCCGCGGATATGGCCGAGGATCCGATGCGGACGGCCCGCTCGCGCCGCAGGAACGAGGCGAAGTACGCCCCGATGGCGGCCAGGGAGTTCACCTTGATCCCTCCCGCGGTGCTGCCGGAGGCTCCCCCGATGAACATGAACAGGATCATGAACAGCAGAGTGGCGTCGTGCAGGCCGCCGAAGGGGACCGTGTTGAAGCCGGCCGTCCGGAGCGTGACGGACTGGAAAAACGCGGCCAGGTATTGTTCCCCCAGGCCGTAGGAGGACATGACCCCCTCGTGCTCGAGGAGATAGAAAAGAGCGAGCCCGGACGCGAGGAGCGCTCCCGTGACGGTCACCACGGCGCGGGTGTTGAGGGAGGGCCTGCGGGTCTCCTCCGAGCGCCGGCCCGCGAGCCTGCGGAGGAGCGCCGCGACCGCGCGGCGGCCGTCGTTGATGACCCCGAAGCTGATCCCGCCCAGGACGATCAGGACGGCCACGGTCAGGGTTATCCACGGATCGGCCCGGAAGGACTCCAGGCTGTCCGAGAACAGGGCGAAGCCGGCGTTGCAGAAGGCGGAAACGGCGTGGAACACGGAATCCAGGAGGGCCCGGAGCCCGTGGGTTCCCCTCGCCGAGAATCGGACGTACAGCGCCGCGGCTCCCAACGCCTCGATGACGAGGGTCGATACCACGATCCTGCGCAGGCTGCTGGAAAGTCCCCGCATGTCGTCCTCGCTCAGCAGGTACGACACGGTGAGCCGTTCCTTGAGAGATATCTTGCGTCCAAGGGCGAAGGCCCCGAAAAAGGAGAAGACCATGATGCCCAGGCCGCCCACCTGGATCAGCGCGAGGACGACCAGCTGGCCCGAAATCGTAAGATCCTTGGCGGTGTCTACGACGATCAGACCCGTCACGCACACGGCGGACGTAGCCGTGA
>CALMRC010000149.1 GCA_937873275.1 uncultured Spirochaetota bacterium
GGGCCATCGGCGAGTCCCTGGAGCTGACCATGAAGAAGTACCCGGTGGGGAAGGCGTAAAGTAGACGGTAGGACACGGAGGGAAAGGGCCTTGGAACCATAGGACAGACAGGATGGACACGATTGAGAACGGATTAACAGGATTAGGTTTGGGAGATTCGCAATTCTCCCCTCCTATCTTGTTCATCCGTCTTTCATCCTGTTCATCCTGTCTGCTTTCTGGTTCCACGCCCTTCTCCCCGCCTCTGTGGTTCAATCGTTAAAGGAGTTCCTATGCTCGATTCCAAGATCGTCATAACCTGCGCCTGCACGGGAGCGGAGACCACCAAGGCGCACAATCCCGCCCTTCCGACCACGCCGGAGGAGATCGCGGACACCGCCGTCGCCTGCCGGGAGGCGGGGGCCGCCATCCTCCACCTGCACGTGCGGGACGAGAACGGGAAGCCCACCCAGGACCCCAAGGTCTTCCGGAAGGCGATCGACCTCATCCGCAAGCGCACGGACATCGTGGTGGAGATCACCACCGGGGGAGCCGTGGGGGACACCGCCGAGGAGCGCCTCCGGCCGGTGACGGAGCTGGAGCCCGAGATGGCCTCCCTGGACTGCGGGACCGTCAACTTCGGGGACGACTACATCGTGAACACCCTGCCGGTCATGCGGAAGTTCGCCGAGGAATTCCGGCGACGGAAGGTCCGGCCCACCCTGGAGTGCTTCGACCTGGGCCACGTCTTCTCCAGCCGGATCCTGATCAAGGAAGGCCTTCTGGAGCCGCCCTACCACTACGGCCTTGTGATGAACGTCCCCGGCGCCGTGCCCTTCACCCTGGACACGATGGAGTCCTTCGTCCGGGCCCTGCCGGAGGGGGCGGACTACACCCTGATGGGCATCGGCCGGGCCTCCCTGCCGGCCCAGTACGCGGCGATCGCCCGGGGCGGCTGGATCCGCGTGGGCTTCGAGGACAACGTGTACTACTCCAAGGGCGTCCTGGCGGAGTCCAATGCCCAGTTCGTGGCCCGGGCGGCCCGGCTGGCCAAGGAGGCGGGCCTGGCGCCCGCGACCCCCGCGGACGTGCGGGCGTATCTGAAACTGAGGTGAACAGTTAACGGTGGACGGTGAACGGAAGCGGTTTCTACACGCCGTCGGATACGTCCGCAAGCGGCGGTAGTCTCCCGGGTGCATCACAGTTGCTCCCGTCCACCGTCCACTGTCCACCGTCCACTGCAAAGGAGCCTTCATGAACGAGTACCGGAAAAGCGACTATAAACGCATCCCTCTCTACGCGAACGTGCCGGAGTCGGACTGGAACGACTGGCACTGGCAGATGAAGAACGACATCAAGGACGTGGAAACCCTGTCCAAGGTGGTGCCCCTCACGGAGGCCGAGAAGAAGGACATCGAGGCGGTCCTCAAGCGCTTCCGCATGGCCATCACCCCGTATTACGCCTCCCTGATCGACCCCGAGGACAAGCACTGCCCGGTGCGGCTCCAGGCCATCCCCCGCCTGCCGGAGACCTTCGAGGACCCCGCGGACGAGGACGACCCCCTCCACGAGGACGTGGACTCCCCGGTCCCCGGCCTGACCCACCGGTACCCGGACCGGGTCCTCCTCCTGGTCACGAACATCTGCTCCATGAACTGCCGCCACTGCACCCGGCGCCGCCTGGTGGGCTTCGAGGACGTGCACATGTCGGACGCCAACATCGACGCGGCGGTGGAGTACATCCGGAAGACCCCGATCGTCCGGGACGTCCTCATCTCCGGCGGGGATCCCCTGGTGCTCTCGGACGAGAAGCTGGAGCGGGTCATCCGGAAGCTGAGGGAGATCGAGCACGTGGAGGTCATCCGGATCGGGTCCCGGGTGCCCGTCGTGATGCCCCAGCGGATCACGGACAACCTGGTCTCCATGCTGGCCAAGTACCACCCCATCTACCTGAACACCCACTTCAACCATCCCAAGGAGATCACCGCGGAGTCCAAGGCGGCCTGCGAGAAGCTGGCCAACGCGGGCATCCCCCTGGGCAACCAGAGCGTCCTCCTACGGGACGTCAACGACTGCCCCATGACCATGAAGAAGCTGGTCCAGAAGCTCCTGACCATCCGGGTCAAACCCTACTACATCTACCAGTGCGACCTGTCCATGGGCATCAGCCACTTCCGCACCTCCGTGTCCAAGGGGATCGAGATCATCGAGAACCTCCGCGGCCACACCACGGGGATGGCGGTCCCGACCTTCGTGGTGGACGCCCCTGGGGGCGGCGGCAAGACCCCGGTCATGCCGAACTACCTGATCAGCCAGAACGAGAAGCGCATCGTGTTGCGCAACTACGAGGGCGTGATCACGACCTACACGGAGCCGGACACCTACGTGCCCCGGTGTCCCGAGGGCTGCGAGTTCTGCGAGGACGAGCTCCTGAAGCCCCAGGACGGGGTGGCCACCCTGCTCGCGGGGCAGAGGCTCTCCCTGGAGCCCAAGGACCTGAAGCGGTTCCATCGCGGGCACCGCTCCTAGGGCCGCCGTGCTGGACCGGGCGGAGGACTTCCTGGGCCGGGTCACCTTCGTGACCGGCCCGGAGAAGCACTGCGGAAAGACCACCTTCCTCAACCGGGCCCTGGCCCTGGTCCGGGCCGCCGGGGAGCGTCCCGCCTTCCTGTCGATCGGGTACGACGGGGAGACCCGGGACTCCCTCTCGGCGGCCCGCAAGCCCGCGGTTCCCGTCGCCCCGGGGGACGTGGTCATCAGCGCCGAGCGTTTCCTCCGGGACGGGCGCATCCTCCCGGAGATCCTGGAGATCCTTCCGGGAAGTTCCGCCTTCGGGCGGATCTGCGCGGCCCGGGCCGTCCGGTCCGGGCGCATCGTCCTGGTGGGCCCCGAGGGCAACGAGGGCGTCACCCGGGCTTTGGCCTTTCTCCGGGACGAGGGGGCGGCCCGGACGGTCCTGGTGGACGGGGCGATCAACCGGATCACCCAGATCGCCGCCTGGCCGGGGGCCCGCTTCGTCTATGTCCTGCGGGCGGATCCCGCCTCCCTGGAAAAGGCCGCCCGGCAGGCCCGACGGATTTCGCTCCTGACCTCCCTGCCCGCGGTGCCCCCGGATTTCGGGGCCCGGGAAGGGGCGGTCCTTCTGGAAGGTCCCCTCACGACGGCCACCGCGGGGGCCCTCCCGGAAACCGCCCGGGCCGTGGCGGTGGAGGACTTCACCAAGGTCTTCCTGGACGACGGGGAACTCCGGTCCTTCCGGGCCGGCCGGGACCTCCTCGTGCGGACTCCCCTGGAATGCGCGGGCATCGTCGCGGTCCTCCGGGGCGTGTCCCGGGACGCCTTCCTGTCCCGGTTGGACGGCCAGACCGAGGCCCGGATCGCCTTCAATCCCTACGAGGTTTCCCCGGAGGCCGCGGCGTGAGCGGCCGACCCGCCGGGCTCCTGGCGCCGGAGGACCTCGCGGACGCCTGGTCCTTTTCCCGGGCCGAGGAGTTCTGGGACCTCTACCGCCCCTATACGCCCTACGGCAAGGACGAGCGGGATGAGCGCCGGGTCCACGCGGACCGCGGGGAGATCGAGCGGCTCCTGGATCGGACGGAGGCCGCGGCCGCCTGGCTGGACTCGACCCGGGAGGATCCCGTGGCCCGGGACCGGGCGGCGTATTACCTGAAACGCATGCCCCGCCTGCCGTCCACGGCCAAGGCCGAGTACGAGCTGGCGGAGATCTTCCAGGTCAAGAAGTTCCTCGCGGACCACGAGGGACTCCGGACGGCCCTGGACGAGGTTACCCGGGACGCCTTCTGCCTCGGGCCCGCGGCGGCGGACCTGGCCGCGGAACTGGCAAAGGGCGGCTCGGATCCGGAGACCTTCTACGTCTCGGACGTCTACGACCCCGCCCTGGCGGAGGTTCGGGCGGCCATAGCCCGGACGGACGCGGACCTGGAGGCCGCACGAAGCGCCGCGGAGACCCGGCTGGCGGCGCGGCACGGGGTGCGCCTTGCGGGTCGGGACTTCGCCCTGGTGCCCCGAGCCGCCGCGGAGGCCCTCCTGGCGGACCGGGAGCTCGCCGTGGTGGAGCCCTACGACGACCGGCTCTACCTGGTCCGGCCCGCCGCGGACGCCCGGATCCTGGGGCTCCGGGACCGGCGGGACGAGCTGGCCGCCCGGGAACGGCACCTGGAGGACGGTGTCCTCCGCCGCCTCTCGGCCCTCGTCTCCGAAGCCCTGCCGGAGATCCGGGCCGCCGCGGAGCGGACCCGGGACTTCGACCTGGCCCTGGCCCGGGCGCGCCTTTCCCGGGATCTGGGACTCGTCCGGCCGGACCTGTCCTCGGAGGGGGACTGGGAGCTCGCCGAAGGCCGCTTCCTTCCCTGCGAGGCGGAGTGCCGGGAGCTCGGCCTGGCGTACACGCCCCTGACCGCCCGGTTCGGCGAGCGGGTGACCACGATTTTCGGGTCCAACATGGGCGGCAAGACCGTGGCCCTGAAGACGGTGCTCTTCTTCCAGGTCCTGGCCCAAGCGGGCTTCCACGTCCCCGCCGCCTCGTTCCGCACCCGGGTCTACGCCCGGCTGTCCTACGTGGGGGAGCTCGCGGGGGAGCGCCTGGCGGGCCTCTCGGGTTTCGGCTTCGAGATCCACCGGTTCATCCGGACCTGGGAAGGGATGGGGGCCGGCGGGTGCCTGGCGGTCTTCGACGAGTTCGCCCGGACCACGAGCTCCCGGGAGGCGGAGGCCCTCCTGTCCGCGGCCCAGGCGGAACTGGCGGCCAAGCCCGGGGTGAAGAGCTTCTTCTCCACCCACTTCCGGGGCCTGGTCCGGTCGCCGGGGGTGGATTACCTGCGGATGAAGGGCTTGGACCGGAGGGCGGCCTCCGAGTGCCTGGAGGCGGACGCCCCCCGGGCGGAGCGGCTGGCCCGGATCAACCGGCACATGCGCTACGAACTGGAGCCCGACGCGGAGGGCCCCGGCCCCGCGGACGCCCTGACCGTGGCGGCCCTCCTGGGCCTGCCGGGGGAGATCGTTAAGAAAGCGGAAGAGGTAATCGGTGGACGGTGAACGGTAGACGGTGGTCGGGAATGACCCAAGGATGCGGCAGTCATACACGATTGAGCGTGTACGGCGGCCGCGAACTGTACTCATTTCCGTTCACTGTCCACCGTCCACCGACCACCCATAAGGAGTTTTCATGCGCGCGAAACTAGGCTTATCCCAGGACAAGATCTCCGAGGCCCGGGAGCTGGCGGCGAGGATCTGCGGGCCGGTGCTCAAATTCGTGGACGGACACACCTCCGTGACCGTGGAACGGGCCACCCTGCGGCTGGCGGGGGCGGATGACGCGGACGCCGACGGGGTGCCCGTTCCGAACCTGATCGTGGACCAGGCCCGGGACCGCCTCGCGGACGGAGCCTTCCGCCTTTACGCGAGCGCCCTGGCCCGCACGGGGGACGCCCCGGAACGGCTCAACCGGAAGATCGCCGAAGGCCTGCGCCTGACCGACCTTCCCCCCGCGGACGAGGCGGCGACGGCCCGGAAGGCCCAGGAGCTGGTGAACCGGGCCGAGTCCCGGGTCCGGGCCAACCGGGAATTCCGGGCAGCCCGCCAGGAGGAGTGGAAGGATCGGAACCACCGGCCCCTCCTCTACCTCATCGTGGCCACGGGCAACATCTACGAGGACGTGAAGCAGGCCACCGCGGCGGCGGAGCAGGGGGCGGATGTGATCGCGGTCATCCGCACCACCGCCCAGAGCCTCCTGGACTACGTCCCCTACGGCCCCACCACGGAGGGCTTCGGCGGAACCTACGCCACCCAGGAGAACTTCCGTATCATGCGGGCCGCCCTGGACGAGGTGTCCGAGCGCCAGAAGAGGTACATCCTCCTCACGAACTACGCCTCGGGGCTCTGCATGCCGGAGATCGCGGCCATGGGCGCCCTGGAGCGCCTGGACATGATGCTGAACGACTCGATGTACGGGATCCTATTCCGGGACATCAACATGTACCGGACCTTCGTGGACCAGAAGTTCAGCCGAATGCTGGACGCCTGGGCGGGGATCATCATCAACACCGGGGAGGACAACTACCTCACCACCAGCGACGCCTACGAGAAGGCCTACACGGTCCTGGCCAGCCAGTTCCTGAACGAGCGCTTCGCCTACGCCGCGGGCCTGCCCGCCCGGCTCATGGGCCTGGGTCACGCCTTCGAGATGGACCCGACCATAAAGGACGGATTCCTGTACGAGCTCGCCCAGGCCCAGATGGCCCGGGAGATCTTCCCGGAGCATCCCCTGAAGTACATGCCCCCCACGAAGTTCATGTCCGGGGACATCTTCAAGGGCCTGGTGATGGATACGATGTTCAACTTCGTGTCCAAGGCCACGGACCAGGGGATCCACCTCCTGGGCATGCTGACCGAGGCCATCCACACTCCCTTCATGATGGACCGGTACCTGGCGGTGGACAACGCCCGGTACGTGATGAACAACATGGCTTCCTTCTACGACGAGGTGGAGTTCCGGGAGGGCGGAATCGTCCGCACCCGGGCCGCGGAGGTCCTGGACCGGACCCTGGAGTTCCTGCGGCAGATCGAGGCGACGGGCCTGTTCGACGCCATCGCCGAGGGGCAGTTCGCGGACGTCAAGCGGCCCAAGGACGGCGGGAAGGGCCTGGAAGGCCTGATCAAGAAGGGGCCGAGGTACTGGAACCCCTTCGAGGAGCACCTGACCCGGACCCTGGGACTGGGAAAGTGAGGAGACTGACATGAATATCGTCCGACCGTACGGAGACACCCTGGACGACGGGAAGGTCCAGCTTTCCTTCACCCTGCCGATCCCCGACGGGGCCAAGGGCCGGGAGGCGGCCCGCCAGCTTGTCCTCAAGTGGGGCTTCAAGGACTGCGACGTGGTCCACTCGGCCCCCCTGTCCGCGGGCTTCTCCTTCTACGTGGCCTACGGCAAGACCGAGTCCTCGGTGGACTACGACTCTTGCGTGGCCGATGAGCACTCCGCCGAGGCTTCCATGAGCATGGACGAGGTGAACGAGTTCATCCGCCGGGAGCTCGGCCGCAAGGTCGTGGTGGTGGGGGCCTGCACGGGGTTCGACGCCCACACGGTGGGCATCGACGCCATCATGAACATGAAGGGCTACAACCACCACTACGGCCTGGAGCGCTACCCGGAGATGGAGGCTTACAACCTCGGAGCCCAGGTCCCCAACGAGAAGCTGATCGAGTTTGCGGACAAGGTGAAGGCGGACGCCATCCTGGTGTCCCAGGTGGTCACCCAGAAGGACGTCCACATCCACAACCTCACCCAGTTGATCGAGCTCCTGGAGGCCCGGGGTGAGCGGGGACGCTACATCTGCGTGGCCGGCGGCCCTCGGATCGGCAACAAGCTGGCGGTGGAATTGGGTTTTGACGTCGGATTCGGCCGGGGCGCGTACGCCGACGACGTGGCAACCTTCATCGTGAAAAAGCTGGCCGAACGGAACTAGAGCACCGGCCGGAGCGGGAGAAGGGCAGGAAGGCGCGGCGATCGGCCGCGCCTTCTTCATTTCCGGTCAAGATTCGTCCGGTTGCCGTGCCCAAAACTGGAAATTGTCGTTGCGTTTTCGATTTTTCGGGTGCATCATGGGCCGGTACGTACGTTCCATTCCACCAAAGGAGGCACTTGACCATGGAATTGACGCACTACGGGCTACTCTCCATCCTGCCGCCCCTCCTCACCATCGTCCTCGCGGTGGTGACGAAGGACGTCATCGTCTCCCTCTTCCTGGGCATCCTGTCCGGAACGCTGATCGCGGCGGGAGGGAATCCCTACACCGCCCTCCTCAACCTGTCGGACCTCATCGCCGACACGCTGGCGGACGGATGGAACATCCGCATCATGCTGTTCACGATCCTGCTGGGCCTCCTGGTCGGCCTGCTCGCCAAGTCCGGCGCGGCGTACGCCCTCGGGGACTGGGCCGGCAAGAAGATCAAGTCCCGCACCGGGGCCCTCATCTTCACCTGGTTCTTCGGCCTGCTGATCTTCTTCGACGACTATTTCAACTCCCTGACCATCGGAACCTGCATGCGGCCCCTCTTCGACGCCAAGAAGATTTCCCGGGCCAAGCTGGCCTACATCCTGGACTCCACGGCGGCCCCGGTCTGCATCATCGCGCCGATCTCCGGCTGGGTGGCCTTCGTGATCGGCACGTACAAGACCATGCCCGAGTGGCAGTCCCTGGGCGTGGGCGAGCTCACCTTCTTCCTCCGGACCATCCCCTTCAACCTGTACGCGATCTTCGCGGTCTTCATGGTCCTGTTCATCAGCCTCACCCACAAGGACTTCGGCCCCATGGCGCGGTCCGAGGCCCGCGCCGAGAAGGGGCTGGGGCTCTATGACGAGGAGAAGTACGGCGTCGTGGTGAGCCAGGTCGAGTCCAAGGCCCACACCTCCAACGCCAAGCCCTTCGACTTCGTGATCCCCATCCTCTCGGTCATCGTGATCGCCCTGTTCTTCTTCCCGATGGTCACCTGGATGGGCGCCGTGGACGGCGAGGCCATCAAGTCCCTCGGCCAGGCCATGTCGGAGATCCCCCTCGGCCAGGCCTTCAACGACACGGACTCCTCCAAGGCCCTGATGTACGCCCTGATCTTCTCCACCTGCTTCAGCTACGTCTACCTGGTCGCCCGGAAGCTCCTCAACATCTCCGCGGCGGGAGAAGGCCTTCTGGACGGGTTCCGCGCCATGGTCCCGGCCGCCATGATCCTGACCCTGGCCTGGTCCATCGGCACGGTCATCAAGACTCCCCGGGCCGACGGCGGCGTAGGCCTCGGGCTCTACGTGGCGGACGTGGTCGTGAACGGGAACTTCCCGATGTGGCTCTTCCCCTCGATCGTCTTCATCCTGGCCTGCGTCATCTCCTTCGCGGCGGGCACCAGCTGGGGCACCATGGGCATCATGGTCCCCGTGGCCCTGCCCATCATCGTCCAGCTGGCCAAGATGGCCGGGCTCTCCCCGGCGGCCACGGTCAACGCCACGGCGCTGACCATCGGGGTCGTGCTGGGCGGCGCGGTGTTCGGGGACCACTGCTCCCCCATCTCGGACACCACGATCCTGTCCTCCACCGGCGCCGCGGCTCCGCACCTGGAGCACGTGGCCACCCAGCTGCCCTACGCCCTCTTCGTGGCGGGCTGCGCCCTCCTGGGCACCATCGCCGGCGGGCTCACCTGGAATCCCTTCGTGGCCCTGATCTGCGCCGGCGTCCCCTTCGTGGCGGGGATCTATCTCCTGCCCGCCTGGTTCGGTCCCAAGAAGTACGGACTCTGATCGGTGAATGTCCGGCGGCGCTTCGCCGCCGGACCCCCGGCCGCCCCGCGGCGCCTTCCCGGCGTCCGGGGCGGTCTTCGTTTCGGCTCCCGGCACCCAGCCGAGTCTTGACTCCCGGACGGCCGTTCATGGGATAATGGGGGTCCGGCGGACGGGCCGCGCGCGAATCCGCGCCCGGCCGCCGCCCGGCCGCCCACCCCCGGCGGCACCCTAGCTCCGGAGGCGTACCATGGCCGAAAAGGTGTTCCGGATCCTGGCGATCAACCCCGGGTCCACGTCCACGAAGATCGCGATCTACGAGAACGAGACCGAGACCCGCCGGGAGAGCATCGAGCATCCCCGATCGGAGATCGATACATACAAGGCCGTCGCGGACCAATACCCGATGCGGAAGGATGCGGTCCTCGACTTCCTCCACTCCGCGGGACTGTCCGAGAAGGATTTCGACGCCATCGTGGCCCGGGGGGGGACCCTGCCGCCCGTGCGCTCCGGGGCTTACCGGATCAACCGGCTCATGGTGGAGACCCTGCGGGACCGGCCCCAGGCGGAGCACGTCTCCAACCTGGCGGCCATGATCGCCTTCGAGATCGCCGAGGGCGCGGGCATCCCCTCCTTCATCTACGACTCCGTGGCGGTGGACGAGCTGGACGACGTCGCCCGGCTCACGGGCCTCTCGGAAATCAAGCGCCGGAGCCTCTCCCACGCCCTCAACATGCGGGCCGCGGCCATCCGGACCGCCGAAAAGCTCGGGCGGCCCTACGGGGAGCTCAACCTCATCGTGGCCCACCTGGGCGGGGGCATCACGATCTCGGTCCACCGGAAGGGCAAGATGGCGGACATCGTCTCCGACGACGAGGGTCCCTTCTCGCCGGAGCGGGCGGGCCGCCTTCCGTCCCTGCTCCTTCTGGACCTGTGTTACTCCGGGAAATACGAGAAGGCCGCCCTCAAGAAGATGTGCCGGGGCGCCGGGGGCCTGGTGTCCCTCCTGGGCACCGCGGACGCCCAGGAAGTGGAGCGCCGCATCGCCGCGGGGGACCGGGACGCCGAGCTGGCCTACCGGGCCTTGGCCTACCAGGTGGCCAAGGGCATCGGGGAGCTGGCCACGGTGGTGGACGGCGAGGTGGATCGTATCGTCCTGACCGGGGGCATCGCCCATTCGAAACTCCTGACCGGCTGGATCGAGAAGAGGGTGAGGTTCATCTCCCCCGTGGAGATGATGCCCGGGGAGAACGAGCTGGAATCCCTGGCCCTCGGCGCCCTCCGGGTCCTTCGGGGCCGGGAAGCCGCCCTGGACTTCGACGCGCGCTGAGGGCGGAGACGCCGGAAGGGATCCGAATCGACATGACGAAACGACCCGAATCCCGGGCCGCCGGAGCGCCGGGAATGCCTATCCTGATCCCCGCCGTCGCCCTCCAGCTCTGCGTGGGGATCCTGTACATGTGGGGGGTCTTCCAGCCCCACGTGGTCCGTCACTTCGGCTGGGACTTCCAGGTGGTCGCCCGGACCTCCTCCCTGATGCTCTTCGCCTTCGTGGCCGGAACCCTGGCCGGGGGCTTCCTCCTGGACCGCCTGGGAACCCGGCCCGTGGTAACCCTGGGATCCCTGGTCTTCTCCGCCGGAATCCTGGCCACCTCCTTCCTGGGGGGCGGGGAGCCTCGGCTCATCCACCTCACCTACGGCCTGATCGCGGGGACGGGGACAGGCCTGGTCTACGGCGGGGTGGTGTCCTGTGTCCAGAGGTGGTATCCCCGGCGCCGGGGTTTCGCGGCGGGGGTGGCCGCCGGAGCCTTCGGCTTCTCCGTGGTCCTGCTCTCCCCGATCGCGGAAGCCCTGATCGGCGCGGTGGGCCTTCCCCGGACATTCCGCATCCTCGGAACGGTCTTCCTGGCGGTGACCTTGGCGGCATCCCGGTTCGTCACGGACCCCCCGGAGCCCGCCGTCCCCGCGGGAGGGGCGGCCGGGAATTCCGGAACCTCCGGGACGGCCGGCGGACACCCCGCCGAGGCGAGGCAATACCGTCCCCGGGAGGTGCTTGCGAGCCCGGTGTTCTGGTGCGTCTTCCTGAGCCTGTTCCTCGAAGTGGCCGCCTGGGTCGTGATCCTGCCGGTGATCAAGACCATGGCCCTTGCCCGGGGGATGTCCCGGGAACTGGCCCTGGCGGCGGTGATGGTCACCGGGATCGCCAACGCCTCCGGACGAATCCTGTCCGCCTGGGTCTCGGACCGGATCGGCCGCACCCGGACCGTGATCGCCCTCTGCCTGGTGACCTGCGGGGCCTCCGTGTGGCTGGTCGGCGCCGTCGGGATACCCTACGTGATCGCGGTCTTCCTGGTCGCCTTCGCCTACGGCGGTCCCTCGGGGATCTTTCCGCCCCTGGTGCGGGAGGTGTTCGGGCAGAAGCACGCGGGCACGAATTTCGGCATGGTCCTCATGGCCCTGGGACTCTCCTCCCTGGTGTTCTCCCGGATCTCCGGGGCCCTGTCCGCCGGCGCGGCCGCCACGGGGGACTACTCTGCGTCCTTCTACATGACCGCCGCCCTGGGCGCCGCGGCCGCGGTGTTCATGCTGGCGGCGGAAAAGTTGTGGACGGCGAACGGTGGACGGTGAACGGAAGTGAACCCCTGGATCCGGCCGCATCCACCGCATAGCTCGTGATGGTTCCGTATCCTGTCCTCGTTTCCGTTTACTGTTTACCGTTCACAGTTCACCGAAATTCATGCTACCCTGTCCTTCCCGGGGCTTCCCGGGCACATGACCGAATCCTGGAGGTCCCTCCGTGATCGAGAAACCCGTGATCAGCGCGGCCCGGGCCGCGAAGATGGTGGGCGAAGGCGCCGTCGTCCACGTCGGCGGATTCCTGGCCTGCGGATCCCCTCGGGGCGTCCTGGCGGCCCTGGCCGAACTCGGCACCCGGAACCTGACCCTGGTCTGCAACGACACCGCCGTGCTGGACGAAAAGAACGGCCGGGTCACGGGGGTGGCCCCCCTGGTGAAGAACCGCCAGTTCCGGAAGATGATCGTCTCCCACATCGGCACGAACCCCGAGTCCCAGCGGCAGATGAACGCGGGGGAGACCGAGGTGGTCCTGGTTCCCCAGGGAACCCTGGCGGAGCGCGTCCGCGCCGCGGGCTGCGGCCTGGGCGGCATCCTGACCGCCACCGGCCTGGGCACCGAGGTCCAGGAGGGCAAACAGGTCGTGGAGGTCCAGGGACGGAAATTCCTGGTGGAGGAAGCCCTGCCCGGGGACGTCGCCTTGATCAAGGCGAGGAAGGCCGACAAGGCGGGGAACCTCGTTTATTCCAAGACCGCCCGGAACTTCAATCCCCTGATGGCCATGGCCTGCAAGACCGTCATCGCGGAAGTGGAGGAGATCGTGGAGATCGGCGAGATCGACCCGGACCAGATCCACACGCCCAGCATCCTCGTGGACTATCTGGTGAAGGCCTAGGAGGGCGCCATGATCGAGTACGTCGAGAGCAAGGAGAACATAGCCCGCCGGATCGCCCGGATCTTCAAGACCGGGGACGTCGTCAACCTCGGGATCGGTCTGCCCACCCTGGTGGCCAACTACGTCCCGGCGGAAGTCACGGTCATCCTCCAGAGCGAGAACGGACTCATCGGCCTGGGGCCCGCTCCGGAGAAGGGACGGGAGGACAAGGACCTGACGAACGCCGGAGGGATGCCCGTGACCCTCCTGGCCGGGGGCGCCTACTTCGACTCCGCCACGAGCTTCGGCATCATCCGGGGCGGACATGTGGACTGCACGGTCCTGGGCGTCCTGGAGGTGGACCAGGAAGGCAACCTGGCCAACTACAAGATCCCCGGCAAGATGGTTCCCGGGATGGGGGGAGCCATGGACCTGGTGGCGGGATCCCGGGTCGTGGTGGCCGCGACCACCCACCTGGAGAAGACCGGGGGATCCAAGCTCAAACGCCGCTGCACCCTGCCCCTGACCGCGGAACACGGGGTGGACATCGTGGTGACCGATGTGGGGTATTTCGAGGTCAAGGGGAGCCACTTCGTGCTCAAGGAGTATTTCGAGCCCTACACCCCCGACTGGATCGTGGAGCATACGGACGCGGACGTGCAGGTTCCGCCGGACTGCAAGTCCTGGAGGGCCTGAGCCCGAAGCCGGCGGACACCGGTCCGGCCGGAAATCGGCGCCGTGGACCTCGAGCCCGGGACGCTGTGGAATCGCAAGGAGGATACCATGAAGGACGTGTTCATCGTGGAAGCCGCGCGGACGGCCATCGGGAGTTTCGGGGGCGCCTTCGCGGGAACCGGCGCCGTGGACCTGGGAGCGGCGGTGGTGAAGGCCCTGCTGGAGCGGACCAAGGTCGGGGCGGCGGAGGTGGACGAGATCATCCTGGGCTGCGTCCTGACGGCCGGCCTGGGGCAGAATCCGGCCCGCCAGGTCCTGGTCAAGGCGGGCCTGCCGATCGAGCGGACCGCGCTGACGGTCAACATGGTCTGCGGCTCGGGCCTTCGCGCCGTGGCCGCCGCGGCCCAGGCGGTCAAGGCGGAGGACGCAAGCCTGGTCATCGCCGGCGGCACCGAGAACATGACCCAGGCTCCCTACCTCCTCAAGCAGGCCCGGTACGGCTACCGCATGGGCAACGGCGAGATCGTGGACTCCATGATCTACGAGGGCCTCACGGACATCTTCAACGGCTATCACATGGGCATCACCGCGGAGAACCTCGCCGCCAAGTACGGCCTTTCCCGGGAGGTACAGGACTCCTTCGCCGCGGCCAGCCAGAACAAGGCGGAGAAGGCGATCGCCGCCGGCCGGTTCCGGGACGAGATCGTTCCGGTGGTCATTCCCCAGAAAAAGGGGGATCCCGTGGTGGTGGACGCCGACGAGTTCCCCCGGCCCGGGGTCACCGCGGAAGCCCTGGGCAAGCTCCGGCCCGCCTTCAAGCCCGACGGCACCGTGACCGCCGGCAACGCCTCGGGCATCAACGACGGGGCGGCGGCGGTGATGGTCGCCGACCAGGAGGAGATGGAGCGCCACGGCCTTGAGCCCCTGGCTCGGATCGTCTCCTACGGCTGGCACGGCTGCGACCCCGCGATCATGGGCATAGGCCCCGTGGAGGCCGTGCGCCTGGCCCTGTCCCGGGCGGGCTGGAAATTGGGGGAGGTGGACCTGATCGAGGCGAACGAGGCCTTCGCGGCCCAGTCCCTCTCGGTGGCCCGGGAGCTCGGCTTCGACATGGGAAAGGTGAACGTGAACGGCGGCGCCATATCCCTGGGCCACCCCATCGGCGCCTCGGGAGCCCGTATCCTGGTGACCCTGCTCCACGAGATGCGCCGCCGGAAGGCCAAGAAGGGCCTGGCCACCCTGTGCATCGGTGGGGGAATGGGTATCGCGATGTGCGTGGAGAGGCCCTGAGTACCGGACACCGGTTCGAGCGTCGAGATTTCGG
The DNA here is from genome assembly GCA_937873275.1 of uncultured Spirochaetota bacterium. GTDB lineage: Bacteria > Spirochaetota > Spirochaetia > Treponematales > UBA12059 > JAAYUR01. The sequence goes on from CALMRC010000149.1 coordinate 14,713, forward strand.
CGGGGGCGGGGAGCCTCCGCCGTTCGTTTTTATGGGAAATCGCAACCTGTTTCTATGACAAATAGTCAAAATAAGTTAGAGTGTCTCAGATCGTAGCCCGTCGGCTTCCACGCTGCTCCGGCAGGGCGGCCGGCCCGAAGGAGAGAGCATGAACGGATCCGTATGGAAGGCCCTGAGAATCGGGGATCTCGAAGCCCGTACGCCCATCGTACAGGGCGGCATGGGGGTGGGGATATCCCTCTCGGGCCTGGCCTCCGCGGTGGCCGACACGGGGGGCATCGGCGTGATCGCCGCGGCGGGAATCGGACTTCTGGAGCCCGACGGCTTCACGGATTTCCTGGGGGCCAACATCCGGGCCCTGCGCCGGGAGATCCGACGCGCCCGGGAACTCACCCGGGGTATTCTGGGCGTGAACATCATGGTCGCCCTGAGCAACTTCGCGGACATGGTCCGGACCGCGATCGAGGAAGGCATCGACGTGATCTTCGCGGGGGCCGGACTTCCGGTCAATCTGCCGGAGTTCCTCAAGGACGGGGTGCGCACCAAGCTCGTCCCCATCGTCTCCTCCGGGAGGGCGGCCGCCTTGATCGCCAAGCGCTGGCTGGACAAGTACTCCTACCGGCCGGACGCCTTCGTGGTGGAAGGCCCTCGCGCGGGCGGGCATCTGGGGTTCAGGCGCGAACAGCTGGAAGATCCCGGCTACGCCCTGCAGACCCTGGTCCCCGAGGTGGTCGAGGCCCTCTCGCCCTTCGCGGACGGGGATTCCCCGATCCCGGTGGTCGCCGGGGGAGGGGTGTACACGGGGGCGGATATCCGGGAGATCCTGGAGCTCGGAGCCGCCGGCGTCCAGATGGCGACGCGGTTCGTCGCCACCGACGAGTGCGACGCGGACCCGGCCTTCAAGCAATGCTACGTCGCGGCGGGGAAGGACGATCTCGAGATCATCGCCAGCCCCGTGGGCATGCCCGGACGGGCGGTGCGCAACAAATTCCTCGACGAGGTCGAAGCGGGCCGGAAGGCTCCGTACTCCTGCCCCTACCACTGCATCGTGACCTGCGACCCGGAGAAGGCCCCGTACTGCATCTCCCTGGCCCTGCTGAACGCCCAGAAGGGCCGGTTGGACAAGGGCTTCGCCTTCGCGGGGGCCAACGCCCCCCGGGTGGAGAGCATCGTTTCCGTCCGCAGCCTGGTGGAGTCCCTGGAGGAGGAGTACAGGGCATCCGGAACCTGACTCGAGCCGGGAGCTTGGACGGAGGAATACCTTGGCAAGGCCCCGGGAATGAAGGGGGGCCTTGCCGTCGGGAACGGCTTGCGGCGAACCCGGATACCCGTCTATGATCGATCCATCATCCCGAACGAGGTGGACAGATGGACGAGAAGACGTACGACGTGGCGATCCTGGGGGCGGGTCCCGGAGGATACGTGGCGGCGATCCGTGCCCGGCAGCTCGGGCTTTCCGCGGTGGTCATCGAGAAGGACAAACCCGGCGGAGTCTGCCTGAACATCGGCTGCATCCCCTCCAAGGCCCTGATCCACCAGGCCCAGGTCTTCTCGGCCGCCGAGGGGCTTCGGGCCCTGGGGGCCTCGGTGGACCTTTCGGGCTTCGACTACGGGAAGGTCTTCCGGAAGTCCCGCCTGGCCGCGGACCGCCTGTCCAAGGGGGTGGAGTTCCTCCTGCGAAAGAACAAGGTCGACTACGTCCCGGGCACCGGGGTCTTCCGGTCCGGAAGCCGGATCGTCGTGGACGGCAAGACCGAGATCGCCTTCAAGAACGCCATCGTGGCCACGGGATCCCGCCCCCGGGAGATCCCGGGCTTCTCCTTCGACGGCAAGGTCGTCCTGTCCTCCACGGACGCCCTCATGCTGGAGAAGCTTCCCCGGCGCCTGGTCATCCTGGGGGCCGGGGCCATCGGGATGGAGTTCGCCTACGTGATGAACGCCTTCGGGGTCGAGGTCACCCTGGTGGAGATGCTGGACACCATCCTGCCCCTGGAGGATTCCGAGACCGTGGACGTCGTGCGCCGGGAGTTCCTCAAGCGGGGCGTCAAGATCCTGACCGGGACCCGGGCGGAGGGCCTGGAGCGGAAGGCCGACGGGGCCGTCGTGCGGCTGTCCGGAAAGGACGGGACCAAGACCGAGGTCGAGGCGGACCAGGTCCTGGTGGCCGTGGGCCGGGCGCCCAACACGGAAAACCTGGGCCTGGAGGCCCTGGGCATCCGGACCGAGAAGGGCTTCATCCCCGTCGGAGACTACGGTCAAACCTCCCTCCCGAACATCTACGCCATCGGGGACGTGGTCGCCACGCCCCTCCTGGCCCACGTGGCCTCCAAGGAGGGGGAGATCGCCGTGGAACGGATTGCCGGGAAGGAGCCCGAGCGGCGGATCCGCCTGGACGAGGTGCCCTCGGCGGTGTACTGCGAGCCCCAGGTCGGGAGCTTCGGCCTCTCGGAGCGGGAGGCCGTGGAGCGGGGGGTGCGGTTCCAGAAGGCCGTCTTCCCCTACCGGGGGATCGGGAAGGCCGTGGCCGTCGAGGCCCCGGAGGGGATCGTAAAGATCCTCCACGACCCCCAGACCGGGGAGATCCTGGGCGCCCACGTCGCCGGCGCCGAGGCCACCGAACTCATCCACGAGCTCCTGCTGGCCAAGAAGTCCGAGCTTACCGTCGAGGACATCGCGGGGATGATCCATGCCCACCCGACCCTTTCGGAGGGGGTGATGGAAGCCGCCCGCATGGCCGAGGGCTGGGCCATCCACGTCTAGGAGCGTCGGACTCCCGGCCGGTTCGCCCCGGCCGGGTCGCTTCGATCGGCCCCGACGTCCAGAATCCGCCCTCAGCGGCCCAGCTCGTTCAGCTTCCGGAGGGCTCCGTCCAGGTGGAGGCGGAGCGCCTCCCGGGCCCCTTCCGCGTCCCGGGCCCCGATGGCCTCGACCAGCCGGCGGTGCTCGTCCAGGATCCTGCCGGACCAGCCGCCCAGGGCCAGGAGCTTGGTCCGGCTCAAAACGATGTACTTCTCCATGGTGGACGACAATCCCTCGTACATCCGGCTGAGCACGGGGTTGTGGGCGGCGTCCAGGACCAGGGTGTGCAGGAGGGTGTCCCAGACCGCCCCGGAGGAAAGGCCCCCGTCGGGATTCGCCTGGACGGCCTCCAGATGGGCCACGCAGTCCCGCATCCGGGCCAGTTCCGCCTCGGTGCGCCGCTCCGCGGCCAAGCCCGCCGCGGGTACCTCCAGGACCAGACGCATCTCCATGAGGTGGGACAGGAGGTCCTCGGGCCAGATCGACAGGAACTTCAGGCTGGCCGCGAAGTCCTCGGTTCCCGGAGGGGTGATGAAGGCCCCCTGGCGCTCCCGGATCTCCAGGAAGCCCAGGGCCTCCATGGTGACGATGGCCTCCCGGAGGAGGTTCCGGCTTACCCCCAGACTCTCCGCCAGGTCCCGTTCCGGGGGCAGTCGTCCCTCGGGGTAGCGGCCGGGCTCCCGGATCAACGCCGTCAGGGTGCGCACCAGCTCCGCTCGTTTCTTCTCCATGTTGACGGCAGTGTATACCGATGGTATTCTTCCGTCAATTCTGGTAGTACCAAGGATGGTCCAGAGGGGAGGTGCGATCCATGAGAAGCGATTCCGCCAAGAAAGGCATCGAGAGGGCGCCCCACCGGTCCCTCCTGAAGGCCTCGGGGTACACGGACTGGGAGATCGAGCGGCCCTGGATCGGGGTGGTGAACGCCTACAACGCCATCATCCCCGGCCACGTCCACCTGAAGCGCCTGGCCGAGGCCGTGAAGGCCGGGGTCTACGCGGCGGGGGGGCTTCCCCTCGAGTTCCCCGTGATCGGGGTCTGCGACGGCATCGCCATGAACCACGAGGGCATGAAGTATTCCCTGCCCAGCCGGGAGCTCATCCTGGACTCCATCGAGGTGATGGCCCAGGGGCACGCCCTGGACGCCCTGGTGATGGTGACGAACTGCGACAAGATCATCCCCGGTATGGCCATGGCCGCCGCGCGGCTGAATATCCCCTCGATCGTCCTTTCCGGAGGGCCCATGCTGGCGGGGATCCGGAACGGGAAGGACATCGACCTCAACACCGTCTTCGAGACCGTGGGCAAGGTCATGGCGGGCAAGGCCGACGAGGCCGAGCTCCGGGAAGTGGAAAACGCCGCCTGCCCGGGCTGCGGTTCCTGCGCGGGCATGTTCACGGCCAACACCATGAACTGCATGATGGAGGGCCTGGGCCTGGGCCTCCCGGGGAACGGCACCATACCGGCGGTCTACTCCGAGCGGGACCGCCTGGCCAAGGACGCGGGCGTGGCGATCCTGAAGCTGGTGGAGAAGGGGATCCGCCCCCGGGACATCCTGACCCGGAAGGCCTTCGAGAACGCCGTGGCCCTGGATCTTGCCCTGGGGGGCTCCACGAACACCGCCCTGCACCTGCCGGCCATCGCCTGGGCGGCGGGCCTGGACCTGCCCGTGGAGATCTTCAACGAGATCGGGGCCAAGGTTCCCCACCTCTGCTCCCTGTCCCCCGCGGGACCCTACCACATCCAGGATCTGTACAGGGCCGGGGGCGTCTCGGCGGTCCTGAAGCGCCTGCTCGACGCGGGCCGGGTCGACGGATCCTGCCTAACCGTCACGGGGAAGTCCCAGGCGGAGAACGTCTCGGGAGCCCGGGTCCGGGACGAGGAGGTCATCCGGCCCCTCGACCGGCCCTACCACGCCCAGGGCGGCCTGGCCTGCCTCAAGGGCAACCTGGCCCCGGACGGCTCCATCGTCAAGCAGGCGGCGGTCCTCCCGGAGATGATGGTCCATTCCGGGCCGGCCCGGGTCTTCGACAACGAGGCGGACGCCTTCGCGGCCATCAAGGCCCGGACGATAAAGGACGGGGACGTGGTGGTGATCCGGTACGAGGGCCCCAAGGGAGGCCCCGGGATGCGGGAGATGCTGTCCCCGACCTCGGCCCTGGCGGGGATGGGGCTGGACCGGACGGTGGCCCTGATCACGGACGGCCGGTTCAGCGGGGCTTCCCGGGGGGCCGCCATCGGCCACGTCTCCCCGGAGGCCGCCGCGGGGGGCCCCATCGCCCTGGTGAGGGAGGGGGACATCATCTCCGTCGACATTCCCTCGAAGAAGCTGGAACTGATGGTGGACGCCCCGGAGCTGGAACGCCGGCGCGCGGCCTGGAAACCCTACGTCCAGAGCGTCGACAGCCTCTTCCTGAATCGGTATCGCAAGTCCGTGACCTCCGGCGTCCGGGGTGCGGTGCTGGACTAGCGCGAGAGCGGCCCGGGGTGTCCAATACGTTGGTTACGTATTGGACACCCCTTGCAGTTTCAAACGTTCTCCATAGGAGAGCGTTTGAAACTGCCGGACTTATGCCAGCTGTCCAAAAAGCTAACCGAGCTTTTTGGACAGTCCCCTCATGGCTCGAAGCGGTAGCCCCGGCCGTGGACGGTCCGGATGTGCCGGGGCTCCTCGGCCTCCCCGAGCCGGGATCGGAGTTTGGCTACGTGCATGTCCACCGTGCGGGTGCGGCCGTCGCCATCCCGCCCCCAGACCCGGTCCAAAAGTTCGCGCCGGGAAACGACCCGGCCGGGGCGGAGGGCCAGGTATTCCAGAAGGGCGTACTCCCGGGCGTTCACCTCCACGGGACGGCCGTCCCGGAGGAGCGCCCCGCGGTCCCGGTCCAGGGTGAAGGGGCCGAACCGGATCATTCCGTCCCGGCCGCCCCAAACCAAGGCCCGGGACCGTCGGAGCAGGGCTTCCATGCGGGCCAGGAGCACCGCCGGGTCGAAGGGCTTGGGCAGGTAGTCGTCGCCCCCCTCCCGCAGCCCCGCGACGACGTCCTCGTCCCCGTCCCGGGCGGTCAGCATCAGGATCGGCGCGGCGAATCCGTCCCCCCGGAGGTTGCGGCAGACCGAGAGCCCGTCCCTCCCGGGAAGGTTAAGGTCCAGTAGGAGGATGTCGAAGCGCTCGCTCCGGGCGGCGGCCTCGCCGGACACGCCGTCGTTCCGAACCGTTACCCGGTACCCCGCGGCCGCCAGGCGATCCCCCAGGGTCAGGCAGATTCCGGGTTCGTCCTCCACCAGGAGGACCGATATATCCTTCATTGCGACTCCCGCCGTGGACGCACCGTTCTCGTCCCGGGATAAACCCAAGATCGATCATAGCGGATGGTCGGGTCGGAAATCCATCGGGAACCGGTCCGGACGGGACCGGAATCGTCTATTTCTTCCGTTTGGCCGTCCGGTAGTCCTCGACGACCTTCTTGAAATTGGACTTGTCCCCCGAGAAATTCTTGTCGATGTGCTCGATGATGAGGTCGATGACCCCCTCCCCCTCGGTCTTGCCGTTGATGGAGCAGAGCCCCCGGAACATCGCGAGCAGGGAATTCGGGATGCCCTTGACCAGGAAATCGACATTGTCCGCCATTTCGGCCTCCTTGCGGGTATGCCTTTAGTATAGCGCGTCTCGGGATCCGCGATTGCCTCTCCCGGGGCCGCGTGGTAGGATGCCGACTGCCCGGAGGCAAGGACATGCCGACCTTGAACGGTTCCCGCCCAGCCTACTCGAGAGTCGCCCGCCTGAAGCGCCGGGCGGCGCGGCTGAAGCGCCAGGTCTGGGCCGTGTTCCTGGCCTGGAAGGATCCCGCCACCCCCTTTCCGGCCAAGGCGGTCATCGCCGTGACCATAGCCTACGCCGTCAGCCCCATCGACCTCATACCCGACTTCATCCCCTTTCTCGGACAGCTGGACGACCTGATCATCGTCCCGGCCCTCATCGTGCTGGCCCTGCGGATGATCCCCCCCGAGGTGGCCGCGCGCTGCCGCCGGGAAGCCTGGAAGCACTTGGCGGCGGGGGACCGGGTCCGGACTCCCGCGGGATGGCTCGCCGCGGCCGCCTTCGCGGCCGTCTGGGTCCTCTTCGTCGTCTGGCTCGTAGGCGTCATCCTCTAGGAGGCGCGATCCGGATTGCGCCGGGCCTCCGAACCGTATATCATTCCTCCCGGACGCAGATCCGCGGCGGAACCGCCGCCGCCCGAGGGGGACGCATGAAAGGGTATCTCGGCAAGGTGCTCCTGGTCGACCTGACGGCGGGGACCTGGGAGTCCCAGGACATCCCGGAGGCGGTGTACGAGAGCCTCCTGTCCGGAGTCGGGTTGGGAGCCTACTACCTGTACCGGCACGTCCCCGCCGGGGCGGACCCCCTGGGGCCGGACAACATCCTGGGCTTCACCTCGGGGCTCCTCACCGGGACGGGGTCCTTCATGACCGGCCGGTGGATGGCGGTCTGCAAGTCCCCCCTCACCGGGGGCTGGGGGGATTCCAACTGCGGAGGCACCCTGGCCCCGGCGATCAAGCAGTGCGGCTACGACGCCGTCTTCTTCCGGGGCGTCTCCCCGAAGCCCGTGTACGTCTACGTGGACAACAAGGGACCCCGGATCCGGGACGCCGCGGCGTACTGGGGCCTGGACGCGGTGGAGGCGGAGGACGCCCTGATCCGGGACCTCCGGGCCGAGGACGGCCGGGGCAAGAAGAAGCCCGAGGTCGCGGTCATCGGGCCGGGCGGGGAGAGGCTATCCCGGATCGCGGGAATCTCCAACGACCGGGGGCGGTACGCCGCCCGATCCGGGGTCGGGGCGGTCATGGGATCCAAGCGCCTCAAGGCCCTGGTCCTGGCGGGCACCAAGACCGTGCGCCCCGAGGATCCCGAGACCATGAAGCGCCTGAGCGCGTCCTTCGCCTCCACGGTCCGGAAGGCCAACCTTCCCGGATTCTTCACGGGCTCGGTCTTCCCCCTCATGGGCCGGTTGATGGGGGGGCTGCCCAGCGCGGTGCCCCTGGACGGCATGCTGTCCGCCACGATGTTCAAGAAGTTCGGATCCAGCATGAACAACACCTACGGCATGACCAACGGGGACTCCCCGGTCAAGAACTGGGCCGGGTCCGTCCAGGACTTCCCGGGATACCGGGGCCTCAATCCGGACCGCATCCGCCGCCGGGAGGTCCGGAAGTACCATTGCTACGCCTGCATCCTGGGCTGCGGCGGGGTCTGCGACATCCGGGACCTATCCGGCGGGAAGTGGGACCACAGCCACAAGCCCGAGTACGAGACCTGCATGGCCTTCGGGGGCCTGGTCCTGAGCAAGGACCTGGATTCCATCTTCCGGATCAACGAGACCCTGAACCGGGCCGGTCTGGACACCATCTCCGTCGGGGGGACCGTCGCCTTCGCCGTGGAGTGCTTCGAGAACGGCATCCTCGGCCTCGAGGACACCGGAGGGCTGGAACTCCGATGGGGGAACGCCCCGGCGATCGAAGCCCTGGTGGAAAAGATCTGCGCGGGGGAGGGGATCGGGGCCGTCCTGGCGGACGGCTCGAGGCTCGCGGCCGAGCGGATCGGTAAGGGCTCCGAGCGCTTCGCCGTGCACGCGGGCGGCCAGGAGCTCCCCATGCACGATCCCCGGGTGGATCCCATGATGGGGGTGACCTACAGCGCGGATCCCACGCCCGGTCGGCACACGACCAGCGGGAACCTCTACTACTCCCAATCCTCCCTCTGGGACCGCGTGTCCTGGGCTCCCCGGGTCCGGATCCATCCCAAGTCGGAGGACTTCGAGCCCACCGAGACGGAGGCTCTCCGGAACGTCGCCATGACGGCCTTCAAGATGCTGGTGGACGGAACGGGTTCCTGCTACTACGCGATGCTCATGGGGGTCCAGCACTTCCCGATCTTCGAGTACCTGAACGCCGCCACCGGTTGGAACCGGACACCGGACGAATATATGGAGGCGGGCAAGCGGATCCAGACCCTCCGCCAGGCCTTCAACGCAAAGCACGGGGTGGACGTTCGGGCCTTCCGGATTCACGATCGGGCCTCGGGGATCCCGCCCCTCCCGGAGGGGCCCAACAAGGGTGTCACCCTTAGGATCGACGAGATGATACGGCAGTACCGGAAGGCCTGGGGCTGGGACGAGGGGACGGGACTCCCGACCCGGGAGACCTTCGAGACCCTCGGCCTGTCCGCCCTGCCGGGGCTGGAGTACTCCCATGGCTAAGCTGTACCCGGAATTCGACTTCGGCCCCTGCATGGCCTGCGGGATCTGCGTCCAGGCCTGCCCCTTCTCCTGCCTGGAACTCTCCGGGAAGGGGCGGGATTCCTACCGGAAGGCCTACCCGGAACTCCTCCGGAGGGAGGACTGCACGGGCTGCGGCATCTGCGCGTCCGCCTGTCCCGTGGACGCCGTGGAGATGGCCGAACGGTGATCCCGGGATCCGGAGACCCGACGGTGCCGGGGGCGGAGCCCCTCTGGATGCTCCTCGAATGAGGATCCGCGTCTACGCCCCGGCCTTCGCGGACCACTCGGTCCTGGACGAACGGGGCTTCCTGGAATTGCCCCCGGGCGCCCGTCTTCGGGATCTCCACCGGATCCTGAAGATACCTCCCCTGGCCCGGCCCTTCGTGCTGGTCGCCGTCAACTACCGGGTTTCCGGACCCGGGCGGCTTCTCGAGGACGGCGACACGGTGAGCTATTTCTCGATGGCCGGTGGAGGGTAGGAGAGGCCCCGCCGGGCGCGCGAGCCTCTCCCGGCTGCTACTCTTTCACTTCCGAAATCGCGGCGTCCGGGGCGTTCTTCTTGACGCTCTCGATTCCGTTCA
>CALMRC010000150.1 GCA_937873275.1 uncultured Spirochaetota bacterium
GGCCGTGCCGCGGCCTCCCGCGCCGCGGCTTCCCTCAGGATCTCCGCCTGGGGCAGGCCGTGGGCTTGTATAACGGAAACATCCATGTCTTCCTCCTCGATCGGGAAGAAAAGAACGGGAGAGGGGCGCGATCCCCTCCCGTCCAGGGTTTGCCGCGGGTCGCGGCGGAAAGAAGACGTCCAGAAATCTCTCCGTCGCGGGACCCGCTTAACGGTTTCCTAGGCTAGGATCTGCATCACCGACTGGGAGCGCGTGTTGGCCTGGGCGAGCATGGCGCCGCCGGCCTGGCTCAGGATCTGGTTCTTGACGTAGTCCACCATCTGGGAGGCCATGTCCGTGTCCCGGATCCGGCTCTCGGCGGCCTGCAGGTTCTCCGCGGCGATGGCGACGCCCTTGGCGGCCATCTCGAAGCGGTTCTGGTAGGCGCCCAGATCGGCCCGCTGCTTGGACACGACGCGAAGAGCGGCATCCACGGTTCCGATCGCGGCGTTGGCCTTGGTCGGGTCGTCGATGGCGATCTGCTCCGCGGACCCCTGGGCTCCCTGAAGTCCGAGAGCCTGGGCGGTCATGGTGCCGATGAAGACGCGCTCGTTCTGATCCATGTTCGCGCCCACCTGGAACTGCATGACCTGGGGACCTTCCTTGGCGAAGCGGCCCGTCATGATGTTCATTCCGTTGAACTGGGCGTGGCTGGCGATCCGGTTGATCTCGTCCACCAGCTGGGACACCTCGACCTGGATCTGCATGCGGTCTTCGTTGCTGTAGATGCCGTTGGCAGACTGCACGGCGAGTTCCCGGATCCGGTGCAGGATGTCCTGCGATTCCTGCAGGTACCCTTCCGTGGTCTGGATGAACGAAACCCCGTTCTCGATGTTCTTCGTGGCCTGGTTGAGCCCGCGAACCTGGCTGCGGAGCTTTTCGGACACCGCGAGCCCGGAAGCGTCGTCCCCGGCGCGGTTGATCCGCAGACCGGAGCTGAGCTTCTCGATGTTCTTGTTCAGGTCGAGCTGGGTCACGCCGAGAGAACGGTTGGCGTACATCGCGCTCATGTTGTGGTTGATGATCATATAACCCTCCTTGAAGGCCTTGGGCGGCCATCCTGGCCGTCCATCCCGCGCACATGGCCGTGGGGCCGGAAAACAATCGGTCCGCGCCGTTTCCCGTCCGTCTTACCCCGTGCGGCGGGAACTCGGCCCTTCCGTAGGCCGAAATCCCGCCTCATGTACGCATAGGAGAGTGTTTTTCAAAGATCCGGGACCGGCCGACGGCGAAGTCGCCTACGGACGGCCGCGATTCGGGGGAAAAGGCGCCCCTGGAAAATCCGGGGGCGCCCTTCTCCGTTTATAGTATACTACGCTACTGGAGCAGCTGCAAGACCGTGGCCGTCTTCTGGTTGGCCTGGGCCAGCATGGCTCCGGCGGCCTGGACCAGGATCCGGTTCTTGGTGTACTCCACCATCTCGGCGGCCATGTCGGCGTCCCGGATGCGGCTCTCGGCGGCCTGCAGGTTCTCGGCGCCGATGTCGATGCCGCGCACCGCGTGCTCCAGGCGGTTCTGGTAGGCGCCCAGGTCGGCGCGCTGCTTGTTGACCGTCTTGAGGGCGGCGTCCAGCACGCCGATGGAGCGGTTGGCGCTGTCGGGGCCGGAGAAGGTGATGATCGCGTCGCTCCCCGGATCCTTGACTCCCAGGGCCTTGGCGGTCATGGTGCCGATGTAGACCCGCTCGCGCTGGTCCATGTTGGCGCCGATGTGGAACCACATGGAGCCGGTGGGGATGTTCTCCCCGGTCTCCCGGGCGAAGCGGCCGGTCAGCAGGTTCATGCCGTTGAACTGGGCGTGGCTGGCGATGCGGTCGATCTCGTCCACCAGCTGGGAGACTTCCACCTGGATCTGCATCCGGTCCTCGGAGCTGTAGATGCCGTTCGAGGCCTGGACCGCCAGCTCGCGGAGCCGCTGGATGATGTCCTGGGATTCCTGGAGGTAGCCTTCCGTGGTCTGGATGAAGGAAATGCCGTTGGCGGCGTTCTTGCTGGCCTGGTTCAGGCCGCGGATCTGGGAGCGCATCTTCTCGGATACGGCCAGTCCGGAAGCGTCGTCCCCGGCGCGGTTGATCCGCAGGCCGGAGGAGAGCTTCTCCATGTTCTTGTCGATGTAGGTGCCGTTGACCCGCAGGTTGCGGTCCGCGAACATCGCGCTCAGGTTGTGGTTGATGATCATCGAGTTCCTCCTTGAATGTTCGCGCGAGGCGTCCATGCCTCGCGGTTCGGTCCTTCGGCGCCTTCCGGCCTCGCGGCCGCGCGCCGTTCCATCCTCCTTTCCCGGCCCGCGGCCGTCCCTCGAGAGGGCGGCCGGATGCTCCGGATCCTCGGAAGAAGGAGCGCCCGGCAGCCGCAGGTGACGTCCGGGCGGACCTTCTCCGGTCAGAGTATCGGCAGGAAGGGTGGATAAGTTAAGTGAAAAGTGGACGGTGGCCTGAGGACAGGAATGGCTTCGGATCGCGACGGAGGACAACGCTTCAGCATAGGATGCGGCCGCCATTCGCAATGCACTTCCGTCTACTGTTTACTGTCCACCGTCCACCGCACTATACTTTCCCCCATGAACGAATCCACCTTCACCCATGCCGCGTCCGACGGCATCGGAATCTTCGTGCGGCGCTGGTCCGGTGCCGGGGCGCCCAAGGCCCTGGTCCTTGTAGCCCACGGCGTGGCGGAGCACTCGGGACGGTACGCCCGCCTGGCCTCCGCCCTGGTTTCCCGGGGGTACGAGGTCTGGGCCCCGGATCACCGGGGGCACGGCCGGACCGCCGTGTCCTCCGGCGGCCGCGGCTGGTTCGCCGCACGGGACGGTTTCCGGCGGGTCGTGGACGACCTGGAGGAAGTCCGGAACCGGATGTCCGCGGAGCGCCCGGGCCTTCCGGTGTTCCTCCTGGGGCATTCGATGGGCTCCACCCTGGCCCGTTCCTTCCTGGTCCTGCACGGCGGGGACCTCGCGGGCTGCGCCCTCTCCGGACCCATCGCCCTGGCCCCCCTCCTTGCGGCGGCCAGCGACGTCATCGTAGCGGCGGGGCGGGCCCTCCAGGGCGGCCGGGGAATCGCGAAATTCGCCCACAACCTGACCCTGGGATCCTACGCGAAGCCCTTCCACCCCGTGCGCACCCCCCAGGACTGGCTTTCCCGGGACCCCTCCGAGGTGGACGCCTACATCGCGGATCCGGACTGCGGCTTCATCTGCACCTGGGACTGGTACCGGGACATCAACGAGGGAACCAAGTTCGTGGAGGATCCCCGGAACACGGCCCGGATCCCGAAGGATCTGCCGATCTACATCTTCGCGGGTTCGGCGGACCCGGTCGGGGCCGCCTCGGGGGGGGCGGACCGCCTGGCCGGAGCCTATCGGGCGGCGGGCATCCGGGACGTCCGGCTTCGCCTGTACCCGGAGGGCCGGCACGAGAGCCTCAACGAGGTAAACCGGGAGGAAGTGACCCGGGACCTGGCGGAGTGGCTGGACGGGCTCGCCGGCGCATCCGGCACGGCCGGTTCTTGACGAGGCACGATCCCCGCGGAGTATAATCCCCGCAAGAATTTCCGCACCTCGAGTGCAAAGTCAGAGGTCCGCTTGCTCGTTCGATACAGTACGGGAAGCGACGGACGCCCGGTCAAGCGGGCGCTCGTCTATACCGCGGCAGAACACCGCATCGAAAGAAGATCCATCGATCCCGACGCCCTCCGCATCGTGGAGCATCTCCGGGCCAACGGCCACACCGCGTACATCGTCGGGGGCGCCGTTCGGGACCTGCTCCAGGGCCGGCGCCCGAAGGATTTCGACATCGTGACGGACGCCCAGCCGCCCCGGATCCGGAAGATCTTCCGGAACAGCCGGGTGATCGGCCGCCGGTTCCGCCTGGTCCACGTCTACGCGGGCCGCAAGATCTTCGAGGTGTCCACCTACCGCTCCATAGCCGACGGCACCGTCGGGAACACCTACGGAACCATCGAGGAGGACGCCCTTCGCCGGGACTTCACCATGAACGCCCTGTATTTCGACCCCGTGGACAACCTGCTGGTGGACTACGTCGGGGGATACAAGGACATGGAGGCCGGGATCATCAAACCGGTCATTCCCCTGGCCACGATCTTCAAGGAAGATCCCGTGCGGATGATCCGGGCCGCCAAGTACGCCGCCCTGACGGGATTCCGCATCCCCTTCCGGACCGGCTGGGCCATCCGCTCCCACGCGAACCTGCTTGCCGGGGCCTCCCCGTCCCGGCTGACCGAGGAAGCCATCAAGATCCTGGGCTCCGGCCGATCCGCGGAGATCTTCCGCCGCCTGGAGCGGTACCGGCTCCTTCCCTCCATCCTGCCCGCCCTGGCCGCCCGGCTGAACGGCTCGACCGCGCGGAGGGATTCCTTCTACGCGGCCCTCACGGAGCTCGACGGATTCGTGGAAGCCAAGGCGGACAAGACCCTCGCGGGACTCCTGGCCTTCGTGCTCCGGGACGAGGTCGCCTCCCTCTGCGCGGCCTATCCCGTCGGGGAGCCCTCGGAGGTATTCCGGTTGGCCGTGCAGGCTTCGCGGGAGCTCCTGGCTCCCCTCAACATGCCCCGGATCGAACTGGAGACCGCGGTGGCCGCGGTGTTCATCCGGCCGGAGACACCGCCCAAGCCGCCCCGGAAGCGCAAGCGGCGCCGGTCCCGGGGGCGGAAAGCCGGCGGCCAGGGGACCGGGGACACGCCCGCTCCCTGATACGGGAGGATCTCCGCGGAGGCCGGGCCGGACAACCGTCCTCCGTCGGGCTTGACAAGTGAAAATCCTTACGGAGAAGATAGGGTCGTGAACATCGAAAAGCTCTCGGCCCTTCCCGACGACGCGCTCCTGGCCCTGGCGGACAAGCTGGGACTCATCGTACCCGCCGGCCTGGAGAGGTCCTTCCTCGTGGAAGCCCTGCTGGAAGCCCTGGCGGAGGATTCGGAGGAGAGGGAGGAATCCCTGGACTCCTCCGAGCGCCTCGAGGAGACGAGGTACGGGGGCTCGGATTCCGACATCCTGGAATCGTCCCTGGATTCGGGCTGGTGCTCCGACAACCGGTACAACGAGACCATGGTGCGGCTCCTGGTCCGGGACACCGCCTGGGCCTTCGCATTCTGGGACGTGAACGACGAGGAACGGACCCAGCTGCGGGCGGGGGATCCCGGTATCGCGTTCCAGGGGTTTTTCCTCCGGGTCCTGGAGGATGCGGGGGACACGGCCCGGAATTCGGAGCACTTCGACATCCCCGTGGACGAATCCGACCTCCAGTGGTACATCAACCTCCCCCAGCCGGACCGCAGGTACCGGATCGACCTCTGCTGTCGGGCGGGGGGGAGGATCCGGGTCCTGGCCCGTTCCAACACGGTGCAGACCCCCCGGGGTTCCCTTGCGGAGGATTCCTCCGCCATGGATCCCGAGACCGCGGAGCTCCTGGCCCTCTCGGGCTTCGGGGAGCTGGACATCCTGCCTTCGGAGGATCGCCACCCCTCGCGCATCCTCTCGGGGGCCGAGGTCGAGGAGTGAGGATGGAGCGAGGCTACGTCGCCCTGGTGCTCAACGCGCACCTCCCCTTCGTTCGCCAGCCCGAGTTCCCAAGGTTCCTGGAGGAGCGGTGGCTCTTCGAGGCGATCTCGGAGACCTACCTGCCCCTCCTGCGGGTGCTCCGGAACCTGGAGGCGGACAAGATCCCCGTACGCCTGACCCTGGTCCTGTCTCCCACCCTGACCGCCATGCTGGCCGACGAGGTCCTGCGGGACCGGTACGTGGCCTGGCTGGATCGCCAGATCGAGCTGTCCCTCCGGGAGAAGGAACGGACCGCCCGGGCTCCCGCCTTCAGCCGGCTAGCCTCCCTGTACTCGGACCTGTACACATCCGCCCGGGACGATTTCACGATCCTGTACGGCGGCAACCTCCTGTCGGGCTTCGATTACTTCTACAAGAAGGGTCGGCTGGAGATCATGACCTCCGCGGCCACCCACGCCTTCCTGCCCCTGTACCGGGACGTGCCCGAGGCCGTGGCCGCCCAGGTGGAGACCGCCATGATCTCCCACCGCCGGCACTTCGGCAAGGTCGCCTCGGGGTTCTGGCTTCCCCAGCTGGGCTGGTATCCGGGCATGGAGGAGATCCTCAAGTCCTACTCCGTTCGGTACACCGTGGTATCCACCCGGGGAGCCCTCCTGGGCAAGCCGGTCCCGAAGTACGGATCCTACTCCCCCGTATCCTGCCCCAACGGCCTGTCCGTGTTCATCCGGGACGCCCAGGCGACGGACGCCGTCTGGTCCGAGCAGACGGGATACCCCGCGGATCCGGTCTATCGGGATTTCTACCGGGACATCGGGTTCGACCTCCCCCTGGACTACATCTCTCCCTGGCTCGAGGACGGGACCCGGGGCTTCACGGGGTTCAAATATTGGGCCGTGACGGGCCGGACGGAGGACAAGAAGCCCTACGATCCGGACGCCGCGGCGGCCCGGGCCGAGGAGCACGCGCGGAAATTCCTGTCCGGCCGGGTCGAGCAGATCCGGAAGGCCTCGGCCTACATGGACCGCCCCCCCCTGGTGGTTTGTCCCTACGACGCGGAGTTGCTGGGCCACGGCTGGTTCGAGGGGCCCCAATGGCTGGAAGCCCTGTTCCGGCAGGGCCGGGACCGGCCGGAGCTCCGGTTCGTATCCCTGGGGGAATACCTCAAGCTCCACCCGGAGAATCCCCCGTCCGTCCCCGAGTTTTCCTCCTGGGGAAGCGGGGGCTACGCGGCGGTCTGGCTGGACGGGTCCAACGACTGGATCTACCGGCACGGCTACAAGATGCTGGACCGCATGATGGAGCTGGCCGAGCGCTTCCCCAACGAGACGGGACTCAAGGAGCGGGTGCTCAACCAGGCGGCCCGGGAGACCCTCCTGGTCATGTGCTCCGACTGGGCCCTCCTCATCCGGGCCGGCAAGGCCGGGACCTTCGCCCGCCGTCAGGTCGAGGACGCGGTCTCCAATTTCCAGCGGATCTACGAGATGCTCTGCGCCAACACCGTGGGCACCGAGTGGATCACCCGGCTGGAAAAGCGGAACAACCTCTTCCCGGGCATCAACTACCGCATGTTCCGTCGCAAGCGCTCCTGACGGGGCCCCATGTCCAAGACCAACGCGGTCCGCATCCTGGAATCCTCCGGACTCGCCTTCCGGCTGGCGGAGTACCCGGTGGACGAGTCGGACCTGTCGGCGGGGGCCGTCGCGGCCAAGGTGGGCCTGCCGGCGGAGCAGGTCTTCAAGACCCTGGCGGTACGGGGGGACCGGACCGGGCCCTTCCTGGCCTGCGTGCCCGGGGACGCCGAGCTATCCCTGAAGAAGGCGGCCGCGGCCACGGGCAACAAGTCCGTGGAGATGCTCCCCCTCCGGGAGCTGGAGCCCCTTACGGGGTACGTCCGGGGAGGATGCTCCCCCGTCGGTACCCGCAAGCGCCTGGCGGTCTTCGTCGACGAGACGGCCCAGCTCTTCCCGGAGGTTTCCGTCAGCGCCGGCGCCCGGGGCCTCCAGATGATTCTGGCCCCGGAGGATCTCCTGGCCGCGGTGCGCCTGGGAAACCTGTCCGCGGACTGGGCGGACTTGGTCTAGGGGCCCGAGCGCCCCAATAGTTGACGAGCGGACCCCGGCCGGGCATACTGCGGTATGCAATCCCGCGACATCTTCGACAACCTCTCTCCCCTGGACCATCGGTACTGGGAGGCCAATCGGGAGCTCTTCGACGCCCTGTCGGAGCGCCTCTCGGACCGGGCGTCCGTCCGGGCTTGCGTCCAGGCCGAGATCGCCCTTCTCAAGGCCCACCTTACGGCCCGGGGAGCCGCGACGGAGGACAAGTTCCGGGCTCTGGATGCCCTGGCGGGTTCCGTGGATCCCGAGGAGGTCGCCCGGGAGGAGGAGAAGACCCGGCACAACATCCGCGCCCTGGTCAACGTCCTACAGTCGAAGGTGCCCGCGGACCTCGCCCCCCTGGTCCACCTCGGGGCCACGAGCGTGGATATCCTGGACACGGCCCGGGCCGTTCAGCTCCGGGCCGCCGTCCTGGAGGTCCTCCTTCCCCTCCTAGCCCGGGTCCTGGCCGAGCTGTCGCGGCTGGCCGAGGAGGAGGCGGAGACCCCCCAGGTGGGCCGGACCCACGGCCGCCACGCCGTTCCGATCACCTTCGGCTTCGCCATGGCGGAGTACGCCGCCCGCCTGGGCAAGTGCCTGCCCCGCCTGGAGGACCTTGCCCGGGATCTCCGGGGCAAGCTGGCCGGGGCCACGGGCTCCTACAACGCCCTGTCCATGATCTACCCGGACCCCGAGGAGGTCGAGCGGACCTACCTCGGATTCCTGGGGCTTTCTCCCAGCGAGCACTCCACCCAGCTCGTGGAGCCGGAGCACGTGCTCCGGCTCCTCCTGGAGCTCAACACGGCCTTCGGCATCCTGGCCAACCTGGCGGACGACCTGCGACACCTCCAGCGACAGGAGATCGACGAGGTCCGGGAATCCTTCGGAGGCGCCCAGGTGGGTTCCTCCACCATGCCCCAGAAACGGAATCCCTGGAACTCCGAGCACGTGAAGAGTCTCTGGAAGGCCTTCTGTCCCCGGATCCTGACCTTCTTCCTGGACCAGATCTCCGAGCACCAGCGGGATCTCACGAATTCCGCCAGCGAGCGGTTTTCCGTGGAGTTCCTGGCGGGCCTGGGGGCCGCCGCGAACCGCATGCTCAAGGTCCTGGGGTCCCTGGCGGTCGACCGGGAGCGGATGGGGATGAACCTCCGGTCCAGCGGGGGGGCCGTGCTGGCCGAGCCCGCCTACATCCTCCTGGCCGAGTCGGGCCGGGCGGACGCCCACGAGGAGGTCCGCAGGCTGACCCTCCAGGCGGAGTCCGAGGGGCTGTCCTTCTCCGAGATCCTGGAGCGCCGCCCGGATATCCGGGACCTCCTGTACCGTCGCCTCCGGGACCTGGGACACCCCGATCCCGAAGGATTCTTCTCCGCCCCGGAACGGTACCGGGGCCTGGCCGCGGAAAAGGCGCGTACGATCGGGAGGAAGTACCGGGAACTGGCCCGGCGGTGGCTGGATTGAACCGTTCGGATCCGTCCGGGGACCCGCGTTCCCGGGGAGGACCGAGGTCGGAGGCTGTATGACCATGGAGGAGACCCTTTCCTACGACGACGTCCTGCTGCTCCCGGGGTATTCCGAGATACTCCCCCGGGAGGCGGACGTCCGCACGCGACTGGCCGGGGACATCCGGCTGAACGTGCCCATCCTGTCCGCGGCGATGGACACGGTCACCGAGGACCGCCTGGCCATCGCCCTGGCCCTGGAGGGCGGGGCGGGGGTCATCCACCGCAATCTTCCCCCCCCGGAGCAGGCCGAGCAGGTCGCGACGGTGAAGCGCTACCTCAACTGGATCATCGACTCCCCGGTGACCATCGAGTCGGACCGCACCGTCCGGGACGTGCGGACCCTCATGGCCCGGCACGGGGTCACGGGGCTTCCCGTCCTGGACGCGGAGGGACGGGTGGTGGGCATCATCACCGCCCGGGACCTCCGGTTCTGCCGGGACGACGGGACCCTGGTCCGGGACGCCATGACGCCGGATCCCGTGGTGGTGCCCGGCGACACCACCCCCGCTCAGGCCCGGGAGAAGTTCGACCAGTACAAGATCGAGAAGCTCCCCGTTGTGGACCCCGCAGGCCGACTGACCGGACTCATCACGGTCAAGGACATGGAGAAACGGGAGATCCATCCCCGGGCCGCGGTGGATTCCGGCGGTCGGCTCGTCGTGGGAGCGGCGGTCAGCCCCCAGGACATCGACGCCCGGATGCCCCTCCTGGCCGCGGCCCGCTGCGACTTCGTGGTCCTGGACACGGCCCACGGGGACTCCCGGAACGTCGCGGAGGCGGTGCGGGCGATCAAGGCGAAGTATCCGATCCCCGTGGTGGGCGGGAACGTCGCGACCCGGGAGGGGACCCGAAGGCTTGTCGAGGCCGGCGCGGACGCCGTCAAGGTCGGAGTGGGACCCGGTTCCATCTGCACCACCCGGATCGTCGCGGGCATCGGGGTGCCCCAGTTCACCGCCGTGCTCTGGTGCGCCGAGGAGGCGGCCAAGGCGGGGATCCCCGTGATCGCCGACGGGGGGATCAAGTATTCCGGGGACGTGGTCAAGGCCGTCGCCGCGGGGGCCTCCACGGTCATGATCGGGAACCTCTTCGCGGGCCTCAAGGAGTCCCCGGGCCGGGAGATCCTGTACGAGGGCCGGATCTACAAGGAATACCGGGGCATGGGCTCCCTGGGGGCCCTGAAGGACGGGGCCGGGGACCGCTACCAGATGGCCAAGGACGAGGAGCCCGTGCCCGAGGGCATCGAGGGGCGCATCCCCTACAAGGGGGAGCTCAAGCCCTACCTGGGCCAGATCGTGGCGGGCCTGCGGAAAGGCATGGGGTACACGGGCTGTCGCTCCATCCAGGAGCTCCAGGGATACCGGCGCTTCGTGCGGATCACGTCCTCGGGCCTCCGGGAGAGCCACGCCCATGACGTGGCCATCACCCAGGAAGCACCGAATTACAGCGGTAATCGGTGAACAGAGGACGGTGGACGGAAGTGAACCAAGATTAGCGGCCGCGTCCCGCGCCATGGCGTGGAAGTCCGCCGCGATCGTTCGCCCTATCCGTTCACCGTTCACTGTCCACCGTCCACAGAACAGGAGGCTGACTTGAACATCGTCGTGATCGGCGCCCAGTGGGGCGACGAGGGCAAGGGAAAGATCGTGGACTACCTGGCCGCGGACGCCGGGCTCATCGTACGGTTCTCCGGGGGTGCCAACGCGGGCCACACCATCGTCCTGGGCAAGGAGCAGTACGCCCTCCACCTGGTGCCCTCGGGCATCCTGTATCCGGACAAGATCACGGTCCTGGGCAGCGGGATGGTCATCGATCCGGAGGCCCTCTTCTCGGAGCTGGCCATGCTGGAGTCCCGGGGCGTGGACTGGAAGGGCCGGGTCCTGATCAGCGACCGGGCCCACCTGGTCCTGCCGCGGTACCGGGATATGGACAAGCAGCAGGAGGCGGCGCGCCGCAAGCCCATCGGCACGACCGGCCGGGGCATCGGGGTGGCGTACTCCGTCAAGGCCGCCCGGGACGGCATCCGCCTGGCGGACCTGGAGGATCCGGACCGCCTGGCCACCCTGGAGGACGGGGACCGGGAATTCCTGGCCCGGTACGCAGAGCGGCTCCTCCCCCTGTCCGTGGACCTGGTGGCCTTCCTGCGGCAGCACCGGAACTCCTGGACCCTCTTCGAGGGAGCCCAGGGCGCCCTCCTGGACATCGACACGGGGACCTACCCCTACGTCTCCAGCGGCATGTCCAACGCCTCCGGGGCGGCGGCCCAGGGAGGCATCGGTCCCCGGGCCATCGACAAGGTCCTGGGGGTCTTCAAGGCCTATACGACCCGGGTGGGAAACGGTCCCTTCCCGACGGAGTTCGATCCCGACTCCCAGGGCGCCCTGTGCAGCTTCATCCGGGACACGGGTCGGGAGTACGGGGTCACCACCGGCCGGCCCCGTCGCTGCGGGTACCTCGACCTCGTGGCCCTGCGCTACGCCCGGCACGCCAACTCCATCGACTCCCTGGTACTCACCCACCTGGACGTCTACGACACCCTGGACGAGTTCGAGGCCTGCGTGGCCTACAGGATCCGGGGCAAGGTGGTCGAGGACTTCCCCACCTCCGTCCGGGACCTCAACGACGCCCAGCCCGTCCTCCGCAAGTTCCGGGGCTGGAAGACCCCCCTGGGCGGGGCCCGGACCTGGGACGACATCCCCCGGGAGGCCAAGGAATACGTGGCTTTCATCGAGGAGTTCGCGGAGGCTCCCGTGGGGATCGTGTCCGTGGGCTACGAGCGCAACCAGACCCTCGTGAGGGAGAGCCCGTGGACTCGATCCTGATCCTGGACTACGGAAGCCAGTACACCCAGTTGATCGCCCGGCGGATCCGGGAGATCGGCGTCTACGCCTCCATCCTGCCCGGGGACGCCCGGCTCGCGGCCGGGGACCTTGCGGGCGTCAAGGGGATCGTCCTCTCCGGCTCCCCCTGGAGCGTCTACGAGGAGGGGGCCCCAGCACCGGATCCCGGGGTCTACGAGTCCGGCTTGCCCGTCCTGGGGATCTGCTACGGCATCCAGCGGATGACCGCGGACTTCGGGGGCGTTGTGCGGACCCTGCCGGACCGGGAATACGGGCGCCAGGCGGTCCGGATCGAGGAGGAGGACGCCCTGATCCGGGGACTGCCCCGGAGCTTCCTGTCCTGGATGAGCCACGGGGACTCCGTGGAGACCCCGGCCCCGGGCTTCCGGGTCCGGGCCCGGTCCGAGACGGGCATTCCGGCCCTCCTGGTCCACGAGTCCCGTCCCTTCTGGGGCGTGCAGTTCCACCCCGAGGTCTCCCACTGCGAGCACGGCCTTTCGATCCTGGAAAACTTCGCCGCCGGGATCTGCGGGGCCGCCCGGGAATGGAGCATGGAACGGTACGTGGAGGAGGCGGGCGGGCGGATCCGGGACGCCGTGGGCGCGGGCGACGTGCTCCTGCTCATCTCCGGCGGCGTGGACTCCACCGTGGCCGCGGCCCTGGTCCTCAAGTCCCTCGACCCGGACCGGGTGCACCTCATGTACATCGACACCGGGCTCATGCGGAAGGGCGAGAGCGAGCAGGTCATGACCACCCTCCGGGGGCTCGGCGCGACCCACGTGCACCGGGTGGACGCGGAGGCCGATTTCCTTTCCGTCCTGGCGGGCGTCGAGGACCCCGAGGAAAAGCGGAAGCGCATCGGGGACATGTTCATCACCGTCCAGGAACGGGAGGTCGCGCGGCTGGGGATCCCGGACGCGTTCCTGGTCCAGGGAACCCTGTACACGGACCTCATCGAGTCCGGCAAGGGCGTGGGCAAGAAGGCCCACGTCATCAAGAGCCACCACAACGTCCGCTCCCCCCTGGTGGAACGGAAGCGTCAAGCCGGAAGGATTATCGAGCCCCTGGACCGGCTCTACAAGGACGAGGTCCGGTCCCTGGGCCGTCTCCTGGGAGTCCCGGAGGAGGTCGTGGGTCGGCATCCCTTCCCGGGCCCCGGCCTGGGGGTGCGGGTCCTGGGCGAGGTGACCCGGGAGAAGTGCGACGTCCTGCGGGAGGCGGACCACATCTACGTCTCCGAGCTCAAGCGACGGGGCCTGTACGACGAGATCTGGCAGGCCTTCGCGGTCCTCCTTCCCGTCCGGTCCGTGGGCGTGGCCGGGGACGTCCGTCGCTACGGCTGGGTCCTGGCCCTCCGGGCCATCGTCTCCTCGGACGGCATGACAGCGGACGTGTACCCCTTCCCCATGAAGGATCTCCTGGAGATCTCCAGCCTGATCACGAACCGGGTGCCCCAGGTCGGCCGGGTGACCTACGACGTCTCCTCCAAGCCCCCGGCGACGATCGAGTGGGAGTAGATTTCCGGGGGAAACCCTTTCGTTTCGCGTCAGGCTGGCTCATCGCCAGTCTGACGGCGCCGAAGCACAGCTTCGGCGATTTTTCCGTATATTTCGACGAAGCCTTCCGGCTTCGTCGACGCAAGGCCGGTAGTAGCCGGCCTTGCGCACCCCCTTCCCAAAGCACGACCAGGGGCGTGGCATATTCCCGCATCGCGCCCCTGGCCCCCGGTTTTCCGATGCCGGGAGGATTGTATCGTCGGCGGATGGAAAGTGTCACTAAACCTATAGAGCTTCCTGCTTTGTATAAATCCTTTTACTCTCTGTGTCTCTGTGGTTCGATTCGTCCGGAGATTGTTACGGCTGGACCCCCAGGATGCGGGGCGGATCCAGGCGCCACAGGAGGCGGAGCTCGAAGGGAACGGGGGCGCCGGCCGAAAGGATGAAGCGCCCGCGCACGACCGCCGCGGGTCCCTCGATCCGGGCCTCTTCCCAGACCATGTCCCGGACGCGGGCCACGGGAAGGACCTCGAAACGTCCGTACTCCGGAGCGTCCCCGGCCAGGGAACCCGCCGAGAAGAGATATGTATAGAAGTAGGGGTCCCGGCCCCGGCCTTCCATCGCCCGGAGGAAGGAGGGATCCGCCCGTTCCGCGGCCCAGGCCCACTCCCCGCGGCGCACCCGGTCCCGGAGCTCCGCCAGGAACGACCGGGC
>CALMRC010000151.1 GCA_937873275.1 uncultured Spirochaetota bacterium
CCCCCGGCGACCAGGTTGGGAAGCTCCAGGGATCCCGTGCCGGAGGGCCGGAGGCCGTTCAGGACCGAGACGATCTCGATGCCCGGTCCGGGAGCCAGGCCGAGCCGGACCTCCCGGCCCGCCAGGTTCGCGAACCCCGCGAGTTCGGCCTCGAAGAAGGCGGGCAGCTGGTCCGGGGACTCCACGAAGGTGTAGGAGCCGTCCCCGGCCCGGGCCACGGCCTCCAGGAGTTCCTCGTTGAAGTCCTCCCCGATGCCCAGGGCGCTGGTCGCTATACCCCGGCGGGCCGCCTCGGCCACGTCGGCGGCAATGGCTCCCGGGTCCGTCACCCCGTGGTTGGCCAGGCCGTCCGTCAGGAGGACGACTCGCCGGGCGCCGCGTCCGGGTTCCCCGTCCCCCAGGCTGTCCGCCCCCGCGGCCCAGCCCCCGTGGAGGTCGGTGTTGCCCCGAGGCTCGATGCCGGCTATGGCGGCCTGGAGGGCGCCGGACCGGCCCGCCGGGGTCAGGGGGTGGAGGAGGTCCACTCGGTCGTCGAACTGCACCAGGCTGGCCCGGTCCTCCGGCCCCAGGAGGCCCACGGCGGCGGCCGCCCCCTGCCGGGCGTAGACGATCTTGCGTCCCTGCATGGACCCGGAGCGGTCCAGGACCAGGGCCAGGTCCGCGGGCTTGCGCGTCCCCTCCGGGGTCCGGGCCGGGGTCTCCACCCGGAGCACGAGGTCCAGGTCCCGGCCGGCGGCCAGCCCGTTATTCCGGAAGATGTGACTCAGGTTCGGTTTTTCCATGATTCTACTCCTTGATATCCGTCGTCACTCCCGGGCTTCCGGAAGGTCCGCCAACACCTCGGGCAAGTACGCGTCCAGCTCGTCCTCGTCCAGGCCCTCCCCGAAGAGCCGGGGCAGGATCCGTTCCGCCGGACCGACGTACTCCTCCCGGAACCAGGTTCCGGCCTCGGGATTCCGGTCCCGGAGGGACTCCACGTTCACGAACACCGTCCGGGCGTTCCGCTTCCAGGCCCACTGCACGAAGCGGCTGGCGGGGTACACGGAGGCCGAGGTGCCGACGGCCACGAAGAGGTCGCAGTCCTCCAGGGCCTCCAGGGCCGCGGCGCCCCGGGCGGAGGGGATGATCTCCCCGAAGAAGACCACGTCCGGCCGCAAGGGGGCGCCGCAGGCCGGGCAGAGGGGCACGGACTCGGTGTGCAGGAGGGGATCCTCGAAGGCCGGAAAGGTGCATCTGTGGTTCGAGCACCGGGTCCGGGACACGGAGCCGTGAAACTCGATCACCCGGGAGCTCCCGGCCCGGCGGTGGAGGCCGTCGATGTTCTGGGTGATGACCGTCAGGGACTGCTCCGCCTCCAGCCGGACCTCCATCTCCGCCAGGGCGAGGTGGGCGGGGTTGGGCCGGGCGGCTGCGGAGATCCTTCGGGTCTCGCTCATGAAGCGCCAGACCGAAAGGGGATCCTTCCGGAAGGTCTCGAGGTCCGAGTACTTGACCAGGGTCTCGTCGTTCCACAAGCCCCCGGGGCCCCGGTAGGGGCGGATCCCGGAGGCCACGGATATCCCCGCCCCGGTCAGGAAGACGATGGACTTGTAGTCCGAAGGGTCGATACGGAGCCGTTTTGCCATGGTTTCCTCCTCGAGGCCGTCACGAGGATCGGCCGCGGGTCATCTAATAGTGTATATACTACACTATGTCGGCGGCGTCAAGGCGGAATCGGAAAAATCGCTTGCGTCCGGGTGGGGCCAGGCGCGGGTTCCGGATCCTTAAAGTCTTGAACTTTTACGGATATGGCCGTAAGATGTTAATATGCGCACGACAATCGATATTTCGGACATATTGATGCGCGAGCTACAGGACCGGGCGGCCCGGGACGCGACGACCCTCAAGGACGAGGTGAACCGTACCTTGGCAAAGGGCCTGGGGCGCGACCCGGTCGGCCGATCCCCGTGGAAGCCCGTTTCCTACCGGATGGGGACTCCCGCCGCGGACCTCGACAAGGCCTGGGAGGTCGCGGATAGCCTGGAGGCCGACGCCGCGATCGCCAAGCGGGACCTGCGCAAGTGATAATCCCGGACCTGAACGTCCTGCTGTATGCCGTCGACGCGGACTCGGCCCGCCACGAGCGGGCGGAGGCGTGGCTGAAGGAGGCCGTGAACGAGGGGACGGAGGAGATCGGACTTCCCTGGGCCGTAATCCTCGGGTTCCTCCGGCTCACGACCTCGAGCCGTGTCTTCCCGCGGCCCCTGTCCGTCGAGCAGGCCCTGGGATGGATCCGGGACCTGGCGGCCCGGCCGTCGGTCCGTATCCTGGATCCCGGAAGGGCCCATCTCGGGATCCTGGGACACCTCCTGCTCGCCTCGGGCACCGGCGGCAACCTCACGACCGACGCCCACCTCGCCGCCCTCTGCCTGGAGAACGACGCGGCAATCGTCACGGGAGACCGGGACTTCCTGCGCTTCCCGGGCCTTCGGGTCGAACTCCTCTACTGAAGGCCCCGCGCCCCCAGGCACTCGTCCAGGGTGATCCGGTGCAGGGCCACGACCTTGGAGGGGGGATCCTGGTAGCCCCCCGCCAGGTTCCAGGCCACGGGCACGCCCCGGGAGGCGGCCCAGCGGAAGACCGCCCGGTCCCGCAGGCGCATCTGCTCCGTCGTGAGTTCCCCGCCGAAGCGGTCCTCGATGTGGGGGTCCGCCCCGGCCTGGTAGAACAGGATGCCGCAGTCCGCGAAGCGGGCCTCCAGCTCCCCCGGCAGCCCCTCGATCCAGGCGTCCCAGCCGATCCCCCGGCGGACGGTCCGCTTGAACTTGCCGAAGGACCAGTGGACGATCCAGTCCAGCCCGAGCCGCTCCAGGATGTCGTCCGTGCCGTTTCCCCAGTGGCAGTCGAAGTCCAGGATCCCGACCCTCCGGGCCCGGCCCTCCTCCCTAAGCCGGAGGGCGGCCACGACGAGGCCGTTGAAGGTGCAGAAGTTCCAGCATTCGCCCCAGGTGGCGTGATGGAAGCCCTGGCTGGGACTGAAGGCGGGATCCCCGGTCCGGGCCGCGTCGAAGGCGGCGGACAGGAAGGAGCCCGCTTCCCAGAGGGCCGCCCGGGCGACCGCGGGGTCCTCGTTCCCGAAGCCGTTGGTGTCCCGGCCCTCCAGGACCTTCCGGACGTGCTCCGGGTCGTGGGCCCGGGCGAGCTCCTCCGGGGTCGCGGGCGGCCAGCCCCCGACTACCTCGACGGGAAGGCCGCTTTGGAGGAAGGCCTCCACGGTCAGCCGCGCGATCGAGGCGTAGGGTGCGTAGCTCTCCGATACGGGCCCGACCTGCCGGGGATCCCAGTGCATTCGCAGTCGTTCCATGGCGGCTCCTAGATGGGGATGGGGATCCGGGGCCGGAGCTTTCCCAGGCCCTGCCGGAAGTCGAGGATGACCTTGGTCACGTCCAGGATTCCCCGGGTGCGTCGCAGGGCCTCCCGGGGGTACAGCAGCCGGTCCGCCACGGCGTCCAGCCGGTAGCTCCAGTAGGCCGACATGAGGGGGCTGATCCAGAGCTCGCCCTTCTCGGTGCGGGGATAGGCGTGCCAGTTCCCGAAGCGGCCGTCCAGGGCGGAGATCACCGAGCTGGCCACGGCACTCTCGTCGCCGGGCATGCGGTCGAAGACCCAGGCGCAGGCCTGCCGGAAGAGCTCGGCCTCGGGCATCCCGGCCAGGAGGGAGAAGACCCCCAGGAAGCCCCCCGCCGCGGCGAGCTCCGCGGTGGCCTCCAGGACCCGGGCGTGGCAGAGTCCGTGGTACCAGTCGATCCCGAAGCCGATGCAGGCCAGGATCTTGACCGGCAGGTCCAGGTCCGAGACCGCCGCCACGCTGGCGATGTCCTCGCTCGGCGTCGCCAGGTCCTCCTCGTCCCCCTTCATGAGGCTGTCGGTGCCCCCGTCCACCAGGATCGCCGCGTCCAGGCCCAGGCGGTCCGCCAGGACCCGGTATCCCTCCAGCAGGGGGGCGGCGCCGGAGGTGGCGAAGGTGTAGACCGGCACCTCCTCCCCCCGGTCCCGGAACCACCGGGAAAGGTACAGTTCCGGAAAGTAGGAGCCCAGGGGCTTGAGGTCCGCGTCCACGGACAGGAGGGTCGGGGCCAGGCGGCGGCGGGCGTACTCGGGCTGGAGCACCGCCAAGGGGAATGCCTCCTCCGGGAAGCTGAAGGAGAGGTTGGCCAGGTGGACCTTTTTCCCGGCCTCCCGTAGGGCGAAGTAGAGGGGCAGGGCTCCGAAGACGTCGAAGCCCCCGCCGCAGCCGGCCAGGAGGATCGATTCCGAGCCCTCAAGTTCGTCGAACAAGGGGATGGTTTTCAGATTCATGGTGTAATCATAACACTAACATGACGGCCGTCAAGGGCCGGCGGCGGCGCCCCCCCTCACTCCTTCCTGCCGATGGCCAGGATGGACACGTCGTACTGCCGGTCCTCCCGGATCCCGCGCCATTCCACCACCTTGCCCTCGCCCCAAAATCCGCCGCCGCCCGCCCGGTCGAGTGCCTCGCGCTCCAGGACCCGGACCATCCCCTCCTTCCGGTAGAGCCCGACCTTGGGGAAGTGCCGGACCAGGAAGGCGTCGGTTACCGGGTCCAGGAAGACACGGTCCTCCGGCCCCGCCCCGGGATCCGGGTACATCCGGAAGATCCGCTCCGCCGCGGCCAGGGCCAGGGCGAAGTCCTCGGGTCTTCCCTCGCAGTCGGAGAAGTCGAAGACCAGGTCCTCCTCCCCGGGCAGGCCGCCCTCCTTCTCGAGTCTCCAGGTCGAGCGGCTGCCTACGGCCTCGAGAAGGGATTCGATGCGCTGGCCGGAATCGAAATGCTCGAATAATTGCACGTCTTGAGTAGTCTGGGTATCGCCGATGGAGGCAGTGATTTCATTTGTCGCGATGCGGCCGTCCCCGTCCCGGATGTACCGTATCGAATTGTTGGTATCGCTGGTCAACACCAGCGCATCTCCGGAATCCAGCTTCACCCGGGTGGTTTTGAAGGGGAATCGCGTCTCGATCATGAAGTTGGGAAAGGTTCCGAGCGTGGGCAACCGGAGAAGCTCCGCCCAGCGGGCTGAACGGGATCCGGCATTCCAGCGGAGGATCCGGGAGATGCCGGCTCCGCAGAGGACCGCCTCGCTTTCCTGCCGGTCCCAGAGCCCCAGGCAGGCGGCCACGAATATGCCCTCGAACCCCTGGCCGACGAGGTGCTCGTTGACCCGGTAGAGGATTTCCGGCAGGGTCTCCGGCCGGTGCAGGCTGGTTCCCCTGCTCGCAAGTTCGTTACGAAGCAAGTTCGCCATGGTCCGACAGAGCAAGGCGGACTCCATCCCATTCCCGGCGGACCTGAAATGAGCGAACCATGCATAGCGCTGGTTGGGAGTATGAAACTCCATCCACTCGCTCCGGTACGGCCAGGCGGCGTATCCCGCGGCCTCGCAGCCCGGGCCCTCCGCCCGGCCCAGGCCCCGGAGGATCCCGTCGGGCCCCAGGGTCCGGGGCACGAAGCAGGGCGGCAAGGTCCGGCCGCTCCGGTAATCCGAGTAGACGGGCATCGCCTCGGACAGGCGCTCGGCCAGGGTTGCGGCTGCGTTCGCGGCCCTGGCCGCCGGTCCCGGTCCCGCCGACCCGGCCAGGTCCCGGAGTTCCTGGACTTCAGCCTGCATGTCTGGATGGAAACCCTCCTCGGTAAGGCCGCCCAGGATCCGGGCCAGGGTCTCCTCGGTCCGCCGCATCCGGCGGACCTTTCGGTACAGGACCAGGGCCGCGGCCGAGGCGGCGAGTCCCGCGGCCAGGGCGGCCGACAGGACGGTGAATCCGGGGGCCGTCATTCGATACCGGCGAAGATCCGGTCCGGCCGGGCGCCGATATGTTCGTCCAGCTCCCGGGCCTGGACCCAGAGGACGTTGCCTTCCCGGTCGTGGTACTCCAGGACCCCCGGGGCGGGCTCCGAGGTCTTTTCCAGGACCAGGGTACTGCCCGGGAAGTCCGCGTCCGCGAAGGTCACCCTTACGGCGGAACCCCGGGGGGCGGAGGAGTCCAGGAGGGGGTAGAAGGAGGGCATCCAGGGGTCCTGAGGCCGGGCGTCCCCGTGCCCCCGGTCCGGGTCGAAGAGGACCCACATATATTTCTTCCAGCGGTACAGGGTCCAGGTCTTTTTCATGCTTATCTCCCGAAGGGCGGGTATGCCCCGAGTGTAGACCCCCCGGGGCGGGGGCGCAAGCGAAGGCGACGATTCCCCTTGACGGCCTCGGATTAAAGTGTATTATATACACTATGTATTCCGTCGGACTGACCCTGGGCAAGTTCGCCCCCTTCCACCGGGGACACCGGTTCCTTATCGAGAAGGCCCTGTCCGAGTGCCGCCGGGTCCTGGTGGTGGTCTACCCCGCGACGCGGCACACGGAGATCCCCCTGTCCGTGCGGGCGGGCTGGATCCGGGAGCTCTGTCCCCGGGCGGAGGTCCTGGAGGCCCCGGAAGGTCCCGAGGACACGGGCTACTCCCCGGGGGTCATGCGAGCCCAGGAGGACTTCCTCCGCCGCTTCCTGGCGGGGACCCGGGTGGACGCCTTCTATTCCGGCGAGCCCTACGGGGCGCACGTGAGCCGGGCCCTGGGCTGCGCGGA
>CALMRC010000152.1 GCA_937873275.1 uncultured Spirochaetota bacterium
GCGGGCTTGCCCGGGGTCTTGGCGGCCGGGGCGCGGGCCGCGGCGACCTTGCGGGTCGGCCCGGACGAGACCGTGGAGGCGGTCCGGTCGGTGTTCACCTTGAAGAAGCCGATCGTCTGGGCCAGCTGGTCCGCCTGGCTGGAAAGCTCCTCCGCCATGCTGGCCATCTCCTCGCTGGCGCTGGCGTTCTGCTGGATCACCGTGTCCAGCTGGGTCATCGCCTTCGCGATCTGCTCCACCCCGGAGTTCTGCTCCGCCGAGGCGCTGGCGATCTCCTGTACCAGGTCGCTGGTCTTCCGGATGTCCGGCACGATGCTCTGGATGATTTCCCCGGCTTTGGTCGCCGTGCCCACGGTGTTCCGGGACAGGTCCCCGATCTCCCCGGAGGCTTTCTGGCTCCGCTCCGCCAATTTCCGCACCTCGCTGGCCACCACCGCGAAGCCCTTGCCCGCCTCCCCGGCCCGGGCCGCCTCGATGGCGGCGTTCAGGGCCAGCAGGTTCGTCTGCCGGGCGATCTCGTCGATGATGGAGATCTTCCGGGCTATCTCGTTCATGGCCCCCACGGCCTCCACCACGGCCTTGCCCCCGGTGTCCGCGTCCGTCGCGGACTTCCGGGCTATGCTCTCGGTGGCCTGGGAGTTGTCCGCATTCTGCTTGACCGTGGCGGCCATCTGTTCGACGGAGGCGGAGACCTCCTCCGCGTTGGCGGCCTGCTCCGTGGCCCCTTGGGACAGCTGCTGGGCCGTGGCCGAGATCTGCTGGGAGCCGGCGGAAACCTGGCCGGAGGAGGAAAGGATCGACTGGACGATGCGCCGGAGGTCCCGGGACAGGGTGTCCAGGGCCTTGGCCAGGTCCCCGATCTCGTCGGAGCGTTTCAGGTGGACCGCTTCCACGTCGACCGTAAGGTCCCCCCCGGACATGCGGCTGAGATGGCCGACAGCCATGTTCAGGGGCCGGACGATGGACCGGGTGATCAGGTAGGCCAGGACTCCGGACGCGATGAGGGCGATCGCGGATACGACGGCCACGAAGAGCAGGGCCCGGCTCTGGGCGGCCACCGCGCTCTGGCTGTGGAGTTCCGCCTCCTTGTTCAGGAGCTCCTGGAGCTCGTTCAGGGTGTCCCGCATGGCCCCGAAGAGTTTGGAGGCCTCCCCGAAGGAGAGGGCCCTCGCTTCCGTGGAATCGCCGGAGGCCGCGAGCTGGAGGACCCGGGCCGATACGCCCGCCCAGGCCTTCCGGGTCTCGTCGTGGCGCAGGTAGATGGCCTTTTCCTCCGCGGTTTCCGCCAGGGCCGCCGCCTTGCCGACCCGGTCCGCGGACTGCTGGAAGTTCTCCTTGTACGCGTCCTGGTACTTCTTGACCCGTTCGTCCGCGGGATGCAGGATGAGGAGGGACCGTTCCGCCTCGATGAGCTGGTAGAGGTCCCGGTCCGCCTGGTCCAGGGCGTCGATGGCGGGCAGGTATCGGCTGTAGATGGCGGCCAGGTCCGCGGAGATCGTCCGGAGGGAGAGTATGCTCAATCCGGCGATGAGGAGAAGCGCTACCAGGACCGCCGCGAATCCCAGGGTCAGTTTTGCACCAATTTTCATGGAAACCTCCATGCGCGAATCGAGTCGGGACAAATCTATTCTCGATCATCCGGGTTAGGATTGCAAACATCGCCCGGCAATTCGTATGGAGAATCCTTGACAGGCCGGGGGAGAAGCACTTTACTTTCTGCCGGCTGGCGGTTCCGGGATTGCCCGGCGCGTCACGAGGATTCGTGCGGCGCTTTCCCCGCCATCCGAAAGGGCAGGTTCGTATCCGGTTTCAAAAACCGCGGGCCCCGAAGGTCCCCGCACGGCGTTTCCCGTCTCGCGCGGCGGGCTTGGCGGCCTGCATCGCGGTGCTGTCCCTGTCCCTGTCCGCCCAGGAGCCGGGTTCCGGCGGAATCTGGAGCCCGCCCCGGGGCCTCACCGCCGAGACGGCCGATCTCACGGTCCGCGGCCTGGTAGGTCCGGGATCCTCCGTGTATCTCGACATCGCGTCCATACGGGCCCTGCCTTCCAGGACTTTCACGTGCGTCGATCCCTGGGACAATCGCGAGCATGCCTTCACCGGGGTCCTGAT
Organism: uncultured Spirochaetota bacterium; assembly: GCA_937873275.1. Classification (GTDB taxonomy): domain Bacteria; phylum Spirochaetota; class Spirochaetia; order Treponematales; family UBA12059; genus JAAYUR01. Next base: position 2,110 of record CALMRC010000152.1, read on the forward strand.
TTCGGACCTCCTCGCCCGGCTGGGGATCGCCCCGTCGGCCGTACGGATCACCGTGTCGGCCCGAAACAAGTACTCGATACCCATCCGACGGCGGGACTTCGAGCAGTATGAGTTCCTCCTGGCGTGGGCCGTGGACGGACGTCCGCTTCCGGAAAATCCGTCGATGAAGAACCGGTCGCCCTTCTGCGTCGCCATCGATTTCGGGCGCTTTCCCGAACTCGACCCCTCGATCTACAAGCACCAGCTCGTATGGCAAGTGAACGACATCCGGGTGGAATAAGGGCGGCCGTGGAGACGTCGCCCGTCCCGGGAAGACGGCTCCGCGCCTGGCGGCAGTACGGATTCCTGTTCGCCTTCCTGGTACTCGCGGCCGCCATAGGCGTCCTGCTCTCCGTCCAATACCGGGAGATCAGCCGGCTCCTGGCGATGACGGAACAGAAGCGGTCGTTCTTCGAGAAGAACATCTTCGAGCAGAGCACGGCCTTGAACCGGGTCGTGTTCGCCGCCTGCGCCTTCCGCGTGGCGGAGGCGGAAGGAACCTCGGGGTATCGGGAGCGGCTCGACCTCGGCCAGTCCTTGGTCAACCATGCCCGCATACCAGAGTTGATCGAACCGGACGCCCTCGAGCCCTTCCTCGGGGAGGATCCCCTCTTCCTGCACGAGCGCCTGAGGACCTCCAACGAACGGTACCGCGAGGCGATCGAACTAATGGGGCGACAGATCGAGGCCGCGGATGCCGCGGGGGACGGTCCCGAGGGACGGAAACGGCTGGGGGAATTCTCCCGGGTCGTCCGGGAGTTTGACGAGAGCCTGGCCGCCCGGTCGGCCCTGTTCAGCCAGATCGAGGGCATGTTTTACGTCGGGGCGAAGAAGCTCCACTCGGACATGCACGGGGTTCTCCACGAGACCACGAACGCGTTCCTCCTGCTCACCGGCCTGCTGGCCGCGACGGCGATCTTGTACTTGCGGTCCCGTCTTCGGATCGAGGTCGAGCTGGAACGGCATCGACGCGGCCTGGAGGATCTCGTGGCCGCCCGGACCGACGAGCTGGCGCGCGCGAACGAGCGGCTGACCGGTGCCCTCGCGGAGCGCGAGATGCTCGTGCGGGAGGTGCATCACCGGGTGAAGAACAACCTCGCGATGATCGGGGGGCTCATCTCGCTTCAGCGCCGGGAAGCGACGGATCCGGGGGACGTCGGTGCGGCGTTCGATCGGCTCGCCCAACGGGTACAGGCCGTCGCGATGATCCACGAACAGCTGTACCGGAGCGAAAACCTGACCGGCGTGTCGACCCGAAGCTATATCGGCCGTTTGTGCCGCGGCCTGGTGGCCTCCCTGGCGAATCCTCCCGGCTCCGTAACCCTGGAGCTGGACGTCCGGGACGTCCAGTTCCAGGCGTCGGTCCTCCTCAACCTGGGCCTGGTGATCAACGAACTCGTGGTCAACGCGCTCAAGCATGCCTTCCCCGGAGGGAGGCCGGGGATCCTGCGGGTCCGTCTCGCGGAGGAGGGGGAAGGATACCGTTTGAGCGTGGAGGACGACGGGACGCCTTCCGAGGAGGCCTCGTCCATCCTGCAGAGCGGCTCCATGGGATCGATCATCGTCCGGGGTATCGTAGAACAGCTCGGCGGAACCTTGGACGTGGATACTTCCTCCGGTACCCGGCTGTCCATCTACCTGCCTTCTAACCGCGGGAGTCGGGAATAGATAGGGAAGCGGTGGCCTGAGACCGTCGACCTGGGTGACGGCCTCAGGCCACCGAAACGGGGTTTCGGCTACTTTCCCAGGGCTTCGGCGGGTTATCCCCCGGACCCGGTCCCCGCGGCCCGGGATAGTTCCGCGGCTTCCTCGACCCGGAAGGCCTTGTCGATGTCCAGGACGATGACGAAGGCATCCCCCCGCTTGCCGATGGCGTGGATGAAGGCAGAGTCGATTCGGGTCCCGAAGCGGGGGGCGGCCTCCATCTGATCATCCACCATTTCCACCACCTCGTGGACCTCGTCCGTGAGGGCTCCGATCACCAGGGATCGGCCTTCCGCGTCCGCGATCTCCATCACGATGACCGCGGTATCCTTGGTGACCGGGATCTCCGGCAGACCGAAGCGGTTGCGAAGGTCCACGACGGGTATCCCCGAGCCCCGGACGTTGATGATGCCCTTCAGGTACTCCGCGGTCTTGGGAAGCTTGGTCGGTTTCATGTACTCCAACACTTCCCGGACCTTGCCCACGGGGACGGCGTAGGTCTCCCCGTCGATCCCGAAGGTCAGGTATTGATTGTCCGTTTGGTCGGCCATCTCAGAATTCCTCGAAATCGGAATCGTCCGTGTCGGACGCGGCAACTTCCGCCGGGACGATCTGGGTAGCCCGGGAGCTCCGGCCGCCGTCGATGGCGGGGAGGGTCTTGGCGGCCGGGGCGCGGGCCGCGGCGACCTTGCGGGCCGGCCCGGACGA
>CALMRC010000153.1 GCA_937873275.1 uncultured Spirochaetota bacterium
GGTTCCGGTCGTCGCCCTCGGGTGCGGCGGGGCCGTCCCCGTTCAGAACCGGCAGGCCCGGCGCGTCCAGGCAGTGCAGGAGCTTGTTGATCCGGTCGGCCGGAGGCACGTAGCGGCGGAAGGACAGGTTCAGGACCCGGCCGTGGCGGTTCACCAGCCGTACGGTGCGGCCCAGGCACCCGGGAATCGGGCCCGGATGGTCCGGGAAGAACTCCGGACGGAGCGGGACGATCGTAAGGTCCTCGCCGTCGAAGTGCACCTCCGCAACCCGGGAGGGGACGGGCACCAGGAAGACCAGGAAATCGCTTCGTCTTCCTCCGATGGTCTTCTTCCCGCCGGACTGGAGGGTCCGCACGTTCCGGAGGCCGATGTTCGGGTTCTGGTCCTCAACGCGGAATTCCACCCGCAGGGACCCCGTGCGTTTGACCACGGGCACGTATTCCGCGGGAGGGGCGGCGGGCGCCCCGGCGGCGGGACGGTTCGGCGACACGGCCGCGGCGAAGGCGGCCAGGGCGTCCGCTGCGCTGCGGGACGTCGTATCCCGGTACTTGGCCGCTTCCTCCTCGGTGATGCCCCGGTTGACCGAATAGGCCCGGGCCTCGTCCTGGGTGATTTCCGCCCGGGAAGGCTTGAAGGCTCGGGCCTCTTCCTCGGTGACGTGCTTGGGAACGAGATTCTCCTGGAAAACCCGGGCTTCCTCCGCGGTGACGCGGGAGGGAGCCTGACCTTCCTGGATCCTCCGTGCTTCCTCCTCGGTCACCCGGGTGGGCGCCTGGCCCTCCAGGATCTTCCGGGCTTCCTCCTCGCTGACGTGCCGGGGAACGAGATCCGCGGAATACGTCCGCGCCTCCGCCCGGGTGACCCGGGCCGGGGCTTCCTTCCTCGCCGAGCCCAGGGCTTTCCTGCGCTCCTCCGCCGCGGCGGCCTCGGAATCCAGGACCGCGGCCACGACGGGCTCCTCAGCACGACGGTGGAGGTTCCGGACGTAGACCACGAGCAGGACGATGAGGGCCAGGGCGGCGGCCAGCAGGACCAGGAATAGGACCGCGGTTCCCGTGGTCCGGAAGATCCGGGAGAGGGGATTCCGGACCAGCTCGAGGGACAGGATTCCCACCGTCGGGGCCGCGCGGACCCCGTCCGCGAACCGCAGTTCCGTCTCCAGGGATACGGTGCCGGGTTCGATGGAATCGGGCAGACGGACGGGCACCTGGATGGTACGCTCCGCGCCCGAAGGGACGTCGGCGAACTGGCTCTTCCGAAGGACGTCGGATCCCCGGATCAGGACGCCGGAGAGCTCCAGGCGGAGGTCCCGGCCCGAGGGGTTGGAGATCGAGAGGGGGAAGGTGAAATCGTAGCCCTGGCGGCCGAGGTGGCCGGGGAAGGCTATCCGGGGCATTTCCACGCTGAGGCTGGCGGCGTCCTCCCGGCCGGCGGACGTGAAATCGGTGACCGGGGCCGCGAGTCCGGAGGCCACGTCGGAGAGGTAGTCCCCGGCTCCGGGGGAGGCGCCCGGGGATTCGGCGGTACCGGCGGCCGTGCCGCCCGGGGCGCCGGTTCCCGCGGCGGCCGCCGCCCCATCGAAGGGGATGCGGACGATGCGGATGGTCCACCCGTTGGCCCGGATTCGGGCCGCGGTCTCGTCGATGCTGGCCCGGACCTGGTCGGCCCCGAGGGCCGCGTTCGGGCTCTGGGGGGACGGATTGTGCATGCCGTCCGTGACCATGACGATGAGTTTGCGGTTCGACTCCGGGAGGTCCGAGGTGTACCGGTACAGGGACGAGAGGGCCGCCACCAGGTCCGTGCTCCGGCCGAAGGGATAGAGCAGGTAGAGCCGGCCCAAAAGGCTCTTGAGGTCCTGCTCGGTGCGGACCGACTGGGCTATCTCGATCCTCACCGAATCCGTGAAGGTCAGGAGGTGGAAGGTGTCCCCGAAGCGCAGGTATTCCCGGGCGATCCGGGAGACCACGTAATCCACCACCTCCGTGAAGTACGGGAACATGCTCTGGGAGGCGTCCAGGAGCACGATGAGATCCACCGGCTTTTCCTGCGCGCCGGCCGGTACCGGGGATACCAGGGACGCAGCCACGACGATCGCAAGCAGGAGCTTTTTCATCGGTCCACCTTCCCCGGCCGGGCAGGATTCTTAGAGCTGCGCGGCCTTGATCGACTTCACTACGTATTCGAACTTCCGCTCGTGGATCGCGAAGGAAAGGCGGTCTCCCGCCTTGTGGTTCAGGAGCTTCTTGCCCAGGGGCGACAGATAGGAGATGACGTTGCTGGACGGATCGGATTCCCAGGGTCCCAGGATGGTGTAGGTCTCCTCCGTCCGCTCCGTCTCGTTCAGCAGGTGCACGATCGTTCCGAAGGAGACCTTGGATGCGTTGACCGTGGACTTGTCGAAGATCTGGGCCCGCTCGATCTCGTTCTTCAGCTTGGCGACCTTGGAGTTCAGCTCGTCCTGCTTCTCCTTGGCGGCCTTGTACTCGGCGTTCTCCCGGAGGTCCCCCAGGGACAGGGCGTAGGCGATCTCCTTCTGGTTGGCCGGCACCTCCACCTCCATGATCTGCTGGAGGAGTTTCTGCTTTTCCGAGAATTTCTCCGACGTGACCATGAGGCCCCGGGAGACCACGGCCTTCTCGGATTCCCCCGTGATCTTGAAATCCGGGAACCGCTCTACGATCTGCTTCCGCAGCCGGAGCTTGATCGCGGGATCCAGGTCCTTCACGTCGTCCAGCAGGGTGTAGACCCTCTCGAGGGTGTCGTGTTCCGCCTTCTCGAGGAACGACTCGAGCCGCCGGTCCTTGCTGAAGAGGATCTGCTGGACCTGCTTGTTGATCTTCCGGTTGTCCGTGGTGTCCCGGTGGTTCTCGATCTCCTTGAAGGAGATGTCCAGGATATGGATCAGGGTGATGAGGATCTTTTCGTCGGAGAGCTTGAGTTCCTGGACCCAGGGCGCGTCCATCAGGTTGTTCACGACCCAGATGAAGGCGTCCCGGTGATCCCGGTAGTTCTCCACGATGTCGATGACCATGCGCTGGAGGCTGTCCGTGTGACCCGCGTTCAGGAGCGCGTTCACCAGGGTGGCGGACAGGGAGTAGGGGAACAGACGAACGTAGACTTCCGCCCAGTCGGGAACGAAGGTCTTGATGTGGTGGAGGAAGGACGTCCGAAGCTCCGAATCCTTGAGACCCTCGTACACGGAGACCGGGTCCTCGATGTTCGAGAAGAGGTCGGAGAACTGGGGGGTCAGGGCGGAGGCCAGGTGCTTGTGCTCCGCGGCCAGCTCCTTGATGAGGAGGTAGGACGCCATGATGTGCTCGTTCACCGTCGAGTAGGAGCGCAGGTATCCGGTGAAGAACCCGAGCATCTCCATGAAGTACTCCGAATCCGTCTGCCCCTTGTCCGCCAGGTCCCGGATGAACCGGACGCGCTCGAAGAATCCCTTCTCCGCCTTGAACTGGGCATACACCTTGTCCGCCAGGGAGAGGGACCGGTCCCGGACGATGAAGGTGCCGATGGAATCCTGGGCGTTCCCGAACATGGGGTCGGTCTTCAGTATCTCCCGGGCCTTGGAGCTCCAGCTGGTCCACTCCCCGGCGCTGAGGATGGAGGGAACCAGCTCGGCCTTGATTTTCTTGAGATCCGCCCGGTTGTCGAAACTCTTGATCACCGTCCGGAGGGCCCAGGCGGGGTCGGTCTTCACCTTGTCGTGGAGCTTGTCCTTCGACCAGACCGCCTTGAGCACCCAGACGTGGTCCCGGCTCAGGGTGACCAGGCTGTCGATGGCCATCTTGAGGCTCATCGAGTGTCCGCGCTTCTTCGCGAAGTCGATGACGATCTCGTCGCCCCGGATGGCGGCGATCCGGCCGATGTTCCATGTGCGGTGGAAGACGAAATTCCCCACGTCGAAGGCAATGTGCTTCTCGAAATCCGCCATGGCCTCCGTGAGGCTGCGGTAGGACTGCCCCAGGTTGGAAAGACGGATGTAGTCCTCCAGCTGGGAGTGCCCGGCGAATTTCCCGCGGTAGCAGTCCACGATCTCCTTGCGGACCGCCGGGTTCTTCTCGTCGTAGGCGATCACGACCTTGAGGATGTCCGTCGCGGTGTTCCAGTCCTCCTTGCCCTTGTAGTAGCGGTAGAGGTCCATGAGGAGCCCGGACGCCTTGTCCTCGCTGATCTGCTTGGCGATCTTGCGCTGGACGTGGAGGAAGAAGTCGATGTCCTCGGGACAGGACTCGATCAGCTTGGACCAGATCTCCTTGACCGCCGTGAAGGATCCCCGGGCGATGTAGCGGTGGAGCGCCTTGCGGTAGAAGTCGATCGCCTCCTCGGTGCGGCCTTCCTTCTCCCGGTGCTCCGCCAGGGCCTTGACGATGTCGGCTTCCTCGAAGTCCACCCGCACCAGGCGCTCCCAGACCGAGTACATCTCGTCGATCCGGTCCTCGTTCTGGTAGCACTCCGCCAGCTTCGCCAGGGCGATGCGGTTTTCCCCGGATTCCTCGAGGATGCGCTGGCAGATGTACTCCACGATGTTCCACTTCTTGTTTTCCGTGAAGATGTCCATCAGGGCGACCATGTTGGAGTCGTCGATCTGCTGGCGGGAGAGGGCGATGATGCCGGAGAGGTACAGGGCGATGATGCTGTTCTTGGTATGGCCGAGATGCTCTTCGCAGACCTCGAGGACGTCGTCCACCGCCTTGGCGGCCGCGGCTTCCTTGAACAGGGCGTCGATCTCCTTGAGATGGTTCACCGAGTACCCGCTCAGGGTGGCCCGGGTCCACTTCTCCTCGTTGAGCATCTCCTGAAGCCGTTTCGCGATGGGCGAATCTGCCATATCGGTCTCCTCTCCGTCGGTTACGCTACGTATTGCTTGTGCACGTTCGGGTCCATCAACTTGATCTTCAGGAGAACCTCTTCGATCCGCGATCGGTCTTCCTTGGCGTTGATGTAGTGGTCGATGAGCCAGAAGTACCGGTTGATCAGCCGGGGCGTCAACAGGCTCCTCCGCTCCGCGTTTTCCTTCACCTCGTTTTCCAGTTCGTACACGGACTGGCGAAGCCGGCCCACCTCGATGGGCTTCAGCTCCCTCTTCACCGAGAACACACCCAGAAGGCTGCCGTAGACCGGGATCCACTCTTCCAGCTCCGGGCTCCGGAACCCCAGGCCCCGAACGTGCTCCACGAGCCGGACCAGGGCGGGGCATTCCAGGAAGGCCGTGTCGATGCGCTGGGGATTCAGGAAGAAGGCCTCCCGGAATAGGGCCTTGGAGGTCCGGGCCTCGTTCACCAGGGCGTAGACGTCCGCGAGTTCCGCAAGGATCTCCGGAGCGTCCCGTCGTTCCCGGGCGGCGCCTTCCAGCTTCTCCAGGGCGCCGTCAAAATCACCGGACCCTTTGAGGCAGCGCCCGATCCGCAGGGCCAGTTCGGGTTCCCAGGACTCGGAGTCCTCCGGTCCCAGGGTCCGGAACTCCCGGAGCGCCGTCTGGAAGGCGAACCGCTTGAACGCGTACCGGGCCGCGTCGTACTCCCCCGGACGGCGCATCTGGAAGGCCAGGAAGCCCTTCCACTGGGAGAGGACGAATTCCCCACGCTCGAAGGGGGAAGGGCAGCCGTCCAGGCGTTCGAGACGTTCCTTCCACCAGGCCGCGCAGGCCAGGGCGAACAACACCTCCTCGCTCTCGAAGTCCGCGGCAAGCGCGTCGTCGAGGCGGGCGGAAGCGCCCTGGAGGTCCGCTTCCCGGAGTCGTTCGTAGGCTTGGGAAAGAAGTTCGCTTGCGCTGCCCTTTTCCGTCATGGTCTCTTTCGGAAGTCGTGGATTGCGGGCCGGGCGAAACTCCGCCCCTGCTCGTGATTCTATCCCACCATTCTAACCGATCCCCGGACCGTTAGTCAATGAAACCGGCCGGGCACTATTTCCGGCCCTGAATGTAACATCTTGCCGATAATACAAATGCGGACCCGGTTCGCCGCCTCGCGGACGTGGGACGGCCGGCGGGCGTGGAAATCCGGGGGCGGGATCCCCTATACTATTTGTTGAGACGATACGGGCAAGGAGCCGGACCGATGGCGGAACAAGGGCTGCTGAGAAAGGCGGAGGAGATTCGAGCCGGGAACGGGTACGGAAACGGCGTGCCGGACCTGGACTTGGACGACAAGACGGGAATATCCAAGGAGGACCAGCAGGATATCCTCGTCCACATCGACCGCGTCGCACAGTCCAGCCGTATCCTGGCGGGCCCGGATACCTGGACGGTCAAGCCCAGGAAGCGCGGCTTCGCGGCCCCCCTCCTGGTGAACCTGTTCGCCGTCCTGATTCTCGGGGCGGGTCTGTACGCCCTCTGGACCTTCTTCGGCGGCTCCGAGGAGGCCCGGACCGAATCCGCCGCGGCGATCTCCACCGCCGAAGGTAAGCTTCTCCAGGAGATCCGCCGGGAGGCGGAGGGACGCATCCTGGAGAAGGACCGGGAGATCACGGCCATCCAGGAGAAGATGGCTGCCTTGGACCGGGAGAAGAGCCAGCTGCTTTCCAGCGTCGAGGACCGGGTCAAGGCCAAGGAAACCGAACTCCGGACGGAATTGGCCGCTGAATTGGAAAAGGAACGGCAACGGCTGACCGCGGCGGGACTCACGCCGGCCACCATCGAGGAGCGCTTGAAGGCCTTCGAACAGGAAAAGACCGCGGCGCTCAATCGGGCGCTGGACGAGTACGCCCGCAAGGCCGACGAGGAGCGTCTGGCCATCCAGGCCAACCTGGACAAGGCCCGGGCCGAGTTCCAGGCCAGCCTTCAGTCCGCCACCGTGGAGCGCCAGAAGATCCAGGACGAGTCCCGGAAACGGGAGCAGGAACTCCGGGCCCAGCTGGACGAGAAGAACAAGGCCCTGGAAGCCGAGCGTACCCGGACCGCGGAGAGCCTGAAGACCGCGGAGGCGCAACTCTCGCGGTACAACGAGGAGGCCGCCCTGGCCCGCTCCGCCGAGGACCGGCTTTTGGGCCTCTTCGTCTCCGCCCGCGCGGCCATCCAGGAAGGCCGGGTCGAGGACGCCGCCCGGAGCGCCGAGGCGATTCGACAGTATCTGTCCGATCCCGCCCTGGCCCGGTTCACGAGTCTTTCCCGCAGGCGGGAGGCGGACCTATTCGCCGTGGACCTCGTCGAGCGGACGATCTCCGCGGAACGGGCCCGAACCTCCGCGGACTCCGCACGGATTTCCGACGCCCTGGCCGCGGTCGGGCGCATCCGGGAGGAGGCCGCCAAGGCCAAGTCCGCCCAAGACGCCGGCAACCGGGAGGAGGCGGACGCCGCCTACCGCCGGATGCTGGCCTCCCTGCCGGAGCTCTCCGCGGCCCTGTCCTTCCTGGACGAGAACTACACGTCCCGGGCCGCCGGCGCCAGTCTGGTCCGGAAGGATGCCCTGGACAAATCCTGGGCGGACTTGGACGCCGCCTACGCGGCCAAGGACGCGGGGGCCTTCGACGCCGCGTTCCGAAATCTCCTAGCCACCGCCGCCTTGGAGGAACCCCGGGCTTCCGCGGCTCTCCAGCGGGCCAAGGAGGCGGGAGCCCTCGCCCTCGTCGCCTCCCGGCGCGCCTCGGATACTCGGGAAGCCGCCGCCCCGCTTCGCACAGCGGCGGAAGATCTCGAGAACCGACGATATTTCGAGGCCATCGCCAAATACGCCTCGGTCCTGGTCCGATTCCCCTTCGCGGAGCAGATTCCCCAGGCGGGGGAAGAGCTCCGGAAGTCCGGACGCGCCTTGAGCGAGGCATTCCAGAAGTACCGCACGGATACGGAGGACCGTATCCGGCGGCTGGAGGCCCAGGTCGCCGCCGCGGAACAGGCCGTCGAGCGGGCGCCCGGTGCCCCCGAGGGACCCACCCCCGCGGAGGTCGCGGCCCTGCGCTCCGAGCGGGATAGGCTTCAGGCGAACCTCGAGGCGGCCCAGGCACGGTACGACGCGGTTACCGCGGCCTACGCAGCCTACGCCGCCGATGAGGACGCCATCCTGTCGAAGGGCGGGACCCTGGCCCTGGTCGCGGGCCGGGCCCGGATGGACCAGTTCCTGGACAACGACGCCGTGACGGCGGCCCTGCCGGGAATGCGCGCCCGGATCTCCCGCTACCTGGAGGCCTTCCAGTCGGCGGGGCAGAAGGAGGTCCTCTTCAACGCCGCGGACATCGTGGACGGGGTGGCCCGGATCCGGGATCCCGCGGTACGGGACCGGTACTTCAAGGACCTGGAGGCCCGGTACGCGGGCAATGCTTCGATGCTGGAGTTCCTGGCGGCCGTGAAGGACAGCTTCCGGTAATCCGTCGCGTGTCCTGTGCCGTTTCGGGCCGCGAAGCCGACGATCCTGGATACTCGCGGAACTCCGCATGTTCCGCGGCGAGATGGACGGTCCGATGGACCGCCCATCTCGCTATTCCGCCAGCTTGTACAGGTCCGCGGTGGGGATCTCGTAGACCTCCACGTCCAGGCGGCCGATGTCGTCGTTTCGGGAGGTCCGGACGTAGACCGTCCGGGTGAAGACGGAATACATCACGGTCCCGTCCCAGCGCTCGTGGACGAACCGAAGCTTTCCTGCGGGGAAGGAGAAGAGGCGCCGGAGGTCCGGGTCGAGGACCGTCAGTACGCCGTCCTTTTCCGCTAAGAGCCTGCCACTGGAAAGGCCGGCGACCAGGGGGCCGTACACCTCGGGGAAGCGGACGGGCTGTTGCGTGGAGGGATTCGTCCATCGGTAGATCGCCCGGGATCCGTCGGACAGACCGCAGGAGAGGTACAGCCAGCCCGTGGAAGCGGGATACACCGCGATGCCCGGGTT
>CALMRC010000154.1 GCA_937873275.1 uncultured Spirochaetota bacterium
CCATGGCCGGCATCGAACGGGTTCTCCGCCGCTTCGCGGAAGGCGAGGCGGCCCACCGGGAGGCTCTCGCCCGGCTCTGCGCGATCCCCTCGGTCACCGCGGAGGCGCAAGCGGATCCCGGGCCCCGGCGTCGGGCCGCGGAGTTCCTGGCGGACCGCGCCCGGGAGGCGGGGCTCGACGCCCGGCTCGTAGAGGTGGAGGGCGCCCCGCCCTACGTGGCCGCCGAGCGGCTGGGCCTCCCCGGAGCGCCCACGGTCCTCCTGTACGGTCACTATGACGTGATGCCTCCCGGCCGCCCCGAGGTGTGGCGGGGCTCCCCCTGGGAGCTGCGCCGGGAAGGGGACCGCCTGTTCGGCCGGGGAGCCGCGGACAACAAGGGCGGCTGCCTCCTGGGCCTGGCAGTCCTGGAAGCCTGGATCTCCGCCGCCGGAGGCCTTCCGGTCAACGTCCGGGTGCTCCTGGAAGGGGAGGAGGAATCGGGCTCCCCGCACTTTCCGGACTTCCTCCGGGACCATGGCGAGTCGGCCGCCGCGGATGTGGCTCTAATCCTGGACGGCGGCAACTTCGAATCGGGGCTTCCCACGATCCTGTGCTCGACCCGGGGCGCCTGCCTCGTCGAGGTGGCCTGCGAAGGCCCGGGCGCGCCCGCGCACGGCGGGATGTGGGGCGGAGCCCTGCCGGATCCGGCCCTCGCGCTCTCCGGCCTCCTGGCGAGCCTCGTGGACGAGAGGGGCCGGATCGCCGTGTCGGGCTTCTACGACCGGGTGCGCGAGGCGTCCGCGGGGGAGCGGGCGGAGATCGCCCGCATCGATGACCGGGCGTTCCTGGCGGAAGCCCGGCTCGCGGAGGGCGCCTCTCCCTGGGGCGAGGAAGGCTTCTCCTCCCTCGAGCGCGCCTGGACCCGTCCTTCCCTCGTCGTGTATGTCCTGGAAGGCCGGGACCTCGCCCGCCAGACCGCGGCCTACATGGAACGGGCCCGGGCGCGGATCGACCTCCGCACGGTGCCGGACATGGACGCCCGGGAGGCCGGCGAGGCGGTGGTACGGCACATCCTGTCCCGGCCGAACCGGGGAGCGAAGGTCTCCGCGAAGGTCCTGCTGCACCTGCCCGGGTGGAGGATCGATCCCGACGACCCGGCCGTGCGGGCCGCCTCCCGCGCCCTGGCCGCCGGGTACGGTCGGGAGGCCGTCCGCATCGGCACGGGCGGCTCCATCGGCATCCTCGCCCCGCTCATCGCGCGCCACCCCGGCCTTCGCTGCGTCATCCTGGGCGTCGAGGATCCGGGCTCCGCCATCCACGGGGAGAACGAGAGCCTTTCCCTGGAGGAGTGGCGCAAGATGGGAGCCTCCTTGATCCGGATGCTGGGGGAGTTCGGCCCGGGCCCGGATATCGCTCATGCCCGCGCGATCTCATCCGCCAGCACATCCAGGGAACGGAATCGAACCTCGAGGGAGCCGTAGGTCCTGTCGTACGGAGTATGAACGTCCCTCGATACCACGAGGTTCACGCCTCCGGGATGAATCTCCCGCATGGCTTTCATTCCCGCCGGGTCGAAGGACTCAGCCTTGTATTTGGCTTCAATCGCGATCGGCGGCTTCCCCCGCGGTGCGATCACGAAGTCGACCTCCCGCCCCTTCTTGTTGCGCCAGTGTCGGATGTCCCGGGTTTGAAGCCGGGCTGCTAGTTCGTTGATCACCAGGTGCTCCCAAAAAAATCCTCGATCCTTGGAGGGCAGCTCGTGGAGCCCCTGGGCCCAGGCTACGAATCCCGTGTCGAAGGCGTATACGACGGGAGTGGATACGATCTCGGAGGAACGGCGAGCCGAGTAGGGCCGAACCACGTGGACGAACAGGGTGGCTTCCAGGATCGCCAGGAAATTGACGATTGTTGGCCTGCTTACCCCGCAGGGGGATGCTAGGGAATTAGCCTCGAAGCGACCGCCGCTCTGGGACAGGATCAATTCGATGAAGGAAAGGAACGAAGACCTCCGTTCGAGCCGGAAGAGTTCGAGGATGTCCCGGGCCCAGAAGGACTCTATCCATTCGGAGTAGTCCCGATCGTCCCTATGCTCGGCAAGGTAGAACGGCGGAAGTCCTCCATTCAGGAAGCGTCTGTCCAGATCATCGTGGAAGGGGAAGGCGTCGTCGGCTCTGCACAGGGGATATAGGAGGACGTCCGCCTTTCGTCCCGCCAAGGTATCCTTGAACTTCGCGGATGCGCCCAGGGTGGACGATCCGGTTGCGATGATGCGGGTTTCGGGGAAGTGGTCCGCCGCAATCTTGAGGGGAAGCGCCGGGTCTCCCAGACGATGGATTTCGTCCAGGATGAGCAAGCCGGGTCCCTGGGCTTTGAAGAAGGACTCCGGGTCGGATAAAGCACGGCGTACCGAGGGGAGTTCACAGTCGAAGTATCGACCCCCGGCGATCGATCGGCAGAGCACGGTTTTCCCGGATCGCCGTACACCCGCCAGCCATACGACGGGCCTGCGGGCGAGGCTCTCGTCAAGGAGTTTTTCCCACCAGGTGCGTCGGATCATATAAAGACAGTATTACATATCAGAACCAAACGCAAGTAAATTTATATATAGATCCACTATGAGGAACTATAGCTGCATTTGGTTTAGACCTGGCAGGGATAAAGCTGCCCAAGGTGGCGGGCTCCCTGATAACCTTTCCCGATCGTTCTTTATTTCGACGTCGAAAACCTTATCGAAGTCTACGACAACAATACGCCCGGCGACAAAACCGACGATATCGTCGTGCTCGCCAAAAACTACTGGGAGCGTTTTTCGATCTCCCTGGAATGACACTTAACCCCCCTCCTCCGGGGGCTCCAGCAGGCCGTGCTCCACGAAGCTCCAGTAGCCGTCCGGGCAGAAGATCACGTGATCCAGGAGGGGGATACCCAGGGTGGCCCCGGCGTCCCGGAGACGTTCCGTGATCTCCCGGTCCTCCGGGGAGGGGTCCAGGCGGCCGGAGGGATGGTTGTGGGCGGCGATGATCGCGCAGGCCCGGTCCGCGATGGCCTCGGCGAAGACCTCCCGGGGGTGGACGACGGTCCGGTTCACCAGGCCCACGGAGACGACCCGGGCGGCCAGGACCTCGTGGGCCCCGTTCAGGGTCAGGACGATGAAGCGCTCCTTGGCCCGATCCGCCCAGTGGACCACCAGGGGAAAGACGTCCCGGGGCCCCGCGATCCTGCGTTCCCGGAACCCGTATAATCGGCGTCCCAATTCCAGGGCCGCGGTCACCCGGCAGGCCTGGGCGGGGCCCACCCCGGGCAGGCGGGCCAGGTCCTCCGCGGCCGGGGGCTTCCGCTCCCGGTCGATGCGCCCCAGGATTTCCCGCGCGATGCCCCGGACGTCCCGGCCCCGGGTCCCGCTGCCCAGGACGGCGGCCAGGAGGTCCGAATCCGAGATGTGGGCCGGGCTCGACTGGAGAAGGCGCTCCCGGATGTCGGGCTTCGCGGTGTAGGGTCCGGGCCGGTCCTCGTAGCTGGAGCTTTCCGCCATTCCGTCTCCTTCAGACGGGAATCGGGGGTACGGAGTCCCCATCCGGGTCCGTCTCGAGGATATACCGCCCCGCGGAGGCCCGAACGCTTGCGTCCCCGAGGAAGGCGGGCGGCACCCGTGCGTCTCCGTCCAGGATTTCCCCCCCCCGTGGGACGTCTAGCAGGTTGTCGAAATACTCGAAGCATTTCAACAACCTGCTAGAAAAGCACCGCCCGTATGCGTAGACTTAGGGTATGTCCATCGAGACCTTCCGCAGTCCGAGCCGGGCCGTCCTATCCGCCGCCCTGGTCTTTCTCCTCGCGGCCGCGGGTATCTTCGGTTCGGAAACCCCCTTCCGGTTCTCCAGCATCGGAGCCCGGGAGGGGCTTCCGAACTCCTCGGTATCCGCGATCGCCCAGGATTCCCGGGGTTTTCTCTGGTTCGGGACCCAGAACGGCCTGGTCCGGTGGGACGGGTACACCTTCAAGCTCTTCGAGAACGTCCCCTTCGTCCAGGACACCCTGGTGCACAACCAGATCCAGACCCTCCTGCTGACCGGGGACGTTCTCTGGATCGGCACCTACGGCGGACTCAACCGATTCGACCTGCGGACCGAGAGCTTCACCACCTACCGCAGCGCCCCCGAGGAACCGGGATCCCTCAGCTCGGACCTGGTCATCTCCCTCTGCGAGGATTCCGCGGGCCGGCTCTGGGTCGGCACCTCCCGGGGCCTCGACCGGATGACCGAGCAGGGGACCTTCGTCCATTATCGATCCGTCCCCGGGGATCCCCGGAGCCTGGGGGTTAACCTCATCCGGTCGGTGTTCGAGGACAGCCGGGGCACGGTGTGGGTCGGAACCTCCGGGGGAGGCCTGGCCCGATATCAGCCCCTCAGCGACGATTTCGACGTGGTCCGGTCCGGACCGGGTTCCTCCCTGCCCAGCGACTACGTGATGTCCATCTCCGAAACCCCTTCCGGGGAGCTTTGGTTCTCCTTCTGGTACGGCGGTATCGCCCGGCTCGCGGATCCCGCCGCCCTGCGGTTCGAGCACGTTCGGCTTCCCGACGACCGGACCTATTTCGTGGACGCCCGGGCCGGGGACGTCATACTGGCCGGGTCCTGGGGCGGGGGACTCTTCGCGTACCGGCCCGGCACGGGGGCCCTGGAACGGTACCGGGCCGAGGACGGCCCCGGTTCCATCGCCGGCAACGTGGTGTACAGTTCCCTGCTGGACTCGGACGGGGCGTTCTGGATCGGCACGAACGGGGACGGAGTGTCCCGGACCGAGCGCTCGGACCTGCGGTACGAGGCCTTCCAGCACTCCGACGACCCCGGTTCCCTCTCGGCCGGGAAGGTCTCGGCCATCCTGGAGGATTCCAAGGGAAGGCTCTGGGTGGGAATCTACAGCGGGGGCCTCGATCGCCGGGACCCCGGAAAGACCTCCTTCACCCACTACCGCCGGAATCCCCGCAATCCCCGGGCGATTCCGGACGATATCGTGAACGCCCTGTTCGAGGATTCCCGAGGGCAGATCTGGATCGCCACGAACGGGGGGCTTTGTCGGTACGACGAGGGGACCGACGACTTCGACGTGTTCCGGAACGACCCGGCGGACCCCGATTCCTTCGCGGACCAGGTGGCCTACTCCCTGGCGGAGGCGCCGAACGGGGACATCTGGGTCGGCACCTACACCAAAGGGCTCGACCGCTACGAGTCGTCCACCGGCCGCTTCGTCCATTATCCCCCCGACGAGGCGGATCCTTCGAGTCCCGGGGCCGCCTTGATATACGCCTTGGCCCAGGCACCGGACGGCACCCTCTGGTTGGGCGTGGGCAACGGGTTGGAGCGCTATTCCGGCGGCGTCTTCACCCGGTACCGCTACGATCCGGAAAAGCCGGACGGACTCGCGGCCTTGAGCGTCCGCAGCCTGCTGGTGGATTCCCGGGGCGCGCTCTGGCTGGGAACCGTAGGCGGAGGCCTCCAGCGCCTGGTCGACCCGGAGACCGGGGTCTTCCGGCGATACGGGAGGTCCCAGGGGCTCCCGGACAACTCCGTCCGGTCCATCCTGGAGTCCGACGACGGGGCGATCTGGGTGGGCACCCCCTCGGGACTGGCCATCGTGGACGCCCAAGGCGGGACGATCCGGGGATTCTCGGTCTTCAACGACCTGAAGGACCGGGACTTCCACGTGGGAGCCTGGAAATCCCGGGACGGTTCCCTCTACTTCGGGGGACAGGGGGCGATGTATCGGATCTACCCGTCCCCGGAGTCTTCCGAGAGGACTCCTCCGCGGCTCCTGGTTTCCGAGCTCCGCATCGGAGGCAGCCCCTCCCGGGACTTGACGGCCCCCTCGTACCTGGATTCCGTGGAGCTTCCCTACGACGGCAACTCCTTCTCGATCTCCTTCGCGGCGGCGGACTTCCGGGATCCCGAGCGGAACCGGTTCTCCTATTACCTCGAGGGCTTCGACAAGACCTGGAGTCCCGTGTCCACCGCCCGCTCGGCGACCTACACGAACCTGCCGGGAGGAACCTACGTCTTCCGGGTCAAGGCGTCGGACAACGAAGGGATCTGGAACGAGGACGCCCTGGCCCTCCGGATCCGGGTCCTGTCCCCGCCCTGGCGGACCCCGCCGGCCTACGTCCTCTACGTTGTACTGCTGGTCGGGCTCGTCTACCTGGCGGCCTCCACGCTCCGGAGCCGGGAACTGAAGACCAAGGTCCGGGAGTTGACGGAGCTCAAGGGTCGGCTGGAGGAGGCGAACGTGCGGCTCTCGGACCTGTCCCTCCAGGACGGGCTTACCGGGGTCGCGAACCGTCGGCGCCTGGACTCGGAGCTCGAGCGGGCCCACGCCTCCGCCGTGCGGGACCGGCACCCCCTCTCGGTCCTGATGGTCGACCTGGATCACTTCAAGAACTTCAACGACCGATACGGGCACCTGGCCGGGGACGAGGCCCTGAAATCCGTGGCGGACATACTCCGACGGGAGGTCACCCGGGCGTCCGACTTCGTGGCGCGGTTCGGCGGCGAGGAGTTTTCCATCCTCCTGCCCAACACCTCCGAGGAAGGCGCCGTCCGGGTGGCGGAGCGGATACGGTCCGGGGTGGAGGCCTTGGGCATCCCGAACGAGGCGGTGGCTCCCTCCGCGGTGGTCACCCTGAGCGTGGGGATCGCGACCGTCGTGCCGGGACCGGATTCCACGCCCGAGTCCCTGGTGGCCGCCGCGGACGAGGCCTTGTACCGGGCCAAGGCCGCCGGCCGGAACCGGGTCGCCTTTTAAGGGAGCGTCCGGAATCCTCGGTACTCTTGTGTGTTAAAAACGAGAAAAGTTCTTGTTATCATGGGCAAAGCGCTTGCATGTTCGGCGGAGGTGGATTAAAATTCCAACCCGCGAACATCTTCGCGAAAAGAGGGAAACATGAAGAGCGTTAAGGGAACCGAGACCGAAAAGAACCTCCTCACGGCCTTCGCCGGGGAGTCGCAGGCTCGCAACCGCTATACCTATTACGCCTCGAAGGCCCGGGAGGAAGGATTCATCCAGATCTCCCAGATCTTCGAGGAGACCGCCAACCAGGAAAAGGAGCACGCCAAACGCCTCTACAAGTTCCTGGAGGGCGGGGAAGCCATGGTCTCCGCGGCCTTCCCGGCCGGGACCATCGCCGGCACCTCGGAAAACCTGATGCACGCCGCCGAGGGCGAGAACTACGAGTGGAAAAAGATGTATCCCGGTTTCGCCAAGATCGCCCGGAAGGAAGGCTTCGAGGCGATCGCGACGGTCTTCGAGGCCATCGCCGTGGCCGAGAAGCAGCACGCCAAGCGCTACGAGAAGCTCAAGGCCAACGTGGACGCCGCCAAGGTCTTCAAGAAGGAGAAATCCGTGACCTGGCGCTGCATCAACTGCGGATATGTCCTGGACGCCGTCGAGGCGCCGAAGGCCTGCCCGGCCTGCGCCCATCCCCAGGCGTACTTCGAGGTCCTGGCCAAGAACTACTGATCCTCGAATTTGACGTTGAACGTAAACAGGAGGTTGACATGGCCAAGCTGATGGAAGTCTACAAGTGCATGAAGTGCGGGAACATCGTGGAGGTCCTGCACGGCGGGGAAGGGGACCTGGTCTGCTGCGGCGAGCCCATGAAGCTCCTCAAGGAAAACACCAGCGACGGTGCCCAGGAGAAACACGTACCCGTGATCGAGAAGACCCCGGCGGGGTACAAGGTCAAGGTCGGGTCCGTTGCCCATCCGATGCTGCCGGAGCACTATATCGAGTGGATCGAGCTGGTCGCGGACGGGGTCTCCCACCGGGTCTTCCTGAAACCCGGGGCGGCTCCGGAAGCCTTCTTCCCCGTGACCGCGAAGACGGTGTATGCTCGGGAGTACTGCAACCTTCACGGGCTGTGGAAGGCCTAGGGACCAGGAGGAACCGGAATGCAGAAGTACGTTTGCGACGTGTGCGGCTATATCTACGATCCCGCCGTGGGCGATCCCGACGGCAACATCAAGCCGGGGACCCCCTTCGAAAAGCTCCCCGAGGACTGGGTCTGCCCGATGTGCGGCGCCGACAAGGGCAGCTTCTCCCCCGCATGACGGGTCGTTGAACACTATCGCGGCACTGGCTAGAATGAGCCGTCCCGGCATGCCGGGACGGCTCATTTGATTTTTTGTCAGGAGGCATCCCGTGATCTCCCGCGAGGATTTCATATTCGCCATCGGTTTCGACGGAGATCAGGCCGTCGTGGACGGCCGGGCCAAGCGCGAGTTCGGCAAGCTCTCCACCCGGCAGCTCGCGGAGGCGGGCCAGTGGCGGGCGGCCTTCGCCTCGGCCCTGTATTCCGGCAAGGACGAGGAGATCGAGGAATTCCGGACCCTCTTCAACCGCGCCTCCGGGGCGGACTACAGGACCGTGGAGGAGCTCAAACGCCTCTTCGGGGTGCAGAAGGAAGAGATCGGGAAGGCGCTGGTGTTGTGACGGGGGTCGGTGGACGGTGGTCCGTGGACGGAATTGATGACAGTATGCGGTCAATACCGTCGCTCTAGCGAAGAATATAGCCGGTGTCTGAAACCACCTCCGTTCACTGTCCACTGTCCACTGTTTCCGCGATCACACACTTCAAATACCTGGATTCCGGATATCCCGACACCACGGGGTGGTCCGGGGCCTGGCCCCGGTCCTCGAGGTAGCGCAGTCTGCGTCCCGAGTCCGCCGCGGCGTCCTCCAGCACGGCCCGGAAGCGCTCCCGGTCGAACCACCAGGAACAGGAACAGGTCACCAGGATGCCTCCGGGTTCCAGGAGCCTCAGGGCCCGCAGGTTGATCTCCTTGTAGCCCCGGGCCGCACCTTCCAGGGCGGCGCGGCTCTTGGCGAAGGCCGGGGGATCCAGGACGACGAGGCCGAAGCGGCGGCCCTCCTTTTCCAGCTCCCGAAGCAGGTCGAAGGCGTTTGCGGCCCGGGCCTCGACCCGGTCCGCAAGGCCGTTGCGCCGGGCGTTTTCCCGGACCTGGGCCACCGCCGCCTCCGAGGAATCCACGGACAGCACCGAAGCGGCGCCGGCCCGGGCGGCGCAGAGCCCGAAGCCGCCGGCGTTGCAGAAGGCGTCCAGGACCGTCCGGCCCGGAGCGTAGACCGCGGCGGCGGCCCGGTTCTCCCGCTGATCCAGGAACCAGCCGGTCTTCTGTCCCGCCGCCAGGTCCACCGCGAAGCCCAGGCCGTTCTCCCGGATCTCGATGCGGTCGGGCACGGACCCCTCCAACACGCCGACGGCGGGGGGCAGGCCCTCCCGCTGCCGGACCGGGGCGTCGCTGCGCTCCAGGATGCCCTCCGGGGAAAGGGCGTCGGCCAGGACCCGGACGATCCCGGCCTTGCGGGCCTCCGCCCCCGCGGCAAGGACCTGGAGTACGATCCAGGAACCCGCCGGGCCGGCCGGCTCCCCGTCCGGTCCGAGGGGCGTCCCGACGAAGCGGTCCGCCACCAAGCCGGGGAGGCCGTCCGCCTCCCCGAAGACGATGCGGGCGCTCTCGGAGGAGAGGTCCCGGACGCGCCGGCGGAAGCCCAGGGCGGCGTCCAGGGTCCGTCGGGTGAAGGCCTCGTTCCAGTCCTCGTCGGCCCGGGAATGGAGGCGCACCCGTATCTTGGACCCCGGGCTCAGGGTACCGGAGCCGAGGAATCGGCCCCGGCCGGATAGGACCCTAGCCTCCGCTCCGGAGGCGGCGGATCCTTCGGCCCGGGCGATCTCGTTGTCGTAGACCCAGGGATGGCCGGCGAGGATGCGGTCCTCCTCCCGGGGTTTCAGCCGAATCGCGACCCTGTCTTCCATGCCACGACTGTAGCCCGGAGAGGGGGCGCGGGGCTAGGGCTTCCCCTTGACCTCCCGCGAAGGATTCTATATATTTCCATCGAATGTCAGGCGGCTCGCCCGATCCTACGGATGGGAGGGGCCGCCGGGATCCGGCCTGTCCGGCTTTCGCGGAGTTTCCGGGAAGCCGCCGAATCCGTCGCCGCGGCCCCAAGGGGGTGCGGCCGTCCGCATCGGAAGACCGGAATCCGAACCGCTCGCTCGTTCGAGGAGTGACCATGAACCGTCCCGTCCTTCGATGGATCGCCGTCCTGGCCGTCCTGGTTTCCCTGTCGTCCTGCGGAGTCCGCGTTTCCGCCTCCCCCCTCGGCCTCTCCGGCAACGGAGACGTGGTGACCCGGGAGCTCCGGGTTTCCGGGTTCGACGCCGTGTCCTTCGGAGGTTCCGGGATCCTCCGGTTCCACCGGGCGCCCGCCCACCGGGTCGTCGTGACCCTGGATTCCAATCTGCAGGAGAGCTTCCGGGCGGAGCGGCGGGGCTCCACCCTGGAGCTGGGCTTCCAGCCGGGCACCCTGGTCCACGACTACACCAAGCTCGAGATCGACGTATACCTCCCGGACCTGGCCGGGCTCACCCTGTCCGGTTCCGCCGAGGCCGCGCTCCTGGACGTCTTCCGGGGCGACGGGTTCCAGGTGACCATCAGCGGCTCCGGTCGGCTCATCGGGGAACTGCGCATGGACAAGATCCGGGTGACCCTGTCCGGTTCGGGCAAGGTGGAGCTCGGCGGGGAGGCGGACCGGCTGGAGGCGGACATCTCCGGGGCCGGGGTGATCCAGGCCTCCCGGCTCGCGGTCCGTTCGGCCCGGGCCGGCCTGACCGGGCTCGGGTTCCTGGACATCCGGGTCCGGGACGACCTGGACATCCGCCTCAGCGGGGCGGGCCGGGTGCGGTACTTCGGAGATCCCGCGGTGAAGAGCAGCATCACGGGCTCCGGGATCGTGGAGAGGGCGGGGGCCTAGGCTCCCGCGGCCGGCGGGATCCGGGAGGATTCCCTCGGCATTCGCTCCGTTTCGGCGCTATACTTACGGTCGCCGGCCTCCGGGTCGGCGACCGTTTCCATTTTCGGTCCCGGGAGGATGTGATGGCGCAGTCGAGGTCGGGTTCTCGGGTCGTCTTGGGTTTCCTTTCCCTGGCATTCGCGGCCGCGGTCCTGGCGGCGGCGGTTTCCTGTTCCGCGGCTCCCCCGGAGAGGGAGGAGCCCACGGCCGCCGCCCCGGTCCCAGCCCCAGCCCCGACGCTCAAGCCCGGCGACGACTCCGCCCCGAAGCCTCCACCTCCTCCGCCTTCCCCCGCACCGGAGCCCGCCGAAGATAGGAAGACGGCGGCCGCCTCGGATTCCCCGAAGATGGAGGAGTTTTCCAAGGACCGGGCCCTGGGCGCCGCGGGAACCTCGGCCGCGCCCGGCCGGACCTCCGCACCCCCCTCCGCCTCGGGCCTCAAGGCGGGCTTCTCGGACGACAACGCCCAGTTCAACTATTTCCTGGGCTTCCTGGAGGAGTTCGGCGACGTCCCGAACTACGCCCTGGCGATCGCGGAACGGATCACCCTGAAGATCCAGGACTCCGCGGGCAAGCCCGTGCCGAACGCCCGGATCGCGGTCCGCGCGGGAACCCGGGTCCTGGACCAGGGACTTTCCTACGCCGACGGGACCTTCCGGATCTATCCCCAGGTCTACGATACCACCGCCGAGAAGCTATCGGTGCGTGTGGAAGGCCCTTCCGGGACCTCGAGCCTGGACGTAACCCGGGACGGTCCCCGCCGGATCGTGGTCAAGCTGGACCGCCCCCGGGCCGTCCCCGCCCCCCTGCCCCTGGACGTTCTCTTCGTCCTGGACACCACGGGCTCCATGGGGGAGGAGATCGAGCGCCTCCGGGACACCATCGAGATCGTCCACGCCAACATCCTGGCCATGACCCCCAAGCCGGCGGTCCGGTTCGGCATGGTCCTGTACAAGGACCGGGGGGACGAGTACGTCACCCGGGTCGTACCCTTCACCTCGGACCTTCCCGCCTTCCAGGCGGCCCTGGCGGAGGTCTACGCCGCGGGAGGCGGGGACACCCCGGAGGACCTCCAATCGGCCCTGGAGGATTCCATCCAGAAGATGGACTGGAACAAGGACGGGGTCCGGATCGGCTTCGTCATCACCGACGCGGAGCCCCACCTGGACTACGGGCAGAAGTACACCTACGCCCAGGCGGCCAAGGACGCCCGGGCCCGGGCCATACGGTTCCATACGATCGGCACGGGAGGCCTGGCCGTGGAGGGGGAGTACGTCCTCCGCCAGCTGGCCCAGTTCACCGAGGGCAAGTACATCTTCCTGACCTACGGGGAGAGCGGCGAGTCCGAGGGCGGGTCCCCGGGCTCGGTGAGTCACCATACGGGGGCCAACTTCCAGACCGACAAGCTGGAGGCCATCGTCATCCGCTTCGTGAAGGAGGACCTGGCCAACCTCTCGGACGTGCCCCTGTCCATGGACGAGGACTACTTCGAGGCGACCAAGATCCCCGAGGAGGAGCGGGACGCCACCCTGGACAAACTCTTCGAGGAGGCCCTGAAGAACCTCACGGACTACTCGACCTTCCAGGTGCAGAAGGACACACCCGCCGCGGTCCTGCCCCTGGTGCCCTCCGCGGCGGACCTGGCCGCCAACGCCGAGTACTTCGGGGAGCGGCTCCTGCTCTCCGCGGTCAAGGCCAAGACCTTCAAGCTGGTGGAGCGGAAGTCCCTCCAGTCGGTCCTGGAGGAGCTGGAGCTACAGCTCTCGGGCCTGGCGGACGAGAAGGCCGCCGCCCGGGCGGGCGAGCTGTTGGGGGCGGACATCCTGGTCACCGGCTCGGTCTTCCGCCGGGACGGCAAGTTCGAGATCTTCCTGCGCCTGGTCCGGGTTTCCACCGCGGAAGTCCTGTCCGTGGCCCGGGCCCGGGTGGACGCGAAGCTGGGGCTTTGATGAAAAGGTTTCCGGATAAAACCACGGAGGTCACGGAGAGCGCGGAGGATTGAAAGTTGGATCTATAGTGTAATAGTAATCCTTCTCCGTGTCCTCCGTGCACTCCGTGGTGTATTCCTGAAAAATGCTGATACTATCGACGGATGGGTGGGGGGAGTACCTGCATGCAAGTGGTATCGTTTTTTCCGGCGGTAGTTCCGGCATGAGCGCGCAAAAGAAAAAGGCGACCGTCTTCCGCTGTTCCTCCTGCGGACACGAGGAGGCCAAGTGGCTCGGCCGTTGTCCCTCCTGCGGGGAGTGGAACACCCTCCGGGAGGCCGCGGCCTCCGTGTCGGCCGCCCGGGCGGCGGGTACGGCGGAGCGATACTCCCTGCCCCTGTCCGCGGTGGATCCCGCGGAGGGAAGCCGGTTCTCCTCGGGCATGGCCGAGGTGGACCGGGTCCTGGGCGGGGGGGTGATGAAGGGCTCCTCGGTCCTGGTGGGCGGGGAGCCGGGAATCGGGAAGAGCACCCTGCTCCTTCAGGTGGCCGCCCGGGCGGAGGTGAGCGGCCGGGTCCTCTACGTGTCCGGGGAGGAGAGCGCCCCCCAGATCCGCCTCCGGGCGGACCGCCTGGGCCTGTCCCGGGAGGGCCTGGAGATCCTCTGCTCCGGGGACCTTGAGCTCGTCCTGGATTCCCTTCAGAAGCTCAAGCCCCGGGCGGTGGTGATCGACTCCCTCCAGACCCTCCGGTCCGAGGAGGCCGGGAGCGTACCGGGCACGGTGAACCAGGTGAAGTACTGCGCCCTGGCCCTGTCCGAGTGGGCCAAGGAGTCGGGCTCCGCGGTCTTCCTGGTGGCCCACGTCACCAAGGAGGGGGCCATCGCGGGCCCCAAGGCCGCGGAGCACATGGTGGACGCGGTCCTCTACTTCGAGCAGACCGACGGGGAGCTCCGCTTCCTCCGGGCCACCAAGAACCGCTTCGGGTCCACGGACGAGGTGGGCCTCTTCACGATGACCGAGACGGGCCTGGCGGAGGTGGCGGATCCCTCCCGGCTCTTCCTGACCCGGCGGGACGGGGGCCTGCCCCCGGGCGCGGCCGTGGCCCCCCTCTGGGAGGGGAGCCGCTGCCTCCTGGCGGAGATCCAGGCGCTTACCGTACCCGCCAAGGCCTCCCTGACCCGGGTCTACTCGGACCGGGTGGACGCGGGGAGGGTGGCCCGGATCGCCGCGGTCCTGGAGCGTCATGCGGGCCTGCGTTTCTCGGACCAGGACATCTACGTGAACGTGGCCGGGGGCATGCGTATCGCCGAGCCCGGGGCGGACCTGGCCGTGGCCGCCGCCCTCTACTCGGCCCGGTCGGGCCTGGCCCTGCCGGACCGGACCGCCGTGGCCGGGGAGCTCTCCCTGGCCGGGGAGGTCCGTCCCGTCCGCCGGATGCGCGCCCGGGTCCGGGCCTGCGGGGCCCTGGGGTATTCCGAAGTCCTGGGGCCGCCTCCCGAGGCCGGGGAGGCGGAACCCGGGTGGTCCGGGGCCGCCACGGTCCTGGAGGCGATCCGGAGGCTCTTCGGGCCTCGGACCGCGTCCAAGACCCCGCGGCCTGTTCCGGAGGGCGAGGACGCCCGGCCGCCGTCGGCCGCGAGGGCGGCCGGCAAAGGAGGGACCGAGTGAGGCTTTCCATCGATACCCGGAAGTCCGGGATCGTCGTGCCCCTGGCGGCCCTGCGGACCGCCCCGTCCGGCGGAGTGGGGGAATACCCCGACCTCGCGGCCCTGGGGGAGGTCTGCGTCCGCTGCGGGCTTTCCTTCGTCCAGCTCCTGCCGGTGAACGATACGGGCTTCCAAAGCTCGCCGTACTCCGCCCTGTCCGCCTTCGCGCTCCACCCCCTGTACCTGCGGCCGGCGGACCTCCCCGAGGCCGCGGGCTTCCAGTCCGAGGTTCGCGCCCTGGCCGCCCGCTTCGAGGGGGAGCGCCGCTTCCCCTACCCGGACATCCTGTCCGCGAAGCTGGACCTCCTGCGCCGGGTCTTCGAGGCCTCCGCCCCGGCGATCCGGGAGGACCCGGCCCTGGCCGCCTGGATCGCGGCCAACCCGTGGGTCCGGGAGTACGCGGTCTTCCTGGGACTCAAGGAGGAGAACGGGGGGAAATCCTGGAAAGACTGGCCCGCCCGCCGGGATCCCTCGGCCGAGGACATCGAGGCCCTATGGGAGGAGCCTGGTCGTCGGGACGGTCACCTCTTCCACGCCTGGGTCCAGCTGCGCTGCGAGGAACAGTTCCTGGCCGCATCCCGGGCCCTCGCGGACCGGGGCGTCGCCCTGAAGGGGGACCTCCCCATCCTGATGAACGACGACTCCGCGGACGTCTGGGCCCACCGCCCCTGGTTCCGCACGGACCGGATCGCCGGGGCGCCCCCGGACATGTTCTCCGAGCTGGGCCAGAACTGGGGCTTCCCGATCTACGATTGGGAGGCCCTGGCCCGGGAGGACTACGCCTTCTGGACGGGCCGGCTCCGGCAGGCGGCCAAATTCTACGGGGCTTACCGGATCGACCATGTCCTGGGATTCTTCCGGATCTGGTCCCTCCCGGAGCGGGAGGAGTCCGGCTACCTGGGCGCCTTCGAGCCGGGAGCCTCCATCTCCCGGACCGAGCTCGCGGCCGCGGGTTTTTCCGACGACCGTATCCGCTGGATCTCGGAGCCCCACGTCCGGGAAGCCGCCCTGGTCGAGGCCGCCGGCCGGGACGCGGCTTCGGGGTCCGCGACGGAGCCGGGCGCGGCCGGGGCCGCCGCCTCCGCCGGCACGGCCGAGGGGATCGCCGCCCGCGCCGCCGAGGCCCTCCTGGACCGCATCGGCTCGGAACCCCTCTTCCTGTTCAAACGTACCGTCCGGGGGGAGAAGGACATCCTGGCGGCGGTCCCGACGGATGCTCTCCGGGGCTTCCTCCTGTCCGCCTGGCGGGACCGGGTCCTGGTGCCCCTCGGACCCGACGCCTTCGCCCCCGCCTGGAGGCACTCGGCCGCCTCCGCGTGGCCGAGCCTCTCGGACGCGGAGCGCTCGGCCCTGGAGGGCCGGATCCGGGCCAAGGCCGCCGAGTCGGAACGGGACTGGGAGGAGCACGGCCGCCGCCTGCTCTCGATCCTGAAATCCGCGGCGGAGATGCTCCCCTGCGCGGAGGATCTGGGGGCCGTGCCTCCCTGCGTGCCGAAGGTCCTCGAGGAACTGGAAATCCTGGGCCTGCGGATCCCCCGGTGGACCCGCCGCTGGGACGAGGCCGGTCAGCCCTACGTCGAGCCCGGGGAGTATCCCGGACTCACGGTCTGCGCCCCCTCGGTCCACGACACCTCCACCCTGCGGGATTGGTGGGAGCACGAGGCCGGGCCCGGGGACCGCCGGGCGGCCTACGGGGGCGACGCGCCGGAAGCCTGGTCCCCCGAGGTCGGCTTCCGGGTTCTTTCCCGCTTCGCCGGGGGAGCCTCGGTCCTCCTGGTGGTCCAGCTCCAGGACCTCTTGGACCTTTCCCCGGCCTACGCCTCCGGGGACTCCCGGGCGGACCGGGTCAACGTCCCGGGGACGATCTCCGGGACGAACTGGACCTGGCGGATGCCCGTCAGTCTGGAGGGTCTTGCCGCCGACCCGGAATGGGCCGGGAAGGTCGGGCGGGCGGTCGACCGGGCCTCGACGCCGGACCGGTAGGACGGCCCGGGACGGCCCCGGACGGCCGGGGCGGGATCCCGGCCCTCGAGGAGACCGCCCCCGAGGCCAGCTCGTACAGGAGGATGGCCGCGGACTGGGCCACGTTGAGGCTCTCCAGGTCCCCGGTGCCGGGAATGCGGACCAGGGCGGAGCATGCAGCCCGGGAGGCCGGGGAGAGCCCCGTCTCCTCGTTGCCCATCACCAGGGCGACGGCCCGGCCGGGCGGCAGGCCTGCCAGGGCCTCCCGGGCGGTCCCGGAGCCCCGGTGGTCGGCCCCCAGGATCGTCAGGGACGGTCCGGCCCGGCGGGCGAGCTCCCCGGCGTCCGCGATCCGGTGCAGGGAAATCCACTCCATCCCGCCTTCGGCCACCCGGAACGCGCTGGTGGTGACGAGGTTCGAGCCGGCCGGGCCCGCCAGGACCAGGCGCCGCACCCCGAAGAAGGCCGCGGAGCGGGCGACGGCCCCCAGGTTGTGGTCGTTCCCCAGGTTGTCCAGCACCAGGATCCGTTCTCCCCGGGCCGCCCAATCCGAGGCGGTCTGCGCGTCCAGGTCGGGCACCTCGGGGTCCTCGATCATGGCCACGGCACCCTGGTGGTGGACCGTTCCGGCCAGGCGCTCGAGCTCCTCCGGGCCGACCATGCGGTAGAGGACCTTCCGCTCCGCGAAGCGGCGCAGGGCGGGGCGGAACTCCGGCAGGAGGCTCTCGTCGAGGAAGAAACGGCGGACGCGCTCGGGGTGCCGGTCCAGGAGGGCCCGGACCGCCGCCAGGCCGCAGACGGCCAGTTCCCGGGTGAGCTTGTTTTTCACGCCTCCATGGTACTTCGCCCCCCGCCGGCTCGGCAAGGGAGAGCCCGATCGGCTTGCCATCGGCGGCCCCGGCGGCGTAGTATACGGGGGTATGACAGACGTTCAAGTTTCCGCCGTCAACGAGGAGTCTATCGACACGATCCTCGCGGGGGACGTGGAGTTCTCCGGGACGATGGTTTTCAAGAAACCCCTCATGATCAAGGGCCGGGTGAGCGGAACGATCCGCTCCGAGAGCGACCTGTACATCGACACCGGGGCCGTGGTGGAGGCGGAGATCTCCGCCAACCAGGTATCCGTGCGCGGAACCGTGAAGGGGAACGTGGTGGCCAAGGACCGGGTGGATCTCTACGCCTCCTGCTCCCTGGACGGGGACATCCGCGCCCCGGAGGTGACCATGGAGACGGGCTGCCGGTTCAACGGGATCTGCACCATGACCGGGAAGAAGGCGGATGCGCCGGCTTCCTGAACCCCGGATCGCCCTCCTCCTCCTGGTTCTGGTCCTGGCGGCCGGTCCGGCCCCGGCCCTCGGCGCCCAAGCTCCCCGGCCGGACGCCCTGAAGCTCTACCGGGAAGGGAAGTACGAGGACGCCCGGGTCCAGTGCCTCACGGAGATCGCCGAGGACCCGGCCAACATCGAGGCCTACGTGGTCCTGGGGTGGAGCCTGGTGGCCCTGGG
Source organism: uncultured Spirochaetota bacterium (assembly GCA_937873275.1). GTDB lineage: Bacteria > Spirochaetota > Spirochaetia > Treponematales > UBA12059 > JAAYUR01. The sequence goes on from CALMRC010000154.1 coordinate 17,942, forward strand.
CCGCCACGCGGACGCGGAGGTCTACGCCCGCAAGGCCTACGACGAGGTGCGCAAGGACCCCCGGGTCATGGAGACCCTCGGGGAGGCCTCGTACTACCTGGGAAAGAATGAGCAGGCCCTGCGTTGGTTCCAGTCCTACATCACCGCCCTTCCCGAGGGGGCCCGGGTCGCCTCGAGCTACCAGTACATGGGGGAGATCTACATCCGCACCTCCCGCTGGGGCCACGCGGACATCGCCTTCCGCACGGCCCTCCAGTTCGAGCCCTCCAACGCCCGGTGGTGGACCCGCCTGGGCTACGCCCGGGAGATGGGCGGGGACCTGCGCTACTCCCTGGAAGCCTACGACGCGGCCCTGAAGATCAATCCCGGCCTGACGGACGCCCGGCTCGGCCGCGAGCGCGTGGCCAAGCGCATCCGCTAGCGTGCCTTTCCGCGCCGCCTTCCGCACCTTCGGGTGCAAGCTCAACCAGCTCGAGACCGAGGCCCTCGCGGGAGCCTTCCGGGAATCCGGGGCCCTCCTCGCACCCTTCTCGGAACCCGCGGAGGTCTACGTGGTCAACACCTGCACCGTCACGGGAAAGGCGGAGCAGAAGGCCCGGCGGGAGATCCGGAGGGCCCTGCGGACGAATCCCCAGGCCGTGGTCCTGGTTACCGGCTGTTGGGCCGAGGTGGGGGCCGGGGAGGTCGCCGCCCTGGGCCCCCGGACCGTCGTGATCCCCGGGGGCCGCAAGGACGACGTGGCTCTCCTGGCCTCGGACCTGGCGGAGGCCTGGGAGAAGGGGATGGACCTTGCGGAGGCCGCCGAGCGGGGCCGGGACGCCCTCTCCGGCCGAGGGCACGACCCCTTCGCCTTCCGGCCCGAGACCTTCCTCCTCCATTCCCGGGCCTCCCTCAAGGTCCAGGACGGCTGCGACAACCGCTGCGCCTACTGCCGGGTCTGCCTGGCCCGGGGTTCGTCCCGCAGCCTGGCCCCCGGCGAGGTCGTCGCCCGGGCGCGGTCCCTCGCGGAGAGGGGCGCCCGGGAGATCGTCCTGACCGGGGTGAACCTCTCCCAGTACCGGGCCGGGGGCGTCTCCATGGCGGGCCTACTTTCCCTCCTGGTCCGGGAGACCGAGGGCGTCGCCTACCGCCTGTCCTCCTGGGAACCCGACCGGGTGGACGACGAGTTCCTGGCGGCCTTCGCCCTGCCCCGGGTGCGGAACCACCTCCACCTGGCCGTCCAGTCCGGCTGCGACACCGTCCTGGCCCGCATGGGCCGAGGGTATCGTGCGGAGGTCGTGCGGCGGGCCGTACGGGACCTCCGGGCCGCCAAGGCCGACCCCTTCCTGGGGGCGGACCTCATCGCGGGCTTTCCGGGGGAAACGGAGGCGGAGTTCCGGACAACCTTCGACCTGGCCGCGGAGCTGGACTTCGCCTGGATCCACGCCTTCCCCTTCTCGCCCCGGCCGGGCACCAAGGCCTTCGGGATGCGGCCCCGGGTGCCCGAGCGGACCGCCGGGGAGAGGGTGGAGGCCCTCCTGGATCTGGGCCGCCGGGGCCGGGCGGCCTACGCCGCCCGGTCGGTCGGCCGCCTCACCCGGGCCGTCCTGGAGGACCCCCGGGAGGAGGAAGGCCCGGAGCCGTCCGGGGGCGGGATCGACTTCGAGGCCGGCCCGGATCCCGCCCGGGAGGCCTGCGCGGACCCCGGATCGGAGGATGTCGACGTCGCGGCGGGCTCCGGGGCTCCCCGGGTTTCCGGCATCGGCGCGGCGCCGGCGCTGCCGGAGGGCGACCGCGCGACCGCCGTCTCCGCGGTATCCGACGAGTACCTGCGGCTGGAGGTGACGGGGATCCCGGAGGCCCTGCGGCGCCGGGGGGCCGAGGTCGCCTGCCGGATCGCGGAAGCCTTCCCGGGCGCCGGAGACCTGGGAATACCGGACGCCCGGGCGGAATTCGTCCCTTCCTGATCCCCGGAACCTGGAAAAAACTCCATTCTGCTATATACTCTCCTGTACCCCTCAAGCGATTTCCCGGAGGCCCGAATGCGCGGAAAGCTTCCAGTCCTGATCCTCGCCCCCCTTCTCCTGTTGGGCGGCTGCGACGCCTTCTTCACGAACGTGTTCGAAGGCATGTATACCCTGGAGGTCCCGAGTCAGGCGGAGCTCCTGACCCTCCCGCTTTCGGATCTGGAGCGGTTGGCGGAGGATCCGCAGTTCTTCGACGCCCTGGCCGGCGATCCGGCGAAGGAACAGGCCGTCTTGGATAATCTGGCGCCGCAGTTCGTCGACGGCACCGCGGACACGCCGGAGGAACAGAAGGCCGCGGCCCTCTACGCGGAGGTCCTGCTCCGGACGTCGGGGACCTTCGATATCCTCGGGGGAGGTTCCTTCTCGGCCCTGGCGGATACCCTGGATCAGTTCGAGCTCGCGGCCGAAGCGGAGTACCCGAACCTCATCTCGTCCTTGGTTATGGATCTTTTCGACGGCAGGACGCCGGACTTGGCGGAAATCGATACGATGCTGACGTCCCTCGGGGATGCTTGGTCCGCCTACCAGGCGATCGGAGCCGGTCTTGCCGGGGGTGCCTCCCTGGATCCGAGCCTGAACGCCGGGGATATGCTCGTGTTCGCCGCCGTGGGCGCCGTGGTTCAGGGTGCCGTGGTGACCGATCCTCCCGGGCAGGATCTCGCGGACCTTATCGATACGGCCCTTCAAGGCGGAGATGTTTCCGGATACACGATCACCTTCACGGCTCCCGGCGTCGCGGACGGCGATCCCCTGTACGAACTCATGATGGCCGCGGGCTTCGACCCCGCGGACCTGGGCCTGTAAAGGAGCGACGGTTATGAAGCGCATCGGAATCGCACTTTTCGCCGCCGCCCTGGTCCTGGCCCCCCTGGCCGGCCAGGACATCCCCCTTTCGGGCTTCGCGCCCAAGGACGCCCGGGCCCTGGGTATGGGCGGGGCCTTCACCGCCGTGTCCGAGGGCTTCGCGAGCCTCTACGGCAACCCCGCGGGCTTCGCCTCCAAGAAGGGCGAACTGACCATCCTGGCCCCGACGTCCTGGCTCTACGTCCGCCCGACCGAGGAGAACATCGCCCTGCTCCGGAGCGCCGCCACGGACGAAAGCGCCGCGGTGGACGCCCTGGAGACCCTCCTGACCGACAACGGCCTGGGCGGCGGGGCGAACCTGGGGATCGGCTACGTCGGGAAGGGCTTCGGGATCGGGGCCTTCGTGACCGCGGACGCCTACGCCGCCGGGGACACCCTGGCCGGCGCGGTCCTGGAGACGGACCTGCAGTTCAACGCGGTCCTCGGCCTGGCCCGGACCGTCAAGATATTCGGCCTGGGCCTGACCCTGGGCGGGAACCTCCGTCCCTTCTACCGGGCCGTCGGGGAGATCCCCCTTTCCGAGGTGGTGGGGGCGATGATGGGCACCGCGGATCCCGGCGACGTGTTTCTCTCGAAGGAGATGATCTCCGGGTTCGGGCTCGCCGCGGACCTGGGGGCTTCCCTGGAGATGGGGGCCTTCAAGGTCGGCCTGGCAGTGCGGGACATCGCCCCGGCCTTCCAGGCTTTCAGCAACACTGTCCAGGGGCTCGCGGATTCGGGCTTCGTGACCTCCTCGGGGACCCCGGCGGGTTCCTTCACCCTGACCCCGAACGTGGTCCTCGGGGCCCAGTTCCACCCGGACCTGGGGGGCTTCTCCCGGATCCTGGATCCCCGCCTGCTGGTCGAGATCCAGGATCCCGTGGCGGCGATCCGGGACCGGGCGTCCTTCTGGAACCTGGTGCACGCGGGCGCCCAAGTGGAGGCCCTCGGCTTCCTGGCCCTGCGGGCCGGCGTGAACAAGGGATGGCTGTCCGCCGGCGTGGGCCTGGACCTATTCTTCCTGGAGATCGACGCGGCGGTGTTCACCGAGGAGCTGGGTTGGCGCCCGGGACAGAACGGACGGAGCGGGGTGGCCCTGCAGGCGGCCATCCGGCTGTAAGGAATCTGCCCCTTCGGGCCGATACTCGTAGGGGGCCCGGCCGGACCCCGACCCCTCGGAGACCGAGGTCCGGCGCTCGGAGAGCGGGAGGAGAGACATGAAGCGGATGAGGATCTTCGCGTCGGCCGCGGCCGTGCTGGCCGCCCTGACCCTGGCTTCCTGCCAGGATTTCTTCACGTCCTCCCTGGCCGCCTGGGCCCAGCGGGATCCCTCGGTGCCCTCCGGCCTGACCGCGGACCA
>CALMRC010000155.1 GCA_937873275.1 uncultured Spirochaetota bacterium
TCCTATCTCCCTTTCTACCAAGCGCTCGCCCCGGACAAGGCCCGCCTCCGCCAGCTTCCGGGTGGGCATGGGTTCCGGAATTCCCCCGATCTCCACGAATCGCGGGTCCGGGGCCAGGAAGGCCGACCATTCCGGGGCGGTCCGGGGGTAGGGGACGGGGGCGCCGGCCTTGGCCTGGGCGGCCGCGGCCGCCAGCGCCAGTACCGCCAGGGCGGCGGCGACGAGCGCTCGGGAACGAGTGTGGATCATGGGAGAAAGTATAGCCCGCGCCGCCGGCCGGAACAACGCGGGCCGCGAGGCGGATTCCCCCGCCGCGGTTTCCCTCATGCCCGAGGCGCCCCCGGCCGACAGACCCGGCGGGTCAGCAGGAAGACCAGGGTCGGACTTACCAGGAGGCCGCCGACCGGCGTAAGGCCGATCTTGGTGAACAGGGTCGGCATCCGGGGGGAGTACGCCCATAGGCCCTGGTCGAAGGCGCTGATCTCCAGGTAGATCAGGAAGGCGACGCAGACGAGGGTGGAGATCAAGAACCCGACCCAGGGCCGGACGGCGAGGGCCGGGATGCCGAAGAGCCGGCCTCCCTTGGAGAACCAGAACCGCTCCCGCAGGATCGCCAGGGTCAGAAGGTGGGCTCCGACCAGGAGGAGGGCGTCCAGGAAGGCGGCCCGCCAGAAGGTCCGGACGAAGAAGATCTTCATCGCCACCGTGTTTTCCCCGAAGTAGGGAACGCCCCGATTGATGCCCTCGTACATGGGGATCTGGGAGACTTCCCAGAAGAAGTTGAAGAAGAATCCGAAGACGACGATCAGGACCTCGGGCTGGAGGAGGAACCGGAGGACGGGATTCGTCGTTTCCGGATCCGCGATGGTTTCCGGGGGGACGTACTGCCCGGCCTTCCGGAGGGCGGTGTTCACCAGGGCGCCCAGGCCCAGGCCTGCCAGGATCACGGCGATGCCCAGGAACATGCGGGGCAGGTTCGCCAGACCTGTGAAGACCAGGAAGGCCCCGGACAGGATGCCGGCGGTGAGGACGAGCGTTCTGATAAGGACGAGCGGTTTCATGGGCATACTCCTCGGGCCAGTATAGATCATCTTCCCGGATGGTGCGAGAATCGAATGAATCCCGCGGAACGGCGACTGCGCCGAGCGAGGATCCAGGAGGTCCCCATGAGCACGACCCGAGCCCGCGTCCTCTACATACCCCACGGCGGCGGTCCCTTGCCGCTCCTGGGGGACCCCGGTCATGCGGGGCTGGTCGAGGGACTCCGGGACCTGGGGCGGGAACTCGGGCGGCCCGCCGCGATCCTGGTGGTCAGCGCCCACTGGGAGGAGGCCGAGGTCCGGGTCACCTCCGGGCCGGCGCCGGGGCTCCTGCACGACTACTACGGCTTTCCCGAGGAGGCCTACCGCATCCGGTATCCCGCGCCCGGGGATTCCGCCCTGGCCCGCCGGGTCCTCGAGGCGCTGGCCGCCGGGGGAATCCCCGCCCGTGCCGAGGGGGAGCGGGGGCTCGACCACGGGGTCTTCGTGCCCCTGGCCCTGATGTACCCCGAGGCGGACGTCCCCTGCGTCCAGGTCTCCCTGGTGCGCGGCCTGGATCCCGGGATCCACCTCCGGCTGGGCCGGGCCCTGTCCGCCCTGGAGGGGGAGGACCTCCTGGTCCTCGGTTCGGGCTTCTCCTTCCACAACATGCGCGAGTTCTTCCGGGGGGATGCCGGGGACCCGGATCCCCGGAACGAGGCGTTCCAGGCCTGGCTCGGGGATACCTGCGATTCCGGGGACCTGCCCTGGCCGGAGGCGGAATCCCGTCTCGAGGGCTGGGAACGGGCGCCCCATGCCCGGTACTGCCACCCCCGGGAGGAGCACCTCCTGCCCCTCCACGTCTGCGCGGGCTTCGCGGGGCGTCGGGCTTCCCGGGCCCGGACCTGGACCGTCCTTGGGAAGCGGGCGTCCGTCTTCCTCTGGGAATCCTGAGGCGGGGCCCGGAAGACGCGGCGGCTTTCGCGCTCCGGGCCGCCCGGCGATCCCGGTCCCTAGCGGTCCCGGCCCTTGCCGGAATCCGTGATCTCCACCAGTTCCTTGGGGAAGGGGTCCAGGAAGACCTGGTCCAGGAGGTACCGCACCTCGAAGCGGACGGCCCAGGACTTGAGCAGGGCGAGGAGGGCGGAGGCCGGGATCCGCTCGTCCCGGTACTCCTCGACGGCGTCCAGGAAGTATTTCCGCTCCAACGGCGAAAGGCGGTCCGAAAAGCCCCCGAAGGCGTGCAGGGCCGTGTTGATGATTCCCCCGGGCTTGGCCGGATTCTGGAACATCGCGCCCAGCTCCTCCCGGTACGCCGACAGAACCTCCGGGAAGGGCCGCTTCTCCAGGTTCGCTGCGATCCGCCCCAGGCGCCGCATGGACGCCTGGTTGACCGCCAGGAAGAGGAGCTTGTGCCGGGCCTGGTACTCCGAGAGTTCCCGGGGGCCCCCCGATTCCGCGACGGACCGGAACCGTGCCCGGGCGAAGAGGCCGGCCAGGAAATGCTCCCGGATCGTGTAATTCTTGAGACGTCCCTCGTCCTCGACGGGCGCCCCGTCCAGGGCGGAGAGGACCGCGGCCCCGAAGAGGCCGGCTCCCGTGTCCGCCATGGCCCCGGGCTCGAGGGAGCGGTAGATCTTCACGTCCTTCATGCCGCAGGAGGGGGATCGGGACTTAAGCACCGCCCCGTCCACGGCGGCCAGACCCGCGGGGGGAGGGGCCGCTCCCGGGGCGGTCCCCGCGAGCTCCGCCGCCTTTGCGGAGCACCCGGCGGACATGGCCTCGG
>CALMRC010000156.1 GCA_937873275.1 uncultured Spirochaetota bacterium
GGCGGCCCGGGCGACCGGGACGAGGACGGCGGCCGTCGTCCGCAGGGCGCGGAGCGCCGCCGGCCGGGTCAATTCAGCTTCTCCCCGAAATAGATGCCCGCCCATTCCCACCGGCCGTGGATCTCGGGGTCCGAGGGGAAGTTGATTTTCCGGAAGTAGAGGTACCAGGTCGCGATGCGCTCGGACCATCCCCAGGTCCGGAGGAAGGCCTCCCGGGCGTTGGAGCCGGGGTCCAGGGCGGGGGCCGCGAAGATCCGGCTGCCCGTCATGAACTCCGAGAAGTCGAAGAGGACCTGGCTGTTCCCCTCCGTCTGATCCTGCTGCCAGGACATGGCGAAGAATCCCACCTTGGCCCGGAGCCGCTGGAGGGTGCGGGGGCTTCCCTGGGCCAGGGCGGCCTGGACCCGGCCCACCAGGTCGTCCAGACTTTCATAGGTCCAGTCCTTGGGGGAATTGGCGAACTCGATGAGGGTCCGGGCGTACTGGAAGGCGTCGGGGTAGCCGGGGATGGAGGAGCCGAAATGGGGCAGGTATTTCTGGTAGGCCGCCAGGGCCGCGTCCCAGTCCCCGACCCGTTCGTACTCCTTGCCCAGGAGGAACCAGGACGCCCCCAGGTCGATGGAATCCGGGAACCGGGCGATGAGCTCCCGCCGGTAGTCGATCCGGCGCATCGGGGAGGACGAGAGCTCCAGGAGCCGTTCCAGGCACATCTTGTGGATAGATTCGCCCTTGAGGATGAGGTCCGGGTGGTTCTTCACGATCCGGTCGAAGTAGAGCTCCGCGACCTCCCGGGCCCCGCTCTGGAGATAGGCGTAGGCCACCGTGAAGAGGTAGTGGGCCGCGTAGGGATCCGATGCGTCCCGCTCCACGACCCCGGTCAGGAAGGGTACCAGGCGGCCGTAGTCCTTGGTCCGGAGATAGGCGTCGGCGATGGTCTGGACGACGGCGAAGCGCTCCTCGCCCCGGATCCCGGGATCCTCGAGGAGCGTGAAGAGTTCCTTGAGTTCCCGGGACGTCCGGTCGTCCTCGGCGACGGCGGGATCCGTTCTCGGATCGGATGTCCGGACGCCGCCGCAGGCGGCCAGGAGCAGGACGGCGGCCGCGCAGGCCGCCGCGGCGGAGCGGGGGATCATGAAAAAAGCCTAGCACGACGGTCCCGGCGTTGGCAAGAACGGGCGGCATGGCTATACTCCTATACATGAGCGGTCCCCGGCCCCCGAAAGATTCCATCTTCGCCCTCGCGATCGTTCTAGTCCTGGGCGGCACCGCCCTCCTGTTCCTGACGACCGGGGCCATGCCCGGCCCCTCCCGGCTCTGGCCCATGGGAATCGCCGCCGTGGGCAGCGTCATCCTCTACCTGGGCGCCACCCGGTCCCTGGCGTCGGCCTGGCTCTTCTTCGGGACGGCCTTCGTCCTGTCCTCGATCCTCCTGATCATCCGGGGCTTCCTGGAGTGGCCCCTGTCCTGGTACTGGCCGCTGTTCATGATCGTCCTGGGGCTCTCCAGCCTGGCCCCGGGGTGGCGCCGATACCGCAGGCCCCGGGCGGCCTACCTCGTCCCGGCCTTCTCCTTCGTGGTCCTGGGCGCCTTCTTCTCCCTATTCTCCTTCGACGTGATCCGATTCTCCTTCCGCCGCTTCTTCGCGGAATGGTGGCCCGTGTTCTTCATAGCCGCCGGGATGGTTCTCCTGGTCCTCTATTTCTACAACCGGACGCGGTTCGCCCGGACCTCGGGCAAGGAAACGCGATGAAAGCCCTCCTCCGCCGGCCCGCGGCGGCGGTCTGGGCGTCCCTCCTGCTCGCCGCCTGCGTGTCGACGCCTCCGCCCCCGGACGCCGGGACGGCCTTGACCATGCAGGGCCGCTCCGACGAATCCGCGGCGGTCAAGGCGGAGGTGGAGGCCCGGCTGGCCCGGGGAACCCCCGAATCCCTGGAGCAGGCCCGGACCGTGGCCGAATCCTCGAAGGCCCTGGCACCCTCGGAAATCGTCCTGTACCGGTGGTACGCCGTGGAGCTGGGCCGCCTGGCCTACCCGGACAAGCTCGGCACCGCGCCCCTGGCGCCGGAGCCGCCTCCGGGACACCCCTGGGCACGGGCCTTCGCGGACGCCCGGACCGGCCGCATCGGCACGCCCCGGGAAGGGGCGGACCCCCTCGAGCTCCTGGCCCTGGCGTCGGCCCTCTTCCGGGGGGACTCCAAGGAGACGTCCCGGGCGGCCTCCCTGGCCCTGGACCTTTTCGCCCAGTCCCGGCTGGAATCGCCCCTGGCCGAGCACCTCCGGGGCCTCCTGGCCGAGCGGTCCGGCAACGCCGACGCCGCCCGGGACCGCTACGTCTCGGCCTTCGTGTCCGCCCCGGACTGCTATCCCGCCCTGTTCGGCGCCGCCCGCACCCTCATCGCCCTGGACCGGCCGAAGGAGGCCGTGGACATCCTGGCGGCATCCAAGGCGGCCTACGGGGAGATGTTCGGCTGGGTGCGACTGATGGCCCTGGCCCTCTACGACTCCGGACGGTACGACGAGGCCGGCCCCTTCGTCCTGCGGGTCCTCCGGGAGGATCCCATGGATTCCCGGATCCTCCTGGTCCGGGCGGACATGCTGGTCCGGGCCGGGGACTACCGGCAGGCCACGCCCCTCCTGGACGCCTACGGAGAGGTGGACGCCGCGGACCGGCGCTACCTCATGCTCCGGGGCCGGGTGGCCTGGGAAGGGTCCCGCAACAAGGACGAGGCCCTCCGGTATTTCCGGAAGCTCCTGTCGATCTATCCCGATGACGCGGAAGCCCTCCTCTCGGCGGCCCGCATCCTGGCCCAAGGCACGGCGGCGGAACGGGGGGAGGCCTACCTCATGGCCGGCCGCGTACTGGGAAAGAACCCCGCGGATTCCGGCGCCCTGCGGATCCTCCTGGCCGAGGAGATCCGGCGAAAGGATTGGTCCGCCGCCCTGGCTACCCTGGATCGGCTCCGGGCCGCGGATCCCGAGTACCGGGACCGGGCGGCCATGCACTTGGTGTACCGCTCCGCGGGCCGTTTCGACGAGGCCTTCCGGGTGGCTACGGAATGGCGGACCGCCTCCCCGGACTCCGAGGACGCCCGGATCGCCTACATCCGTTCCTTGATCGACCGCAAGGACACGGCCGGCGCCCGGGACCTCATCGCCCGAGCCCTGATCGACAAGGGATCCGCCCGGTTCCGCTCGAGCCTCTACTTCCTCCAGAGTCTGGTCCAGCCCAACGAGGAGGCGGCCCTGAACTCCCTGCGTTCCAGCCTGGTGGAGAACGTGCAGAACCTGGAAGCCCTCACGGCCATGTACGACATCTACATGCGCCAGAAGGACGCCCAGAAGGCGCGGTTCTACCTCCGCCAGGCCCTGGCCGTGGCGCCCGACGACCCCGGCCTGGCCCGCCGCCGGGAGGAGCTCATCCGCCTGGGTCTGGCCCCCTGAGCCGCGCCTCCCGGCCCGGCCGGGCCGCTTCCCGATACGACCCCGCTTCCTCCCGAACGCCCCGTCCTCGAAGCCGGACACCTGAATTGGGCGACTTCCTGGAAACCGCCTACGCCCAGCTGGCCCGGCCGGAGCTGATCGATCCGGATCCTCTCGCGGTGACCCGGGAGTACGCGGCTCCCGGGGACCGGGAGGTCGCGGGGATCGCGGCCGCCTGTCTGGCCCTGGGCTCCGCCCCCCTCATCGTGCGGGCCGCCCGGGAGGTCCTGGCACCCCTCGGCTCCTCCCCGGCCTCCGCCCTGGCCGCCCTGGAGGACGCCGATCTTTCCCGCCTCCTGTCCGGCTTCCGGTACCGCTTCTTCGGGGGGGAGGACCTGGCGGCCCTCCTGTCCGCGGTCCGGAACGCCCGGGCCCGGCACGGATCCCTGGAGGCCTTGTTCCGGGCCGGGGACGATCCATCGGAGCCGACGATCGTCCGGGGGGCGGACCGGTTCGTCGCCGCCCTGGAGGACCTCGCGGGAGACCGGTGGACACGTCCTCCCGGAAAGCCTCCCTGGCGGGACAACCTTCTCCCCCGCCCCCGTCGGGGTTCCGCCTGCAAACGCCTGTTCCTGTACCTTCGCTGGATGGTCCGGAAGGACGCGATCGATCCCGGCGGCTGGTCCGGCGTGGATACCGCCCGGCTGGTCGTGCCCCTGGACACCCACATGGGGGCGGCCTGTCGACGCCTCGGCCTCCTCGCCCGCAGGGCCGACGACCTGGCGGCCGCCCTGGAGGCCACCGAAGCTTTCCGCCGCTTCCGGCCGGACGATCCCGTCCGGTACGACTTCGCCCTGACCCGGCCGGGGATCCACCCCTGCCTGGACGCGGAATCCTACTTCCGGTGTTTCGACGGCGCCCCGATTCCTCCGCCGGACCGCCGCCCTTGACCCTGGAGGAAGGTCCATGCTAGATTCTTCGGGCGCCCAACGGCGCGACGGGCAATAGCGCAGGTGGTTAGCGTCGTCACGACGATATATAAATAGATTTTTTGGTCGGGCAATAGCGCAGGTGGTTAGCGTACAAGTCTGGGGGACTTGGGGTCCGCGGTTCGAGTCCGCGTTGCCCGACCGAAAAATCTACCATAAGAATCCGTGACGACAAGTCTGGGGATCGCTGAACAAGGCTCACGCCTTGTTCAGCTGGCAGTTTTCGGATCCGCCGAAAACTGCATGAAGACCCAAGGGGTCCGCGGTTCGAGTCCGCGTTGCCCGAGAAGCGGTTTTCGGAAACGGAGACCGCTTTTTTATTTGGCGGCCGCGTTCTGACATGCCTTCTCGGGCAACGCGGACTCGAAGGGTTTGAGCGGCTCCGGGAATCCGAGACGTCGAGGATTCCCGGAGCGAGAGGCCATGGACGGCCTCGAGAGCGAGAACCCCGGTCCGGAAGCCTCGGACAAGGACGTACGAGGCTGGAGGGCGAGTCCGCGTTGCCCGACCAAAAAATCTACCTCAAGAATCCGTGACGACAAGTCTGGGGATCGCTGAACAAGGCTCACGCCTTGTTCAGCTGGCAGTTTTCGGCTCCGCCGAAAACTGCATGAAGACCCAAAGGGTCCGCGGTTCGAGGCGGGAAGCCGCGGTCCGCCGGCACTCGGGTTCTTGACACGGAATACCGGGATCGATAGTATGCCGGAACCGACCGACTGTCGGTCTATAATGTCATGAGGATGTGATGGAAGCGGAAGAACGACGGCAGGAGATCCTCGACGCGGCGGAAGTCCTCTTCCGGGAGAAGGGATACGCCGGGACGAGCACCGGGGACATCCTGGACCGGACCGGGATCGCCCGGGGGACCTTGTACTACCATTTCGAGTCGAAGACCGCGGTGATGGATGCCCTGGTCGACCGGCTCTGCGAGCGCCTGTTCGCGGCGGCCCGGGAAACCGCCGCGGCCGTCCAGGGCCGGCCGGCCCTGGAGCGTCTCCTGGCCGTCCTGGGGGCATTCCAGGCCTCCGGGGACATGGGGCCGACCTTGATGGAGCACCTCCACGACCCCGGAAACCTTCCCCTCCATGATCGCGTCCAACGCCGTCTCGTCGCCGGGATGACCTCGATCCTGGGCGGCATCGTCCGGGAGGGGATCGAGGAGGGGGGATTCGACACTCCCTATCCCGAGGAGAGCATGGAGCTCGTCGTCGTCTACATGACCGAAGTGATCGACGGGGGGCTCGTGGACCTGTCGGGGGCGGAACGGGCCGGGCGCCTCCGGGCCCTGGTCTTCAACATCGGCCGTCTCTTCGGGCTCGACGCCGCGAGTCTCGAGGGCTTGCGGGCCGCGTTGGACGGAACCGGGGGAGACGCCGGGGACGATCCTCGGAATCGCCCGAAAAAGAACCGAAAGGACGGACGGTAGACATGTTCGCGAGAATCCTACGGAACGACCTGCGCCGCGGCCGCCTGGCCTCCCTGGCGACCCTCCTCTTCGTGGCGGCCGCCGCCCTCCTGGTCTCCCTCGCGGGTACCCTGGGGGCGGAGCTCTCCCGGGCCCTCACGGCCCTCCTGGAGCGGGCGACGACTCCCCACCTCCTCCAGATGCACTCGGGCCCGATCGACCTTCCGAGGCTCCAGGCCTTCGCGGCCGGACGGCCGGAGGTGGAGGCCTTCCAGGTCCTCGAGTTCCTGAACGTCGAGGGATCGGCCTTCGAGTTCGGGGACCGCACCCTGGCCGGGAGCGTCCAGGACAACGGACTGTCGGTCCAGGGCCGGGACTTCGACTTCCTCCTGGACTTGGACGGGAACGTCGCCCGCCCCGCCGAGGGCGAGATTTTCGTGCCCGTGTTCTACTTCAAGGACGGCGCCGCCCGGCCCGGCGACCGGGTCCGGATCCTGGGCCGGGAGTTCCGGGTGGCCGGCTTCGTCCGGGATTCCCAGATGAACTCCGCCCTTTCCTCCTCGAAGCGCTTCCTCGTGAGCCCGGCGGATTACGCCGCCCTCCGGGACCGCGGCTCCATCGAGAGCCTCATCGAGTTCCGGCTCCGGGACCCCGACGCCCTGGGAGCCCTCGAGGCGGCCTACGTCGCCGCGGGACTCGAGTCCAACGGTCCGAGGGTGGGCTTTCCCCTCTTCCGCATGATGAACGCCCTCTCCGACGGCCTGCTCATCGTGGTCCTGCTCTTCGTGGGTCTCCTGGTGACCCTGGTGGCCCTGCTCTGCGTCCGCTTCGCCCTCCTGGCCAAGATCGAGGAGGACTACCGGGAAATCGGGGCGATGAAGGCCATCGGCCTCCGGGTATCGGACATCCGCCGGGCCTACCTGGCCCGATACGCGGTCCTGGCCGTCCCGGGGGCCCTCCTGGGCTGGGCCCTCTCCTTCGCCTTTCGGGGCCCCCTCCTGGCCAATCTCCGCCTCTTCATGGGCGAGGGGGGCGCAGCCGGAGCCCCGGTCCTGGGATTGGCGGGGGCCGTCCTGGTCTGCCTCCTCGTCCTGGCCTATGTCCGGGGGGTCCTGGGTCGTTTCCGGAAGCTTTCCGCGGCCGAAGCCCTCCGGTTCGGCGCCCCCCGGGAGACGGCCCGGCGCCCGGGGCGCCTCCGGCTGGCGGGAGGGCTGCCCCTGGGGGCCAACGCGGCCCTCGGGGTCCTGGACGTCCTGGCGCGCAAGCGGCTCTACGGGACGATGCTCGCGGTCCTGGTCGCCTCCTCCTTCATCGCCGTGGTTCCGAGGAACCTCCACACCACCGTCTCCGCGCCCGGTTTCAGCGCCCACCTCGGCATCGGGGCCTGCGACCTCCGGGCGGACGTCCAGGCGGTCGGGGACATCCCCGGACGGGCCGCGGACATCGCCGCCGCCCTGGCCGCGGATACCGAGGTCCGGAAGTCCGTCGTCCTGACGGCCCGTGCCTTCCCGGTCCGCGGGAAGGACGGCTCCGAGTCGAGCCTCAAGGTCGAGCTGGGGGACCACTCGGTCTTTCCCGTGGCCTACGCCGAGGGCCGGGCACCCCGGAGTCCGGACGAGATCGCCCTCTCGATGCTGAGCGCCCAGGACCTCGGGATGCGGGTCGGGGACCGCCTGCCGACGGCCGCGGGCGGAGGGTGGAGGGACCTGACCGTGACGGGCCTCTACTCGGACGTCACGAACGGCGGGAAGACCGCGAAGGCCGCCTTCCCGGGCGGGGAATCTCCCGTGCTGTGGGCTGTGGTCCAGGCGTCGCTCCGGGATCCGTCCCGGTCCCGGGAGAAGGCCGAAGCCTACGGCTCCGCCTTCCCCTACGCCAAGGTGTCCAGCCTCCAGGAGTACGTGTCCCAGACCTTCGGGCCCACGATCCGGGCGATCGGGTCGGCCTCCCGCATATCCCTCGCGGTAGCCCTGGTTCTGGCTGCCCTGATTACCCTGCTTTTCGTCCGGATGCTCGTGGCCCGGGACCGTGTCTCCATCGCGGCCCTGCGGGCCCTGGGCTTCCGGAACTCGGACCTGACCCGGCAGTACCTGGCCCGGTCCGCCCTCGTGGCGGGGGCCGGGGTCCTGGCGGGATCCCTCCTGGCGAACACCCTCGGCGAGTCCCTCGCCGGGGCCCTCATATCCCTGTTCGGCGCCGCCTCCTTCGAGTTCGCCGCCGACCCCCTTTCGGCCTACCTCTTGATCCCCCTCGCCGTCGCGATCTCCGCCCTCGCGGCGACGGCGGCCGGGGCGGCGGGAGCCGGCCGGATCGACGTAGCCCAGACCATCCGGGAGTAGCCATGAACACCATCCTGAGCGGCGAACGTATCGTGAAGTCCTTCGGCGACGGGGCCGAGCGCCGGAACGTCCTGGACGGGGTCTCCGTGGAGATCCGGCCGGGCGAGTTCGTCTCGATCATGGGTCCCTCGGGATCCGGAAAGACGACCCTCCTGTACTCCCTGAGCGGCATGGATCGGGTCGACGGCGGGCGGATCCTTTTCGAGGGGCGCGACCTCTCGGGCATGCGGGACGACGACCTCGCGGACCTGCGCCGCAGGCGCATGGGCTTCGTCTTCCAGCAGCCCACCCTCCTGGGGAACCTCGACCTGCTGGACAACATCATCCTCCCCGCGGTCCGGGACGACCGGCGCGGCACCGACCGGCACGTCGAGAAGGCGCGGGACCTCATGCGTCGGACCGGGATCGCGGGGCTGGAACGACGCTCGGTCTCCCAGGTCTCGGGAGGCCAGCTCCAGCGGGCGGGCATCTGCCGGGCCCTGCTGCGGGATCCCGCCGTCCTCTTCGGGGACGAGCCGACGGGGGCCCTCAACTCCGCCTCCGCCCGGGAGATCCTGGACATCCTCTCGGAGGTCAACGCCGCGGGGACCGCGGTCCTCCTGGTGACCCACGACGCCGCGGTGGCGGCCCGGGCGGGGCGCGTGCTCTTCCTGCGGGACGGCCGGATCGACCGGGAGCTGGAGCTCGGGCCCCCGGACGGCCGGGGCCTCGAGGATCGGGCCCTCCGGGTCTCCGAAGCGATGCGGGAGCTCGGCATCTAGGCCCGGGGGGAGCCCCCGGGCGCTCGGGATCCGGATTCCCCGGCTACCGTGCCGGCCGCGTCCGGTTGAGCCAGAGGCGGGGGCGCCCGTCGCCGCCCGGCCAGTTGTTCGTGGCCGCGAACACGTCGGGAGCCCCGTCGCCGTCGAAGTCCCCGCAGGCCGCGGCCTGGATGTTCGGGGAGGCCAGGCGGAGCCCGCTGTCGGAGAGGTTCCCCGTCCCGTCGTTGATCCAGAACCGCGGCGGGGCCCGCCAGCTTCCGGTGAACACGTCGAGGTCGCCGTCCCCGTCGAAGTCCGCCGCGGCCGCGCACATGCTGTACAGGCTCCCGAGGGATTGGCCGCTGTCCGTGAACGCCCCCGATCCGTCGTTCAGCCGGACCTTGTCCGCCGGGGCGGCGCCCCCGTGGCTCGAGTTGGCGACGAAGGCGTCCAGGTCCCCGTCCCCGTCCAGGTCCGCGAGCGCGACTTCGTAGGCGTTCGAGGGGGCGAAGGCCCCGTCGATCTTCCGGAAGAACCCTTTCCCGTCGTTGAGCCAGAGCTCCGCGGCGTTGAGCGCCTCCTCCCCGTTGTTGGCGACGACGACGTCCGGATCGCCGTCCCCGTCGACGTCCCCGACGGATACCCGGCTACCGGCGGCGCGGCCGAGCCGCTGTCCCGAGTCCGTGAACCTGCCGCGGCCGCCGTTGAGGAACACCTGGTCGGGGTGGGCCGACCAGTTCGCCGCGAAGAGGTCCAGGTCTCCGTCCCCGTCCAGGTCGCTCCAGGCCAGGGCGGAGCATTCGGGAGTCGCGAGGGCCGGTCCCTTGCGGAAGCGGCCGTGCCCGTCGTTGCGCCAGATACTCACGCGGTCCGCTTCCGCCGCGGCCAGGTCGAGGTCCCCGTCCCCGTCCGCGTCGCCGAGGGCGACCGCGCTCGCCGGGGGGAGCTTCGAGGGCAGCTCCGAGAACTTTCCTGTCCCGTCGTTCGCCCAGATCGAACAGGCGCGGTCGTTCGTGGAGAGAATCACGTCCAAGTCTCCGTCCCCGTCGATGTCGCCCGCCGCGATCCCGTTGTAGGAGGCGATCGGGAACTCCTGGTCCGCGAGTTCGAAGGACAGGGGAGTGGAAGCCGGCGCGGCCGCGCCCGGGGAGGCCCCGCCGGTCTGGGCGAAGGAACCGGAGGCGAAGGCTAGGAGGAGCGCGGCCGCGGCGCGGGTCCGCGCGAGGTTCGGTGTTCGCCCGGCGCGATGGATCATACGGCCTCCCGGGTTCGGGCGATCGGGGACAGTCCGGCCCGCCGCCGGAATCCCGCGGCCAGTAGCCAGGCGATGAAGCCGAGCTCGGCGGCCACCTTGGCGACGGTATCCGCCGTGTGCGCGACGGCCAGAGGGACGACCAGGGCCGCGGGGGGCGGGGATAGGAGGAAGTACTCGAAGAACGTGATCTCGTAGAAGGCGCACGCGGCGATCAGCACGGCACCCAGCGGCTTCGGCGCGAACCCCGACTTGAGGACCAGGACGCCGGCGGGGAGGAGCCAGAGCCCCCAGAACATGCCCGCGAGCTTCTCTCCGTCCTTGAACAAGTCGATGAAGAGCGGCGCGATCCATTCCCCGCCGGCCTCCGGGAGGCCCGCGTAGGCCCCGGCGGCCAGGCGCTCCACGACGAGCTGGTGGGCGCGGTTCAGGAAGGCGATCGATACCCCCGCGACGACGAAGATGACCAGGAGCCGCGCCCATCCCGCGTCGACGGGGGAGAACAGCTCGTACAGCGCCGCGGCCGTGGCCAGGAGGCAGACGTGCCCGAGCAGGGCGCCCAGGAAGCCGAGCCGGTAGAGGCCCCCCGTTTCCGCGATCTTCCGGAGCATCGTCGCATCGTCTCCGGCGACCCGCCCCTCCACGTACATCATCCCGAAGATGTAGAAAACCGCGGCCGCCAGGTAGAATAGCCCCGCCCGGCGGGCCGCCTTCGAATCGTAGTCCATGCCTCGCTCCTTCATACCGGATGGTTGATCGGTATAAAGTAAACTATACGGTGTAGTTTAATAATTGTCAATCCGGAATTGTGAAGCTTCGGACGACATGGTATGGTGTCGACATGGAGCGATCGACATGAACGGGAGCCGCTCGCCGGGCCGGCGGGGCCCCTCGGAGAAGAAACGGGAATCCATCCTGGAGGCCGCCATCCGGGTCTTCTCGCGGGGAGGATACGAGGCGTCCAGCATGGACCTGGTCGCCCGGGAGGCCGACGCGTCCAAGCGGACCGTGTACAACTACTTTCCGAGCAAGGACGACCTCCTCCGCCAGATCGCCGGACGCTTCGCCCGGGAGATGCGCGAGTTCAAGCGCTTCGAGTACGACCCGGCCGTCCCGATCGAGGTCCAGCTCCTGCGGTTCGCGGACGCCGAGATCGAGGTGGTCCGGAACGAACGGTGGATGGGGATGATCCGCCTCCTCGTGGCGGCCTTCGTATCGTCCCCCGAGCTGGCCCGCTCCGCGGTCGCCCGCGATCCCGGGTCGGGGGATCCCCTGGCGGACTGGATCCGGGCGGCCGACCGGGCGGGGAGGCTGCACGCGCCGGAGCCCGATCTCGCGGCCGCGGTGTTCCGGGCCCTGCTCGGCGGCGCGTACACCTGGCCCGCGGTCTACGGGGGCGGATTCGTGCCGGCGGGCGGCGAGGCCCTCCGGCGAGAGCTCGTGGAGACCTTCCTGGCCCGGTACCGTCCCTCGGCCGCCCCGTGAAGACATACCAGGAAACCATGATTCTCGTGGATGACCTGGAGGTGACCCTCCGGCGCAGGCCCGTGCGGACCCTGCGCGTCGTGATCCGGCCCCCGGACGGCCGTGTCCTGGCCACCGCGCCCCTGCTCCTGCCCGAGTCCGCGATCCGGGCCTTCCTTTCGGATAAACTTCCCTGGATTCGACGCCACCGGGAGGCCGTCCGGGCCCGGGAGCCCCGCGCCGCCCCGGGGATGGAGAGCGGGGACACGGTCTTCTGGCTCGGACGGCCGTTCCGTCTTTCGGTCCGGGAGAGGGGCCGGGGGATCGGGGCCCGGCTCGTGGACCCGGACACCCTGGAGCTCTATGCGCCCCCCGGGGCGGACGGGGAGCGGCGGCGGAAGATCCTGGACGAGTGGTATCGGGACCGGCTCAAGGAGGAGATCCCCGCCCTGCTGGCCAAGTGGGAGGCGGCCCTGGGCGTCCGGGCCGCGGAGTGGGGCATCAAGCGCATGAAGACCCGCTGGGGTACCTGCAACATCCGGGCCCGGCGGATCTGGCTCAACCTGGAGCTTGCGACGCGGCCCCTCGAGTGCCTGGAGTACGTGGTGGCCCACGAGCTGGCCCACCTGATCGAGCGGAACCACAACGCCCGGTTCCACGGCATCCTGGACCGGGTCCTGCCGGACTGGCGGAAGGCCCGGGCGGCCTTAAAAAACGCGCCGCCCCCGCGGCCGGATTGAGGGCGGCGGAATCCGGACGGGGCGGATCCCTTTGGAAGGATGGGGGCCGGGGAGGGAAACCTTTAAAAAAGGTGTCCCTCCCCGGACAGACCTACCTCCTGCGGCCCGTGAGCCTAAGCAGGTGCAGGAAGAGGTTGATGAAGTCCAGGTAGAGCTGGAGCGCCCCGTAGATCGAGAGGCGCAGGTAGTTCCCCTCGTCCACCTCGGAGCCGAAGCGGGCGGATAGGGCCTTGATCTTCTGGACGTCGTAGGCGGTCAGGCCGGAGAAGATGGCCACGCCCGCCAGGGACACGATCCACCCGAGGCCGTCGGAGCGCAGGAAGATGTTCACCACCGAGGCGATCACGAGGCCGATGACCCCCATGGCCAGGTAGGAGCCCATCCGGGTCAGGTCGATCTTCGTCACGTAGCCCAGGAAGGCCAGCGAAGCGAACATCCCCGCGGTGATGAAGAAGACCGAGGCGATGGACCCGGCGGTGTAGACCAGGAAGATCACCGAGACCGTCACCCCGGTGAGCCCGGAGTAGCCGACGAAGGTCGCGGCCGCGGCGGCGGGGCTCATCTTGAGGACCCGGGATGCCAGGAACCAGACCGCCCCGAGCTGGCCGAAGACGAGTCCGTAGAACAGGAAACGGTTCAGGACCAGGGCCCGCAGGAGTCCCGGGCTGTTGGACACCCCCCAGGCCACGATGCCGGTGAAGGCCAGGCCGAGGGTCATCCAGACGAAGGAGTTGCGCAGGATGTTCCGCTCCAGGGTGAGGTCCCCGAACCGGGCGCGGGTCATGCTGTCGGACATGGATACCTCCGTAGTCACGGCTGATGTGCTGGACGCGGCTGTCGGGCCGCTCCCCATAAATATACCCAGGACGGGGCCCGGTTGACAGCCCGGCCGGGGGCCGCCGGATCCCTTCCCTTGACAAGTGCGCTCGGCCCCGTCGAGAATCAGGGAATCCCGTGGAACATCCGAGGAGATCCTTCGCCATGACCGACCATCGTCCTCATCCCTCCCGGTTCGTCGTGTTCTTTGTCCTTCTTGTTCTCTGCGCGTCGTTCTCGGCCGCCCAGGATTCCGGGGGCGGAAACGTCGTGTTCGCGCCCGTGATATCCGACCGGAACGTGACCGAGAAGGCCGACGCGTTGCAGAGCGAGCGGTTCTACGTGGTCGACGGGGACGAGTCGAAGGGCCAGGCGGTGCTCGTCTTCGAGGGAGTACCCCGGCCGAGGGAGGCCTTCCTCATCCTCAACATCGCCGACATCGACTGGGCCGATTCGAACGACGGGTTCGAGGTGGCCCTGGCCGGTTCCCCGATCGCGTCGGTGTCCAAGCTGGCCCGGAACAGCTGGCTCCAGGTGAGGCTCGACCCCTCCCGGCTGCCCGAGAAGGGGAATTTCGAATTGACCATCCGGACCTCCAAGACCGACGGTTTCTACGTATGCTCCAAGAAGAGCGGCCGTGGTGCGGTGCTGAGATTGATCTACTAGTACCCGCCGCAATGACCGTTCCGGAACTGCTGGACCGATACCTGTCCGGTGCACTGACCGTGGAAGCCGCGGCCCGCGCCCGGGCGGAGCGGATCGAGCGCGAGGACCGGGGGGAGGGCGGTCTGCGGAGCCTCCTCCGGCCGAATCCCCGGCTGGCGGAGGACGCCCGGGCCCTGGACGCCCTGCTCGGGAGCCTCCCGGCGCCGCGGAGGCCGGAGGATCTCCCGGCCCTCCTCGGGGTGCCCGTGGCGGTCAAGGACAACATCGACACGGTCGACCTGGGCTGCACGGCCGGGAGCGTCCTGTTGGAGGGCGTACCGGTGGAGTCGGACGCCCCGGTGGTGACCCGCCTGCGGAGCGCGGGGGCCCTGATCGTCGGGAAGGCCAACCTGAGCGAGTGGGCCAACTACCGTTCCACCCGCTCCACCTCGGGTTGGAGCTCCGCGGGGGGCCAGACCTTGAATCCCGTGGACCGGACCCGGACCCCCTGCGGTTCCTCCTCGGGATCCGCATCCGCGGTGCGTGCGGGCCTGGCCCTGTGCGCGGTCGGGACCGAGACGGACGGATCCATCCTCTGCCCCGCGGCGACCCAGGGGCTCGTTGGCTTCCGGCCCGCCGTCGGGACGGTCCCCGGGGAGGGAATCGTCCCCATCTCCCCCAGCCAGGATACCGCCGGACCCATCGCCCTCACCGTGGAGGACGCTTTCCGTCTCCAGGAGGTCCTGGAGGGGCGGACGGACGCGGCCTCGGGGGTCCGGCCCCGGCCGGAACGCATCCCGGCGGGGGAGCTCCGCCTGGGGGTCTTCGATCCCGGCAAGGACATCCACCCCCGGGTAGCCGCCCTATGGCTTCGGGCCCGGGAGCGCCTGGCCGGGGCCGGGTTCCGCCTGGTCGACCTGCCGCCCCTTGCCGACCCGGACCGGATCGAAGCCGCGGAGGAGACGATCCTGGACTACGAGTTCCCCCGGGCCCTGGCCCGGTACCTGGCGGAGCGCCGCCCCCGGAGCCCCTTCCGGACCCTGGAGGACCTCCGGCGGGCCAACCTGGAACGGGCGGACGCCGTCCTGGGTCCCTTCGGCCAGGAGATCTGGGACCGGATCCTCTCCCCCGCCGCCCCGTCGGAGGAGGCCTACCTCCGGGCCAAGGCCGAGGTGGACGACCGTGCCCGGAGGCGGGGGATCGATCCCTGGTTCGAGGATCCGGGAATCGACGCGGCGATCTGTCCCGCCAACGGCCCCGCCTGGGTGATCGATCCCGTGAACGGCGACCGGTACACCGGCACCCCGACGCCCCCCGGGGCCGCGGCGGGCTACCCGGGGATCACGGTGCCCATGGGCACCGTGTCCGGGCTCCCGATCGGCCTGTACCTGCTGGCCCGGCCGGGCGGGGAAGCCCGTCTCTGGAGCGCGGCCGCGGCGGCGGAGCGGGCCCTGGCGGCCGCGACCTAGGGAAAGGTCCGGGCGGGCAAGGCGGGCGATCCCCCGGGCCGACGCGGCCCGAGTACCCTCGGCCCGGACCGGAGCCCCGGAAAAGGATCGGGCCGTCCTTCGGCCTTGCGGCGCCGGGGCGGCCCGAATATCTGGAAGCGGCTCCGGGAATCAAGCCCGGGACCGCGCGGCATGGATCGGGGCGCCGTATGCGATCCGCATGTCGGCCTCCTTTCCAGGTCGGTATGGGTCGAGCATACTCCCCCTTCGGGATTCCTGCAAGCGCGTCGGGCCGCTTCGCGGCCCGACGGCGGCGAGCGCTCCGCGTTCGCCGAGGTTCCCGGATCGGCCTGCGGCCGCTTCGCGGCCCGACGGTTGCGAGCGCTCCGGGGACCCGCGGGTAGCTCCTTGACGCGGGAATGCGGTCCCCCGATACTTCGACGGAAACCGGATAGAGGAGAGCGCCGACATGGTCCCGACATCCGCCCCCGAGGCGATCCTCTGCGTCGATGACGAGGGCATCATCTTGATGCACCTGGTCATGCTGCTCCAGCGGAGGTACGGGGACCGCTATCGGTACGGGCGGGCGGCCGGCGCGGAGGAAGCCCGGGTCGTCCTCGAGAGGTTCGAGGCCGAGGGTGTCAAGGTCGTCCTGGTGCTGTCCGACTGGCTGATGCCCGGCCTTTCGGGGGATGCCTTCCTGAAGGCGTTGAAGTCGGAGCGGCCGGGGATCCGGGCGATCCTCGTCTCCGGCAAGTCCGACGAGGAGGAGATCCGCAGGCTCTGCGAGGAGGCGGGACTCTCGGGCTTCCTGTCCAAGCCGATTTCCTCGGAGGAGCTGTTCGCCCTGATCGACCGGATCGAGGGTGAGCGCCGCTCCCCCGCCTAGACCCGCGCCTCGTACAGACCGTCCCGAAAGGATACGACCCATTCGGTGCCCGGCCCGGACTTGAACTCGACCTTCCCGCGAAGCTGGTACTCGATCAGGGAAACCACCGTGCGGAGCCCGAGACGCGCGTCCCGATCCAGGTCGAAGCCGGGGGGAAGACCCCTTCCGTCGTCGACTACCCGGAGTTCGATCCGGCCTCCCTCCCCCCGGGCGAGCCCGACCCGCACGGCTCCCGCCCGACCCGCCGGGAAGGCGTGCTTGACGGCGTTCACGACGAGTTCGTTCAAGGCCAGTCCGCAGGGGATGGCGGTATCCAGGAGGCACACGATGCCTCCCTCCACCTCCACGCGTAAATCGAGAACCTTCCGGGTGTCCAGGACGCCGTCGCGGATTCCGCCGACGAGGTCCTCGACGTACTCGCCCAGGTCGATGCGGGACAGATCCTTGGACTCGTACAGCTTCTGGTGGACAAGGGCCATGGACTTGATCCGGCCCACCATCTCCTTCATCACATCCCGGGTTCCCTCGTCCTCGGATATCAAGGCCTGCATGTCCAGCAGGGAGGCGATCACCTGCATGTTGTTCTTGGTCCGGTGGTAGACCTCCTGGAGTAGGATCTCCTTTTCCCGGAGGGATCGGCGGACGGCCTCCTCGCTTTCCCGGAGCTCCTCCATCGCACGCACCTCGTCGGCCCGGGCCTCCGCCACGCCGCGTTCCATGGCGTTGAAGGCGTCCGTCAAGGTCTCCAGCTCGTCCCCCCGGGGTCTCGCGTTCAGGCGAAGGGGTTCCCGGACCCGTCCGGGAACGAAGCCCCGTACGTGGGCCGCAATCCGTTCGAGCCGTCGGGTGACCATCCTCTCGAAGAGCAGGAAGACCAGGAGGGAGGCCAGGATCATCAGGGAAGCCTGCACGGCCAGGGACCGGAGGATCTCCGCCCGAAGGTCCCCGACGAGCTTGCCCAGGTCGACCTGGACTTCCAGGATCCCCAGGGGAATCTCCCGTCCTCCGTAGGGGTAGAGCAGGGGAAAGCGTTCGGACCGGCTCTCGGGCTTCATGCCGCCGGAGAAGAAGATCCGGCCCTCCTGGTCCGTCACCGACACGAAGTTGACGTAGGGGAACAGGGCCATCCCGTCCACCAGGATCCGGAGCTGGTCGGTGTCGGAACTCCACAGGGCCGAGAGCAAGGCCGGGGTCTGGGCGGACCGGAGACGCTCAATCTCCTCGATCGCGGATTGTGTCCGCCTTCGGTAATACCAGAAGTACTGCAAGGTGGCCGCGGCGGCCACGAGTACGAGGCAGGCCAGGAGCATCCTCCGGAACGCCCGGGAACCGATACGGCCGGCCATGGTATCAGAGACCGCCCAGGACGGAATCCACGATCCGACGCCAGGTCCCGTCCGCCTTCATGGACTTGAGGGCGGACGCCAGTCGGGGGACCAGGTCCCGGTGCCGGGCGTTCAGGTAGAGGAACATCTCCGTGGTCGCCAGGGGCGGGCCGAGTTGGTAGACCCCTTCGAGTCCGCGGTCCCGGATCCACACCCGGCCCTGCAGGGCCTCATACACGATGATGTCCACCCGACCGTGGAGGAGCATCTCGAAGAGGGCCTGGTCGTCCTTGACCCGGGTCACGGTCTTCATGCTCGCGGTGGCCGCCTCGGGGTTCTTCCAGCCACGGATGAAGGCGACGCTGTAGGTTGCCAGGCTCGGATATCCGGAGATCTTCATGGAGGGATCCCGTCCGAAGGCCGCGAATTCGTAGTCACACACGGATTCGGGCACCATGACGAGATTGGGGTACCCGGACTCGACTCCGGCCACCTTGACATAGAGTCCGTCGTCGATCCCCTGGTTCACGTTGAGTACCGCCCTCTCCGAGGGCAGGGGGGTGATCCGGACGGCCAGCCCGATTCTTCGGAAGGCTTCCCGCAGGATCCGGTCCTCGAAGCCTCGGCCGTCCGGTGTCGACCGGGGATAGACGTCGTCGGTTACAAGGCTCAGGGTCTGGGCTCCCAGGAGCGCGCCGGCCAAGCCGAAGGCCAGGACTAGATGGACCCTTCGTGGGAACATGGTTTACGCCCCCCGCATTCCGTATTCTAATCCACAGGACGGCGAATATCCATCGAACCGGCGCGCATTCCGGCCGAGAACCCCGTCCGGAGGGCTCAGCCCTCGGGTTTCCTCTTCCGGGAGCGCTCCTGCTTTTCCCGGTACATGGCTTCGTCGGCCTTCCGCAGGAGGCTCTCCTCGTCGGTTCCGTCGTCCGGGTAGACCGCGGCCCCGACGCTGGCGGTGACGGAGATCTCGGCGTCCCCGACGTCGACGGGCGCCGCGATCGCGGCCCGCACCTTGGCGGCCACCGCGTCCGCGTCCTCCGTCCGGCCGATCCCCAGGGCGAAGGCGGTGAACTCGTCCCCCCCGATCCGTCCCGCACCGTCGGATTCCCGGAGCGTCCGTTCGAGGCGGCGGGCGGTCTCGCGCAGCACCGTATCTCCGGCGGCATGTCCGTAGCTGTCGTTCACGGGCTTGAAGTCGTCCAGGTCGATGTAAAGGAGGGCCAGCTTGTTCTTCTCTCTCCGGGTGACGGCCAGGGCCTTTCCTAGGAGCTCCGAGAAAAGAGCCCGATTGGGGAGTCCCGTCAGGGCGTCGTGCTGGGCCATGCGTCGCAGGACCTCGGCCTGCTCCTTGCTCTCCGTGATGTCCACGGAGACCCCGAGGATGGCGGGTTTCTCCCAGTCCGGGTGCCGATAGGGGATCTTGGTGGTCTGGAACCACCCCGGGCTTCCGTCGGGACGGGGGGCCCGCTCCTCCGGAACGAACAACGGTTTCCCGGTGCGCAGGATCTCCCGGTCCTCCTCGATGAACCGGGCGGTCTCCTCCGGGGTCGCGCCGTAGTCTTCATTCGTCTTTCCCACGACTTCCTCGGGCGCCGCCCCGAAGATCCGGGCGAACAGGCGGTTCACCAGGATGAAGTGCCCCGAGTCGTCCTTGGCGTAGATGTAGGCGGGCATGGTGTCGATCACCAGCCGGAGGTGCTCGGAGTGCCGCCGAAGCCGCTCGCTCAGGTCGACCAGCTCGGATTCCCGGACCTGCAGGTTCCGGCGAAGGCGCCGGAGGCGGGCATGGAACCAGAGGGCCGAGACCAGGAAGGCCGCGGCCGCGGCGGTCAGGGCCGCGAGGATCCCGGGAAACGGCGCTGCGGCCACGCTCTAGTCCTTCCCGCCCGAGCGTCGGCCCAGCACGCGCCGCACTCCGCCCCTGGGATGCTCGGTGTCCCCGACCCTGCGGGGTATCACGTGGAAGTGGCAGTGGAAGACGGTCTGGCCCGCCGCCCGGCCCGCGTTGACGCCGATGTTGAAGCCCTCCACGGAGGGGTCCAGCTCCAGGACCTTCTCGCGGATTTTCCGGATGAGGTCATCGCAGGCCAACAGGTCCTCCCGCGACAGGTCGAAGTAATCCACCGCGTGACGCTTGGGGATCACCAGGGCGTGGAATCGGGTCACCGGCAGGGCGTCCCAGAGGGCCAGGGCTCCCTCGTTCTCGAGGAAGGCCCCGGCCCGGGCGGGGCCGCAGAACACGCAGCCGTCCACCGTCTCCTCCTCCTAATCCTCGGTGGGCTCGAGGGGGGCCTCGTTGAATTCCCAGTGTTCCGGAGACCTCCAGATGGCCGAGAGGGTGAGCTCCCGGATGAAGATGAGCTCCTTGGGCAAGCGGTCGTACAATTTGGTGAAGAGCTCCTCGTGGGACAAAAGTTCCCCGACCCACTGGTCCCGGTCCACGGACATGAGCTCCTTGAACCGGGTTTCCCCGAAGTCCTCCATGCCCTTCCAGCTGAGATCCTCGTACCGGGGCATCCATCCCAGGGGGCTCTCCACGCCCTTGCCGTGGTTGTTCGCCCGCTCCACGATCCACTTGAGCACCCGGATGTTCTCCCCGAATCCGGGCCAGAGGAAGTTGCCGTCCTTGTCCTTGCGGAACCAGTTGACCCCGAAGATCCGGGGCGGGCTCTTGATCATCCGTCCGAAGCGGAGCCAGTAGTTGAAGTACGCCGCCATGTGGTACCCGCAGAAGGGAAGCATGGCGAAGGGGTCCCGTCGGATGAGTCCGACGGCGCTGGAAGCCGCCGCGGTGGTCTCGGAGCCCAGGGTGGCCGCCAGGTAGACCCCGTACATCCAGTTGAAGGCCTGGTAGACCAGGGGGAAGAGGGTGGAGCGTCGTCCGCCGAAGACGATGGCCTTGATCGGCACCCCCGCAGGGTTCTCCCAGTCCGGGTCGATGGAGGGGCACTGCCGGGCCGGGGCCGTGAACCGGGCGTTGGGATGGGCCGCGGGCTTCCCGGAGGCCGGATCCCAGGGTTTGCCCTGCCAGTCGATGAGGCCTTCGGGCGGAGTCTTGGTCATCCCCTCCCACCAGACGTCCCCGTCCGGGGTGAGGGCC
Organism: uncultured Spirochaetota bacterium; assembly: GCA_937873275.1. Classification (GTDB taxonomy): domain Bacteria; phylum Spirochaetota; class Spirochaetia; order Treponematales; family UBA12059; genus JAAYUR01. The sequence goes on from CALMRC010000156.1 coordinate 20,582, forward strand.
ACGTTCGTGAAGATGGAGTTCGCCCGGATGGTGGCCATCGCGTTGGGGTTGGATTTCTCCGAGGTCCCCGGGGCCACCCCGAAGTACCCCGCCTCGGGATTGATCGCCCGGACCTGGCCCGTGGAGTCCGGCTTGAGCCAGGCGATGTCGTCCCCCACGGTGGTCACCTTCCAGCCCTCGAAGGCCGGGGGCGGGATCAACATGGCGAAGTTGGTCTTTCCGCAGGCGCTGGGGAAGGCGGCGGCCACGTAGGTCTTCTCGCCCTCCGGGGACTCGACCCCCAGGATCAGCATGTGTTCCGCCAGCCAGCCCTGGTCCCGGGCGATGACGGAGGCGATCCGCAGGGCGAAGCATTTCTTGCCCAGGAGGGCGTTGCCGCCGTAACCCGAGCCGTAGGACCAGATCTCCCGGGTTTCCGGGAAATGGACGATGTATTTCCGTTCCCGGTCGCAGGGCCAGCTCACGTCCTCCTGCCCGGGGGCGAGGGGAGCCCCCACGGAGTGGACGCAGGGCACGAACTCGCCCCGGTCCCCCAGGACCTCCAGGGCTGCCCGACCCATCCGGGTCATGATGCGCATGTTGGCCACGACGTAGCCGGAATCGGTGATCTCCACGCCGATGTGGGACAGGGGAGAGCCCAGGGGACCCATGCTGAAGGGGATGACGTACATCGTCCGTCCCCGCATGCACCCGTCGAAGAGTCCCCGGAGGATCTCCTTCATCTCCTTGGGGTCCTTCCAGTTGTTCGTGGGGCCCGCCTCCACCTTGCGCCGGGAGCAGATGAAGGTGCGGTCCTCCACCCGGGCCACGTCCCCCGGATCGGACCGGGCCAGGAAGCTGCCGGGCCGCTTTTCGGGGTTCAGGGGGATGAAGGTGCCCGATGCGACGAGGTCCGCGCAGATCCGGCCGTTTTCCTCGTCGGAGCCGTCGCACCAATGGATCCGGTCGGGCTTGCAGAGGGCCGCGATCTGCGCGACCCAAGCCTTGAGGCCCTCGTGCCTCACGTAGGCGGGGAAATCCATGGAATCCTCCGTTTGTTGCGTCGCGCGGGGGTTGCGCGATACGAGGATTATATAAGGAAATGACGGAAAGGGGGGAAAGAATCTACAGACCGGTTCCCGCTCGTTCCGGTACCGGAGGAGCCGGAAATCCCGATGCTTTCCCGCGTTCTCGAACCGGAAGGTGGAGGATCCCTCTTTCCTCCTCTCGGCTATGGCATGGAGCACCTCCGTGCAGCGGCCGGTCCCCATGTACGTGAACAGGTTCACGCTTCGTTCCTTCGGCAGGAGGAAGGAGAACGAGGTCAGGGCGCGCCACGACCGCTATCAGGAAGTACGGAATTCCCCGGAGGGTCCAAGAGATTCGGAAGCCGGACCGTATTGTTTTGACGTTATCCCCCGCCGAGCTGTCGTCCCGGAGTGTTGTTGACCTGTACAGGTCTGGGATAAGGATATATACTGCTGTCGAACATCATACATTGGAGATCATATGAGCAAATATTCCATCGGCGTGGATTTCGGGTCCGAGTCGGGTCGGGCGGTCTTGGTGGACGTGTCGGACGGTCGGGAGGTGGCCGAGTCCGTCCTGCTTTATCCCCACGGTGTGATCGACCGAACCCTCCCGTCCACGGGGGTGTCTCTGCCTCCGGATTGGGCCCTGCAGGACCCGTCGGATTACATCGAGGTATTCCGGTCCACGATCCCGGAAGTGCTCCGAACGTCGGGCGTCTCGCCCGACGACGTGATCGGGCTGGGCATCGACTTCACCGCCTGTACAATGCTCCCGACCCGTCGGGACGGGACGCCCCTGTGCCTTCTGCCGGACTGGCGGGCCGAGCCCCACGCCTGGGTCAAACTCTGGAAGCACCACGCGGCCCAGCCGGAGGCGAATGAACTCAACCGGATTGCCGCGGAAGGAGGCTTCTCGTTCCTGGCTCGGTACGGCGGTAAGATCAGCTCGGAATGGATGATCCCGAAAATCTGGCAGATTCTGGACGAGGCGCCGGCGGTCTACGAGGCCGCGGACCGTTTCCTGGAGGCCGCGGACTGGGTGGTCTGGCGCCTGACCGGTTCGGAGACCCGGAACTCCTGCACCGCGGGATACAAGGCGATCTGGTCCAAGCGGGAAGGGTATCCCCCCCGGGAGTTCTTCCGGTCCCTGGACCCTCGCATGGAGGACTTGGTGGACCGGAAACTGTCCCGGAAAATCTCGAACATCGGGGACCGGGCCGGGGGTCTTACCGCCGAGGCGGCCGCCTGGACGGGGCTCCTGCCCGGTACGGCGGTGGCGGTGGCCAACGTGGACGCCCATGTGACCGTGCCGGCGGTCGGGGTGACCCGGCCGGGTACCATGGTCGCGATCATGGGCACAAGCACCTGCCACATGGTCCTGGGGGAGGGCGAGAAGCCGGTGCCCGGGATCTGTGGTTACGTGGAGGACGGGATCATCCCGGGCTACACCGGCTACGAGGCCGGGCAGTCCTGCGTGGGGGACCACTTCGCCTGGTTCGCCCGGACCTGCGTCCCCGCCGCCTATGAGAGGGAGGCGGAATCCCGGGGCGTTTCTACCCTGGAACTCCTGGAGGAAAAGGCGGCACGCCTGCGGCCCGGAGAAAGCGGCCTCGTGGCCCTGGATTGGTGGAACGGGAACCGGACGGTCCTGGTGGATGTCGACTTGACCGGACTCCTTGTCGGCATGACCCTGGCCACGAAGCCCGAGGAGACCTACCGGGCCCTGATGGAGGCCACCGCCTTCGGAACCCGGGTCATCGTGGAAACCCTGCGCGCCCACGGCGTCGCCGTGGACCGGTTCGTGGCCGCGGGGGGACTGCCGAACCGCAGTCCCTTGCTCATGAGCATTTACGCGGACGTGTTGGACATGGAGATCCGTCTGCCCGCGGCCCGGCAGGCCCCGGCCCTGGGTTCGGCCATGTTCGGCGCGGTGGCCGCGGGCGTGTCGGCCGGGGGGTATGACACCATCTTCTCGGCCGCCGAGCGGATGGCCCGCCTCCGGGACGAGGTGTATCGCCCCGACCCGGATCGCTCCAAGGTCTACGATGCCCTCTATACGGAATACCTCCGGCTTCACGATCATTTCGGGCGGGGCGGGGATGACATCATGAAGCGGCTCAAGGCCCTGCGGCTCCGGATCCGGGGGAACGCGTGAATATTCGTTTCGTTGACAGGGGTCTGAAATCGTTATATATTTATCAGATATTAATCATCTTACGTCGTATGATAGGATAAACGGGAGTCCCTATGTCGGAAGTACATATTGTGGATCCGGACCTGTTCCGCACCCCGGTGCGGAAGTCCACGGTCGATACGGTCATCGACAGGATCAAGGATCTCCTGATCTCTCAGAAGCTCAAGCCCGGAGACCGGCTCCCGAACGAGATGGAACTCACGAAGAGCCTGTCCGCCAGCCGGGGATCCATCCGGGAGGCGATGAAGGTCCTGAGTTCCTTCGGCGTCCTGGAGATCCGGCGCGGGGACGGCACCTACGTCTCCGACTCCACGGGCCAGAAGGTCTTCGATCACCTGCTTTTTCAGGTCCTGCTGACAAGGATCGACAAGTCCCAACTGCTCCAGCTTCGACGGCTCCTGGAACTCGGCATCGCCCAGATCATCATCAAGTCCGCATCGGACGACCAGATCGGCCGAATCCGCAAGGTGCACGAACAGATGGGGCGAAGCCTGGCCCGGGACGAGAAGGACCCCGAGATCCTGACGGAACTGGACCTGGACTTCCACCGGGCCTTCGCGGAGGCGACGGGCAACGTCCTCATCGAGAGGATCTACGGCTTCACCCTGGAGCTCTTCGAGCCCTCCATCCGAAAAACCCATGAAAACGAGACCCGCCTGGCGTATACCCTGCACACCAACATCCTGGAAAGTCTGGCGGCCCGGGATGAGGAGAAGGCCTCGGAGGCTATCCTGCGCTCCATCGAGCAGTGGAACGCCCTGTCTGATTGATCCCGGGTTGGGGCCGGTTATCGCGGCCCCGCCCGTCCGGCCCGGATACCCGGACGTTCAATCCCGGATCAGGGTGCGCAGGTAGGCTACGCTCTCGACCACCCAGGACTCCTCCTTGGCCTCGGTTTCCGCGGGCGTCGACTCCGGGGACGGCCAGAGCTCCAGGAATACGTCCGGGGATCGACCCGTCGAGGACAGGCGGGACAGGAGATCCGGAATGTCCAGAAATCCCCGTCCGGCGGGCACCCCGGTCAGGGAGAAACCCATGTTGTGGGAATGCCGGGCGATCGTGAAGTCCTTTACGTGGACGCACGTGGTAAGGGGGATCAGTTCGTCCAGGACGGTCCGGGTTCCCTCGGCGGCCCCGAAGGAGTTCACCGAATCCAGGCAGATCCCGACGGCCGGGCTTCCGGCGCCGCGGATGATTTCGGCCAGGACCCGGGCCCGGAACCGGTCGTGGTTTTCCACGGACAGGGCCACCCCCGAACGCTCGAAATCCCGGGCGGCTTCCCGCAGACGGCGGGTCGCCTCGAAGGCGTCCGGGCGGTCGGTCTTGGTGTCCAAGACCACCCGCAGGAGGGGAGAGCCCAACTCCTCGCAGAGGGCGAGGTAGGCCCGGAGGTCCGGAACGGTGCTGCCCCGCATCCCCAGCTGGATTTCCAGCCCAAGATCCTCGGCCCGGGAACGGAGCTCCCGGCGGCGGGCGGGTTCCATCTCGTGGACCGGGAGGTTGTCGGCGATCTGGACCGCCCGGACGCCCTTGGCCGCGCAACGCCGGAGGAGTTCGAAGGCGTCCATGCCGCCGCCCGGGAAGCCCGGGACGCCGACGGCCCAGGCGTAGGCGTAGGAACTGATACCCAGTCTCATGCGCATCCCCCCGGAACGCGGCCGCGGCGGGTACTTCCCTTCCGAGGTGTTCGCCGTTGTACTGGCCGATCTCCCGGACGGCTCGCCGCGGCCGGAGCCGTCACTTGTTCAGGCTGCCGGTGATGTCCGCCACGCTCTCCCGGAGGCGGGCGATATCCATCACGTTCTTCTTCCAGTCGGGCTTGAAGATGACGTCCCGGGCCTTCTCCATGGCCAGCTTGGCGCCGTCGGAGACCTGGAAGTCCGCGTACCCGAAGAGGATGGCGAACTCGATACGGGCATGGCCCAGGACGAAGGACTTTGCGGCCTCCGAGGGAACCCCCATGCGAACCGCCTCGTCGTAGGCTTCCTTCAAGGCCCCCACCAGGCAGAGCCCGAGGGTTTCGACCACGGCGGGTTCCAGGATGGCCATCTGCTCCACCGTGATGCGGAAGCTCTTGGCCACGGGCATGTACATGATCTTGGCCAGCTCCTCGCACTCTTGATAGTCCGCGTCCGGGCCCTGGTACAGGGCGCAGACGATGTCCTGCTTGGCGATCCCGCCGAACCAGTCCTTCTGGGCCTTGGGGTCGGTCTCGTCGTTGAACATGTGGGGGTGGCAGGGGTGGGTCACGAAGTAGGTGACGTCCTTCCGGGGGGGCAGGACCCCGGCGTAGGCGGCCGCGGGATCCAAGCCGATGACCTTGCAGCCGCTCTTGAGCTTGGGAACGATGTCCCCGCTGATCCTGCCGATCAGTCGGTCCGGCACGGCCAGGATGACGTAGTCCGCGTCGGCCACGGCCAGGTCCTGGGGAGTCGTGGCCACTCCCTTTGCGCGGAGCCGCTCGATCCCCTCCTTGCCCACCTCGACGTAGGCGATCTCGAAACCCGGCTTTCCCTTGAGGTTGTCGGTGATCCGGCATCCCATCTTGCCGCCCGCACCCATCAGTGCGATCTTTTTCATGTCCTTCCTCCTGCGATGTGTTGCCGGTCCCTACCGGTTCATTCCGTATCCATGCGAACGTAGGCCTCCGGCTCCAGCCGGAGCCGGCCCGCCGGTATCCTCGCCCCGTTCCGGGCCCGGAAGGCCCGGGGATCCGAGGCCGCCTCCGGGAGTGTCCCGCCGTCCAGGGAGCGAACCCGGAATCTTCCGGTCGGACCCTCCAGGATCGCCTCCGTAGTCTCCCCGGTATGGTTCACCAGGAAGACGGCGGAACGCCCGTCCCGTCGGAGGACGTACCCGGAGACCCTCAGGGGGTCCTCGGAGTCCAGGGGCTCGAGGGTCCCGCCCCGGAAGTCCGCCAGGTCCGCGAAGACGTGGTACATCGGGAACACCGTCCCGCCCCCGGTTTCCATCAGGCCCAGGAGGCCGGAGCACTGGTAGTACGCTACGGATGCCGTCCCCGCGGCCGCGAGGGACGCCGCGGAGGCGGCGGTCCAGCCGGCCCCGAAGAGGGTCCTTTGCCGGGGATCGGCGGAGGCCGGGGGTTCCCCGGGCTTGGGCTGCGGTTCGGGGCCGGTGGCGTTGGGATTGAACCGCATCCGGAAGGTCACGGGGCTCACGGCCACGCCCCGGCCCCCGGCGAAGGCCCGGGCGCTCTCCACGGCGGCGGCCTGGGCGGGAAGGGTCTCGACCAGGGACGCATCGTCGAAGGCGTGGACCTGGGGGTTGATGGAGAAGGTGAGGAAGTCCAGGTCCGTCACGGGGGGCCTTCCGCGGTTCAGTTCCGCGAAGAAGGCGTCCGTCCCGGACCCGATCGGGGCGCGGACGCCCGCGCCCCGGAGCCTTGCCCGGGCTTCCGCGATCCACGGGCCCGAGGTGGACTTCTCCCCTTCCTTGAATACCAGGACCGACGCCAGGGGCAGGTCCGGGGCCCGGGCGGCGAAGGCGTCCAGGTCCACCGCGGGATCGTCGCCCAGATGCAGGGCCGCCTGGAGGGATGTTCCCGCGGCCCGGGCCGACGCGGCCGCGGCTGCGAGCCGTTCCGCCCAGCCCTCCCGGGAGAACCGTACCTCCGTCCGGAGGAAACCGGGCGCCAGGGCGGAGATCCGTCGGATCTCGGCGGGGGGCAGGGCCTCACCGCCCTCGGCCAGGCAGAATCCCAGGGGGGGCAGGGGGTATTCCGACCCCGTCGTCTTGAGGACGACGGCGCCGGAATCGGGCGCCCCGACCCGGGCGGGGGACCCCGCGGGCCGGGACGCCCGGATCACGATCCGCTGACGGATCCGTTCGCCCTCCCGGACCTCCACAGGGAAGGGAAGGCCCAGGGGGGTGCAGTAGGTCTTGAAGGAGGCGTCCGTCCAATTCCGTTGGTCCTCCATCTCGAAGACCTCCCCTTCGAAGTCCTGGGACACCCGGACGCCCCGGACTTCGTACTCGATCCGCCTCATGTCCAGGAAGGGCTGGTGCGGCGAGATGAGGGACGGAAAGGATCCGTCCTCCCGGGAGTTGTCGGAGTGGGTCACCCGGCAAGGTAGCCCGGCCAAGGACATGGGATGGAGGAGGCAGAAACCGATGCGGTTTTTCCGGAAGGTGGAGAGGACGGTCCCGTCCATCGAGTAGGTTATTGTGCCGTCCGGGGCGCCCGTGATCTCGGCGGTCCAGGAGAAGAGGATGCCTTCCCGCCGGTGTTCCGAGACGTACCGAAGGGCGAAGGAATCATCCCCGCGCTCCATCCGGAAATCCCGGATTCGGCCGGGTATGGTGTCCCAGTTGTGGTCCCGGACCGCGGAATACAGGCCCCGTACGATCTCCACGGTTCCCAGTCGTATATAGCGGAGGAATCCGTCCTCGAAGACCGCGGAGACAGGCCCGGCCGCAAGCCGGATCCGATCGGAGGGGGACGGCTCGCGGGCATCGGGATTCGACGGTTCGTGGTCGTGCATCTTTGCCCTCCCAATATTCTGCTGTCATACGTAGGATGTATAATGTATGAACAACTCTACCATGCCTTGCACCCCGCGTCAATGAAAGACTGCCCGCGGCCCCACCCGGATTCCGCACATTTCTCGCTTGACAGCTCCCGGAACTGATGTTAGCCTCTGATCTAAGACATTAGATGTCTAATGTTTGTAATCCAGCAAGGAGGCCCCCGTTGAGAAAGACAGTGCTCATTGCCCTCGCGATCCTGATGGCGTTCGGGTCCATGTCCGCGGTCGCCCAGCAGCCCAAGAAGGGCAAGTGGGTGATCGCCCTCTCCAACTCCTACTACGGCAACATGTGGCGCAAGCAGAGTGTCGAGGCCTTCGAGGAAGCCGCCAAGGCGGCCAAGGCCCAGGGGTGGATCAAGGATTACATCATCGTCAACGGCGACGGTACCCAGAACACCCAGATCTCCCAGATGAACTCCCTGATCCTCAAGAAGGTCGACGCGATCTGCATCAACGCCGCGTCCCCGACCGCCCTGAACGGCGTCATCGACCAGGCGGCCAAGGCGGGCATAAAGGTCCTTGCCTTCGACTCCATCGTCTCCACCCCGAGCGCTTGGACCATGGACTTCAACTTTGTGGAGCAGGGAGAGGGCGGCGCCCAGTTCGTGGCGGACAAGCTCGGCGGCAAGGGCAACGTCCTTATCGTCCGCGGCGTGACCGGTTCCGCTCCGGACCAGGACATGTACAAGGGTCAGATGAACGTCCTGGCCAAGTATCCGAACATCAAGGTCGTCGGCACGGTGTACGGCGAGGCGACCACCACGGTCACCCAGTCCGCGGTCGCAAATATCCTGCCCAGCCTGCCCCAGGTGGACGCGGTCCTGACCCAAGGCGGCGGCGACGCCTACGGCGCCGTCCAGGCCTTCGAGGCCGCCAAGCGCCCGATGCCCGTCATCATCGGGGACAACTCCGCCGAGTTCATCCAGTGGTGGCTCAAGAAGATGGGCGAAGGATACAGCACCTACTCCATCTGCTCGGCCCCCGGCATCGGCGGAGCCGCCTTCTGGACTTCCCTGGCCATCCTCAACAAGGTCGACGTCCCCAAGAAGATGAGCCTCAAGGTCATCCCGATCACCAACACCAACGCCAAGGATTTCTCCACCCTCAAGCCCGGCACCCTCGCGTCCCCCACCTTTACCTGGGACTACGTAATGGAGAAGATCATCAAGGCGAAGTGATCCCCTTCGCACGTACGGCCCTGGCGCCGTAGCCGATCCCTTCCCTCCCCGGGCCTTCCGCCCGGGGAGGGTTCCATGAGGTCCGAATGGAATCCATGACTGTCCGGGAGGATCCGGCCGTACGCGTCCGCCTCCTCTCCGCCGAAGGCTTGTCCAAGACCTACGTTTCCACCAAGGCCGTCCAGGACGTGTCCCTTTCCATCTCGGCCGGCGAGGTGATCGGCCTCGTGGGCGCCAACGGGGCCGGGAAGAGCACCCTCATGCGGATCCTGTCCGGGGTGACTCGGCCCGATTCCGGGACCCTCGAGGTCGGGGGCCTCCCGATCCGATGGGACGAGTACTCCCCCTCCCGGGCCGCGGCCTTGGGAATCCGGGTGGTGTACCAGGAGCTCTCCCTCTCCACGAACCTGACGGTCTACGAGAACTTCTACGTGGAGCACGCGGCCCGGTACCGCGGTCCCTTCCGCAAGTGGCGGGAAGAGGCCCGCAAGGCCGCCCGGGCCCGGCTGGACGCCGTCTTTCCCGGCAACGGGATAGATGAGCGCCAGTCCTTGAGCGCCCTGACCATAGCGCAGAAACAGATGGTCGAGATCGCCCGAGCCGTGGACGATCCCGGCCTTCGCATACTGATCCTCGACGAGCCCACCTCGTCCCTGGGGGTGGAGCAGACCGAACAGCTCAAGACCTACATCTGGGGCCGCCGAGCCCAGGGTGTCTCCTTCATCTTCATTTCCCACCGCCTGAACGAGGTCATGACCCTGGTGGACCGGGTAGTGGTGATGCAGAACGGCCAGGTCAAGTGGTCCGGGGCCGTGGCGGACACGGACGAGGAAGATTTGGTGCGCCGCATGGGGGAGACCGTCACCCGGGAGCGATCCTCGGCGGGACCCCGGGCCTGCTCCGAGCCGGGGACGGGAGCCTCCGAGGAGTGTTCCGTCCGGCTGACCATCCGGGGGCTCCGGACCCACGGCCTGCGGGACATCGACCTCGATCTCCGGGGCGGCTCCATCGTGGGCATCGGGGGCCTGGAGGGCTCCGGACAGCGGGACCTTCTGCGCACCGTGTTCGCCCCCTCGGGTTCTGCGGCCCGGTCGGTGAAGCGGGTCGGCCGGGTGGCCTACGTCACCGGGGACCGCAAGAAGGAGGGGCTCTTCCCCCTGTGGTCCATCGCGGAAAACGCCGTCATCTCCAGCTTGGCCCGCCAGGGCGGGATCCGGCCGGTGGGCCGGGCCACGGGACAGGAATCCGTGCGGTCCTGGTATGATCGCCTCAAGGTGGTGGCGGCCGGACCGGGAGCCCCGATCACCAGCCTGTCCGGAGGGAACCAGCAGAAGGTCCTGATCGCCCGGGCTATGATCTCGGACGCGGACATCGTGATCCTGGACGATCCCACCCGGGGCGTGGACATCCAGACTAAGCTCCAGCTCTACGAGATCTTCCGGGAAGCCGCGGACAAGGGCAAGCTCATTCTCTGGTACAGCACCGAGGACGAGGAATTCGAGATCTGCGACGAGGTCCACATCCTGCGGTACGGGACCGTGGTCCGCAGGCTCTCCAAGGGCGAGATCGACAAGAACAGCGTCGTGAACGCCTACTTCACCGGGGAGCACCTCAAGCCCGAGGCCGCCGCGGCGGCCAAGGTCTCGAAGTTCGACGTCTCCGGCATCGGTATCCCCCTGGGGGCCATGCTCCTGGTCTACGTGGTTTCCGGTATCCTGACCCCCGCGGTCTTCTCCCAGTTCGGGATCACCCTGCTCATCGGCGGTTCCATTCCCTTGATCCTGGCCACATTGGCCCAGATGTGGGTCATCGGACTGTCCATGATCGACCTGAGCGTGGGAGCGTTCATGGGCCTGGTCAACGTGATCGGCGCGACGCTTCTGGAGACGAATCCCCCCGCGGCCCTGGCCTGCTACGCGGTCATGCTCCTGGCCTACGCGGGGCTGGGCGCCTTGATCCACCTGCGCCAGATTCCCGCCATCATCGTGACCCTGGGGGCTTCCTTCATCTGGACGGGCATAGCCTACACCATCCTGAGTATGCCCGGAGGCAAGGCCCCGGAGTGGCTGACCGCCTTCTATAACTTCCAGTTCCCGGTGATCCCCTTCGTCCTGGTCATCGTGGGGGTCGTGACCGTCGCCGCCGTCCTCCTGCACCGCTCCCGGTACGGCACGGTGCTCCGGGGCTTCGGAAACAACGCGGCGGCCTTGGAGCGCTCCGGTTGGTCCGTGCTGAAGGCCTACATGGCGGGCTATTTCCTGTCCGGGGTCTTCGGGCTCCTGGGGGGCATCTTCGTCACCGCCGTCACCACTGGGGCCGACGCCAACGCCACCCTCTCCTATACCCTGCTGACCGTGGCCGCCGTGGTCATGGGAGGCGGGGACCTCACGGGCGGCATCGTGTCGCCCCTAGGCGCGGTCTTCGGGGCGATAACCCTGTCCTTGATCGGGGCCCTCCTGGGCTTCCTGAACCTGAGCACGAACCTCGTGGCGGCGGTGCAGGGGGCCATCCTGATCGCCGTCCTGGCCCTGCGGCTCATCGGAAGGCGGAGGAGCGTATGAACAAGGTGACCGCCCGGTTCCGGGCCTTCGCGGAAGCCCAGCGTTGGATATGGGCCGCCGGGGGATCCTTCCTCTTGTGGCTTGGCATGGGCCTCGTGTCCTCCCGGCTCAACCTGGAGAGCCTGGTCAGCAACTCCATGTCCGCGGCCTTCCTGGCCATCGCGGCCATCGGCCAGATGTACGTGATCTCCTGCGGCCGGGGAGCCATCGACCTCTCCATACCGGGGGTCATCACGATCACGGCCTTCCTGTCCACGGGGATCATCAACGCCCAGGACGCGAACATCCTCCAGGGCGTGGCGGTCTCCCTGGCCGCGGGCGCCCTGGTGGGCCTGGCCAACGGGATCATCATCCTCTTCCTGGAGATTCCTCCCATCATCGCCACCCTGGCCACCGGGTACGTCCTGACCTCGGCGTCCCTGATCTACAACGAGGGGTTCCGGACCTTCAACAGCGCCCCCCTCCTGGTCACCCTGACTCGAGGCCGCTTCCTGGGAGTGCCTTTCATGTTCCTGGTCACGGGTCTCCTAGCCCTTGCGGCCTGGTGGCTCCTAAAACGCACCGTATACGGCCGGTCCCTGACCGCGGTGGGCCAGAACGTGGAAGCCGCGGCCCTCTCGGGCGTACGGGTCCGGCGGGTCCAGCTGGCGGCCTACGTGATCTCGGGGCTCTTTTCCGGGGCCATGGGGGTCCTCCTGGCGGCCCGGGTCTCCGGGGCCTTCCTGGGGATGGGGGACTCCTACCTCATGGAGACCATCGGCGCCGTGGTGATCGGAGGGACCCTGATCTTCGGGGGACGGTCCACGGTCCTGGGGACCCTGTTCGGGTGCCTCTTCTTCGTGATCATCGTCACGGCCATGCAGGTGGCGGGATTCGACGTGGGCGTCCAGAAGATCGTGAAGGGCGTCCTGATCATCCTGGTCCTTGTGGTGGCCACGGAAAAACCTGTACGGAACTAGGCGGAAGGAGGCCTTGAAGTGGAAGACGCGAAACTGCTCAGGCAGTACGAGGTCATGCTCCGGGAACGGTACTTCGTGCTCGAGCAATGTACCCAGAACGCCAAGGGCAAGATCCATGGATACTTGCATTGCTATACCGGCGAGGAGGCGATCGCCGCGGGGATCTGCGCGGATCTGACCCCCAAGGACACGGTCTTCTCGACCCACCGGGCCGAGGGTCACCTGGTATCCATGGGTGCACGCTTCGACCGGATGATGGCCGAGAGCTTCGGCCGGGTGGACGGCTACGGCAAGGGCCTGGGCGGGGTCATGCACATGTCCGTACCCGAGATCGGCCTGGTCCACTCCAACGGCGTGGTGGGCGGCGGCATCGGGCTCGCGGTCGGCGCGGCCCTGGCCCACAGGTACCGCAAGGACGGCCGGGTCGCGGTGGCCTTCTTCGGGGACGGGGCGTCCAGTCACGGCGTCCTCTATGAGGGGATGAACCTGGCCTCCGTCTGGAAGCTCCCCGTGATCTTCGTCCTGGAGAACAACGGCTTCGCCATTTCCAGCCCCGCGTCCAAGATGATCTCCGTCGCCGACGTGGCGCGGAGGGCGGACGGATTCTCCCTGCCCGGGATCACCGTAGACGGGAACGATCTCGTCGCCGTATACGAGGCCGCCAGCGCCGCCATCCGGCGAGCCCGTACCGGCGAGGGCCCGACCTTCCTGGAGTGCAAGACCTACCGGACCCGGGGCCACAACGAGGGAGACCCCCAGTGGTACTACCGCACCCGGGAGGAGGTGAAGGACTGGGAGCAGAACCGGGACCCCGTGAAGCGGTGCAAGGCCCTTCTGATTTCCAAAGGCCTGCTCACGGAGGAGAAGGACAAGGCGATGATCGACGCGATCAAGAAGGAACTCGCGGAAGCGGTGGCCTTCGCGGACGCCAGCCTCTACCCCGGCGAGGAATACCTCGAGAAGTACGTCTGGAAGGAGCAGTGAGATGGCGGAGCTTACCTACGGCAAGGCCATAGGCCGGGCCATCGCCGAGGAGATGCGTCGGGACCCCGACGTCTTCGTGATGGGCGAGAACGTGGGCACCACGGGGAACATTTTCAAGGTCCTGGAGGGCCTCCTGGCGGAGTTCGGGGAGGAGCGCGTCCGGGACACCCCCCTGGCGGAGGAGATCATCATCAACGCCGCCGTCGGATCCGCCATGGCGGGCCTGCGGCCCGTGGCCGAGATCATGTACGTGGATTTCACGACCTTCGGCCTGGACGCCCTGCTCAACCAGGCCTCCAAGTCCTGGTTCAACTCCGCGGGCCGTGTGAACTGCCCGATGGTCCTGCGCTGTCCCCAAGGGGCCGGGCCGGGCCGCGGATCCCACCACACGAACAGCCTCGAGGCGTGGTTCGCCCACGTCCCCGGCCTCAAGGTGGTGCTTCCGGCGACCCCCGCGGACGCCAAGGGCCTCATGGTCTCCGCCATCCGGGACGACAACCCCGTGGTGTTCCTGGAGCACAAGCAGCTGTACTTCACCAAGGGCGAGGTCCCGGACGGGGAGTACTCGATCCCCCTGGGCAAGGCCGACGTGAAGCGGGCGGGCAAGGACCTGACCATCGTCTGCTACTCCATCACGGTGCACACGGCCCTCAAGGCCGCCGAGCTCCTCCGGAAGGAAGGCATCGAGGCGGAGGTCCTGGACCTGCGCTGTCTCATGCCCCTGGACCGGGAGGCCGTCCTGGCCTCGGTGGCCAAGACCCGGCGGGCCATGGTCCTCTACGAGGCCCCCGTGCACTACGGGGCGGGCGGCGAGATCGTCACCCTGATCCAGCAGGAGCTCTTCCGGGATCTCCGGGCGCCGGTCCGGCGCATCGGAGGCCTCCACACCCACATCGCCTACGCCCCCAACCTCTGCGCCGCCGCCGTGCCGACCGTCGAGCAGGTGGCCGCCGCGGCCCGGGACCTGGTCGGGTACAAGCGCAAGGCCTAGGCCGCGGAAGGGAGCGAATCATGGACATCGACTTGAAGGGACGGCCCGTCTTCGTGACCGGGGCGGCCAAGGGCATAGGCCGGGCGATCGCCCAGGTCCTGGCGGAGTGCGGGGCCCCCGTGGCCGTCGCGGACCTGGACGAGGCGGGGGCCCGGGAGACCGCGGCCGCCATGGCCGCGGCAGGCGGCAAGGCCCGGGCGTTCAAGCTGGACGTGACGGACGAGAAGGCCGTCGGGGCCGCGATGGACGCCGCGGAGAAGGAATTGGGACCCCTGTACGCCCTGGTGAACAGCGCGGCCATCCTGATCCCGCCCCGGCCCTTCCACACCATCGACCTCAAGGACTGGGAGGCCATCTTCTCCGTGGACGTGAAGGGCCTCTTCCTCTGCTGCAAGGCGATTGCCCCCCGGCTGATCGAGCGGCGCCGGGGCGTGATCGTGAACATCGGCTCCGTGGCCGGCAAGATCCAGCGGCTCAACATGGCCGCCTACTGCGCGGCCAAGGCCGCGGTCATCCACTTCTCCAAGGTGGCCGCCTTCGAGCTGGCCCCCCACGGGGTCCGGGTGATCGCCCAGTGCCCGGGCACCACCGCCACGGACATGGTCCTGAAGACCATCACCGGCGGGGACCCCGAGGCCCTGGCCAAGTGGCTGGCGGGCATCCCGATGGGACGGCTCGCGGAGCCCGAGGACCAGGCGCGCCTCACCGCGTTCCTGATCTCCGACCTGGCCTCCCACATCACCGGCCAGGCGATCAACGTGGACGGCGGCCAGGTCATGTGGTGAAGCCGGCGCCGGCCCGCGGGCCGGCCCGCCCGGCGGGCGGCCTTCGGCGGCCCCGCCCAATCTCGAACCCAAGGAAGGAAGCACGATGGCCCTGAAGATGATCAGCATGCCCAAGGTCAGCCAGGAGATGGAGGAGGTGGTCCTCTATACCTGGTTCGTCAAGCCCGGCGACACGGTTAAGGCCGGGGATCCCCTCTTCTCCGCGGAGACCGAGAAGACCACGGTCGAGGTCGAGTCGGAGTACTCCGGGAAGATCACCCGCCTCCTGGTCGCCCCGGGCGACACGGTCAAGCTCTTCTCCGAGATCGCCGAGATCGACGCGGAGGACTGAACCGATGCTCTCGCCCCGAAGCTCGG
Organism: uncultured Spirochaetota bacterium; assembly: GCA_937873275.1. Lineage (GTDB taxonomy): Bacteria > Spirochaetota > Spirochaetia > Treponematales > UBA12059 > JAAYUR01. Next base: position 36,148 of record CALMRC010000156.1, read on the forward strand.
AGCCCCTGTCGGGCCTGCGCAAGGTGATCGCCGACCGGCTGTCCCGGAGCAAGCGGGAAGCCCCCCACGCCTACTTCTCGATGCGGGTGGACATGGGCGCGGCCGCGGACCTGCGCCGCGACCTGGCCGCCCGGGACCGGAAGGTCTCCTACAACGACCTGGCCCTGGCCGCGGCGGCCCGGGCCCTGGTCGAGGTCCCCGGGCTGAATGGGCGCCTGGAGGGGGAGACCCTCTCCCTCTACGACACTGTGAACCTGGGCATGGCGGTCAGCCTGGAGAAGGGCCTCATCGTCCCGGTCCTGGCCGGGGCGGAGCGCCAGACCCTTACGGAACTGGCCGAGAAGGCCCGGGACCTGGCCGGACGGGCCCGGTTGGGGAAGCTCAAGCTCTCGGAGTATTCCGACGGGACCTTCACGGTCTCCAACCTGGGGATGTTCGGGGTGGGGCAGTTCGCCGCGGTCATCAATCCCCCGGAGCTGGGGATCCTGGCCGTGGGGGCCGTGACGGAGGAGGCCGTGGTCAAGGACGGAGTCGCCTCGGTCCGGCCCGTCCTGACGGCGACCCTCTCCGTCGACCACCGGGCGGTGGACGGGGCCCTGGGAGGACGCTGGCTGGCGGCCTTCCGGGACATCCTCGAGTCGCCGCGGGAGCGGCTCGCGATCGAGTGAGCGGCGGGCCCGGCCGGTATCCCGGTCCGGCCGCCGAAAAACTTTCTGGAGGATTCTTCATGAGCAAGGACTATTTCCACCGGGTGCACCGGCTGACCCCCACCAAGTTCTGGATCAACAATCCCACCCGGGCCGAGGCCGCCACGGCCATCGCCGCCGGCGCCCGGGGCTGCACCAACAACCCCTCGTACACCTGGAAGATGCTGGCCCACCCCGAGGAGGGCCCCTACGCCGGCAAGGTCTTGGACCAGGCGATCCGGGATTCCAAGAGCGACGACGAGGCCGCGGCGATCTTCCAGCGCAGGCTCGTGGCCCCCGTGGCCGAGGCCTTCCTCCCGATGTGGAAGGCCTCCCACGGTACGGATGGGCACGTGAGCATACAGGGGGATCCGGTCCACGAGGATGACCCCAAGGTGATCATCGACGAGGCCCGGGAGAACCGGAAGGTCTCCCCGAACATCTGCGTCAAGATCCCCACCACCGAGGCGGGTCTGGAGGCCATGGAGGTCCTGATCGCCGAGGACACCCCGATCAACGCCACCGAGATCATGTCCGTGGCCCAGGGCGTGGCGCTCTGCGAAACCTACAACCGCGTTTCCCGGAAAACCGGGAAGAAGCCTCCCCTCTACCTTTCCTACATCGCGGGGATCTACGACGACCACCTCCGGAACCAGGTCGAGGCCCAGGGTATCCAAATCGACCGGGACGTCCTCAACCAGGCGGGCCTGGCGGGGGCGCGGAAGATGTACGACATCATGATGGAGCGGGACTACCCGGCGGTCATGATCGGGGGAGGGGCCCGGGCCCTGCGGCACTTCACCGAGATGGTGGGTGGCGCCCTGGTGGTCACCATCAACTGGGTCGGAACCGCGGACAGGCTGGTCGAGGAGAATCCCGACGTGGTCTTCCGCTTCTTCAACCCCGTCCCCCAGACCGTGATCGACGAACTCGTTCGCAAGCTCCCGGATTTCCGCCGGGGCTGGGAGCCGGACGGACTGTCCGTGAAGGAGTTCGAGCACTTCGGTCCGGTGGTCCTCTTCCGGGATTCCTTCCTGCAGAACTGGAACAAAGTCCTGGAGGCCATCCGGGAGCGGCGGTCTAATCTGAAATAGCGTCCGCCCCGGGGCTCCGGCGTCCCGGGCGCGACTGAGAGCGTCGAGGAATCGCGGAGGAGGGAACCGTGCTGAACCAGGAGACGCGCACCGCCCTGGCGGCCAAGGCCCGGAGACTCCGGCGGATGGTGGTGACCACGGTCCACCAGGCCGGAGACGGCCATCCCGGGCCGGCCCTGTCCTGCGCGGACATCGTAACCGCCCTGTACTATCGGTGCATGCGGATCGATCCGGCCTGGCCGCGCTGGGAGGATCGGGACCGCTTCATCCTGTCCAAGGGCCATGCCTGCACGGTCCTCTACGCCGCCCTGGCGGACCTGGGGTACTTCCCCGAGTCCGCCCTGACCACCTTTCGGTCCCTGGGCTCCATACTCCAGGGCCACCCGGACATGAACAAGACCCCCGGGGTGGACATGACCAGCGGCTCCCTGGGCCACGGCATCCCCGTGGGGGCCGGCATGGCCGCGGCGGCCAGGCTCGCGGGCCGGGACTTCCGGGTCTACACCGTCGTGGGGGACGGCGAGCTCAACGAGGGCATCGTCTGGGAGGGTGCCATGGCGGCGGCCCGGATGGGCCTGGACAACCTGGTCGCTTTCGTGGATTGCAACGGCTTCCAGAGCGGGGGCACCACGGAGGAAATCAGCGGGATGAACCGTATCCGGGAGCGCTTCGAGGCCTTCGGCTGGCGCTGCCGGGAGATCGACGGCCACGACTTCGACCAAATCGTGGACGCCGTGGAGGAGACCCGGGCGCCCTCGGGGAAACCGACGATGATCCTGGCCCGCACGGTCAAGGGTAAGGGCGTCTCCTTCATGGAGAACAACAACGACTGGCACAAGGGGGTCCCGGACAAGGAACAGCTGGCTCGGGCCCTGGTGGAACTGGCCGACGGGAGGGAGCTATGACGATGCGCGGTACCCGGGAAGCCTTCATCCAGGGCCTCCTGGAGGCGGCCCAGGCGGACCCGGCCATCGTCCTGGTCTGCGCGGACTCCTTCAAGGCCGCCCGGGCGGCCCCCTTCGCAGCCGCCTTCCCGGACCGGGTTTTCGACGTGGGAATCGCCGAGCAGGCCGCGGCGGCCTTCGCTGCGGGTCTGGCTTCCTGCGGGTACAAGCCCTACGTGAACACCTACGCGGGCTTCATCGCCATGCGAGCCCTGGAGCAGGTCCGGCTCTACGCGGGATACACGGGCCTTGACGTCAAGTTCGCGGGTCTCAACGCGGGCATCTACGGGGGCGAGCGGGAGGGGGTGACCCACCAGTTCTTCGAGGACCTCGCCGCCCTCCGGGCCATTCCGGGCCTGGAGATCGTGGTGCCCGCGGATGCGGGCCAGGTCCGCCAAGCGGTCTTGGCCCTGGCCTCCCGCCGAGGGCCCGCCTACATCCGACTGGGCAGCGGCCGGGAACCGGACATCCTGGGTCCGGAACACCGCTTCGAGTTCGGGAAGCTCAAGGTGCTCTCGGACACGGGGACCGACGTCGCCCTATTCACCCAGGGGCCGGTCCTGGCCCGGGTGCTTAAGGCCGCGGATCTCCTCACGGCTCGGGGCATCGGGGCGGTGGTGGCCGAGGCCGCCACCCTGAAGCCCTTCGACGCCGAGGCTGTCGCGGCCGTCGCGGCCCGCTGCGCCCGGGTCGTGACGGTGGAGGACCACAACATCCTTGGAGGCCTGGGCTCCGCGGTGGCGGAGACCCTGGCGGAGCGGGGTTTGGCCCGCCCCCTCGTCCGCATCGGCATCCGGGACGTCTTTCCCCAGTCCGGACCCGCGGAGGCCCTCCTGGACCACTACGGCATGCGCCCGGAGGATATCGCGGCCGTCTCGGTTTGAATTTTACATATCATTCAGGAACGATTATAGTTATCCTTTGGGGGAGGGGATAACCGGGAGGACAGACTGAGGTTCCGCCCGACCGTTCAACGAGCCGCGCTCATCCTGATCCTCGCCGCCGCCGTCCCGGTCTTCGCCCGGGAGCGTTCTGTCCTGATATCCATCGAACGATCGGATTCCGCGGGAGGGGAAACCTCGGAGGATCTCGAGGAGATCCTGGGGGTAACCGTATCCCTCGCCCTGGAGCGGGCGGGGTGGACAGCCGTCCTCGGGACCTCCGGAGCCTCGCTGGACGGTGCAAGTGAATTCCGTCTTCGTCTGCGATATGCTATGTACGGGAATCGGGTAGTCCTTTCCTTCAAGCTGGAGGACGCCCGGGGGCGTGTGCCGGCGGAAATCCGCACCCTGGAGCGGGACCTGGATCCCCAGTTCGACGCGGCCGTGAGCCGGACCGTCGAGGACCTGGCCCGGTCGACGGGCGAGGCCCTGGCCGCTTTACCGGCCTCGGAATCCCCCGCCGTACCCCTCCCGGAGCAACCGGTTCCGGAGATTGCGGAGGCGTCGCCCGCCGAACCCGGAGTCGCCCGGGGGGAACCGGAGCCCCGTTCGAGGGGACCCGCAGGACTTCGCCTGGGCGGGGGTGCCCTGATTCCCCTCGGGGAGGCGGGAGACTACTTCCGCGCCGCCCTTCGGATCGAGGCGGCTTGGCTTTTCCCCTCGGCCCGGAAGGCCCGCTGGGTCCTGGCCGCGGGGTTCACCGGATTCTCCCTGGAAGGCCCGGACGCGCCCGAGGCGGCGGCGGATTTCTTCCACCTGGGCTTCGGAGCGGAGTACTCCCTCATTCACAAAAAGTCCATCGGCCTGGATCTCAGGATCCTGGCCGGTCCGATACTGGCGTACAGCCGGGGGGAGGCATCCTCCCCGGTGGTGAAGCTCCTGCCCTTCGTGCAGGCGGGGATGGCGGCGGGTTACCGGCCGTCCCCCCGGTGGGAGCTGGGGATTTCGTCGGACGTGCTGGTCCTGCTGGATTACGGGGAGACCCTCCTCCCCCTCCGGCCGGTCCTGGGCCTCGCCCCGGCCCTAACGGTGACCCGGGAGTTGAAGTGAGATGAACAAACTATCCCGCCGGGCGGCCTTCGCGGCCGTCCTGTCGGTACTTCTCCTCACCGCTTCCTGCCAGGCGGGGTTCCTGTTCGACATCTGGGACGAGTTCTTGGCGCCCTTCCTGGACGTGAGTCCCTCCGCGGCGGTCCTGACGGCCGGACAGCACCTGACCTTGACCGCGATCGGCGGCCGGGCACCCTACACCTTCCTCAAGACGGGGGGGGCCGGCACCCTCACGGACAATCTCGACGGGACCGCGGAGTACCAGGCCGACGGGGGGGCGACGACGGCCTCGATCCTCCTATCGGACTCCCGGGGCGAGGAAGTCCAGGTGGATATCATGGTCAGCGCGGTGGCGATCCCACAGTTGTACATCC
>CALMRC010000157.1 GCA_937873275.1 uncultured Spirochaetota bacterium
CGGCCCGTAGTTCGTCACGGCAACGAAGCCCCGCGGGCTTCGTCGAATACCCGGGGCCGGGGCGGCCCGTAGTTCGTCACGGCAACGAAGCCCCGCGGGCTTCGTCGAATACCCGGGCCTGCGCGAAGCCACTTGATTTCCGGCGCCGGAGCGCGAGAATTGTCCCATGGACGATCCCGACGGATCGGCTCGGAAGAGCCTGCTTTCGGCCATTTTCGAGGCTTCCCCGGACATCATAACCGTGTCCTCCGTGGAGGACGGGGTGTTCCTGGAGGTCAATCCCGCCTTCGTCGAACAGACCGGCTATTCCCGGGAGGAGGTCCTGGGTCGGTCCAGTCTTTCCCTGGGCATTTGGGAGGATCCCGGGGAGCGGGACGGATTCACCGAGCTTCTCCGGCGAGGGGTTCCGGTCCGGGGTTTCGAGGCCCGGCTCCGGATAAAGTCCGGGGAGGTGCGGGTATACCAATTGTCCGCGTCCCGTGTGGAGGCCGGGGGCGGGCCGGCCCTCGTCATGATCTGCCGGGACATCACCCGGGCCTCCGAGGCCGCCGAACGGGAGCGCAAGAGCGCCTTCCTGCTGGAGCGCGCCGAGGAGATGGCGAAGATCGGCAGCTGGGAGTTCGACTACGCCACCAAGGTCGTGACCGGTTCCGAAGGGGCCGCGCGGATCTACGGCGTGCCCCGGGAACACCTGACCGTCGAGGATATCGAGACGGTCCCCCTGCCGGAATACCGGCCCCTCCTGGACAAGGCCCGGGACGACCATATCCTGCGGGGCGTCCCGTACGACGTCGCGTTCAAGATCCGGAGACGGTCGGACGGCGAAATCCTGGACCTCTGTTCCCGCGCCTCCTGGGACCCGGCGAAGAAGCGCCTGTTCGGCATCATCCGGGACGTGACGGAGGAGAAGCGGGCGGAATCCGGACTCCGGAAGGCCATCGAGGAGCGCGACCTCCTGATCCAGGAGCTGTTCCACCGCATCAACAACACCCTCCAGGTCGTCCTGTCCCTTCTCATGCTGGAGGCGGACCGGGACGAGGACCGCCGCATCGACGACCTCGTGTCCCGGATGCGCCGGAGGGTCACCGCCATCGCCTCCGTGCACGGCAGCCTGTATTCCGCCCGGGACGTCTCCCGGATCTCCCTGGGGGACTTCCTATCCCGGTTCCTGGACCGGCAGGCCGCCCTGTCGAGGCGGGAGGGGGGAATGGAACCGTCCCTGGACGCGGAGGGTGTCGACCTCAACATCGAGGCCGCCGTGCCCTGCGGGATCCTCCTGGCGGAGTTGGTGGACAACGCCCTCACCCACGGGCGGATCCCCGGCCGGCCGGGCCGGGTCGCCGTCTCGGCCCGACGTCTCGGGGACGGGAAGGTGGAACTGACGGTCGCCGACGAGGGGCCGGGTCTTCCGGTGGATCCGGATCGGATTCCCCGGGAGTGGCTGGGTCTCCGGCTCGTCAAGCTGCTCGCGGAGGGCCAGCTGCGGGGAACCGTGGAGTTCCGCAGCGGCCCGGGCTTCGCGTGCGTCGTCCGGTTCGACGACGACCGTCCGGGGGGCGGCGGATGAACCGGCCCCGGGCCGGTTCGCCCTCCCCCTGCGTCACAGGCTGATCTTCAGTTCCGCGTAGACGCTGTCGGAGTCGATGGTGCGGGAATTGGAGAAGACCCCCCACTCGCGCTCGGGATCGTCCGCGGCGCGGAAGGATCCGTACAGCTTGAGTCCGATCTTCGCGTTCACCCCGTCCGCGAGATTGTAGGAGACCGACGCGGAACCCATCCAGTCCCGGGCGGACAGCCCGGCGAGGAACATCCCCTCGGGCTGGAGGGTTTCCCCCAGGAGCTTGCCGGCCAGCCGGAAGCCCGCGTACTGCTCGACCGCGTAGGCCTGGCCGTTGTACTCGGCCATCATGCTCTCCGTGTCCGCGCCGCCCGGCGTCGCCTCCGTGTGGTTCAGCACGAACTGGGGCGCCCAGGAGGCCGCGGCGGTGAGGGTCCCGTTCAGGAAGGTCCGGGACGCCTGGAGGACCCCGGAGATCCAGGGATTCCGCACCCCGGGATCCGTGCCGTCCGGATCCGCCGTGAGGGTGAAGGCCCACTCGCCGCGCAGGTCGAAGCCCGATACCGCCCAGGCCGCGTCCAGGCCGAACTGCTGGACCCGGGAGTGGAAGGGCGACAGGGTGGTGGTCATACCGACGGTGGAGATCGTGAAGTCCGGGTAGCGGTCCAGGAACGTAAGCCAGCTGGCGGAGAACGAGACGGGGCCCGCGTAGATCAGGGCCCGCAGGCCGCCCTCCACGTTTTCCCAGGCGATCCCGGGACCCCCGTCCTCCTCGATGACGATGGTCATCGGGCCGGCCGGGATGGTCTGGGCGATGGAGGGCATGTCGTTCGGGACGGAGACGGGGAGGAAGACCCCCTGGATCGTCCCGCGGTTTCCGGGGAGGTTCCAGACCAGGTTCGCCATGAGGGCGCCCATCTTCATCTCGTCCGGGGCGGAGACGAAGCGGATCCCCACGTACCGGGCGTTCAGGTTGTCCGTGGGATTGCTCCCGTCCGCCAGGCCCCAGGCGAGGATCTGCTTCCCGAACCGAAGGTCCAGGTCCCCCGCGGAGAGGTCGATCCAGGCTTCCTTGAGATCCAGGGCCGCCTGGAGGCGTCCGTTCGCGGAAGCCGATACGGCGAGGGGGCTCGGGGTGTCGAGGACCCAGCTTCCGCCGTCCGCGATCCCCGCCAGGTTCCCGTAGGCCTCGACGGCCAGGCGAAAGCCCGCGGCGTCCCCGATCCACCCGTCCAGGGCGGCCCCGGCGCGGACTCCCGCGGCGGCGAGGACCTCGTCCGAGGCGGGCTGGAGATAGACCGAGGGGGTCACCCAGGCGGAGACGGAGGCGTCCACGGCGGGCTCGTCCGCCGCCAGGGGCAGGACCGCCAGGGCGCAGGCGGCCAGGGCCGCGGCCCGGATGCCCGTTCTTGGGAAGCCCATGTCAGCGCCCCCTCTCCAGGTAGCGGAGGGTGAAGTACGCGTCGTCGATGGAGGGCAGGTTCTTCGTGGCGACGAAGACCCAGGCGGTCTTGCCGCCGGTCTGGAGGTTCTCCATCTCCATGCTCTCGAACTGCCAGTACTTGCCGTCCACCAGACGCTGGCCGTCGATGGTCAGGCGCTTCACCAGGCGTCCGGAGGCGTCGTAGAACTCGGACCTGCGGGTGGTGGCCCGCTCCGCGTCGATCCAGCGCACGACCTTGCCGTAACCGTATTTCTTGATCGTCGCCGGGCCCTTGGACGCGAACTCGACCTTCACGAAGCGACGTCCGTCGATGGTGTCCTCCCCCAGGGCCTTCACGTCGAAGTCCGAGCGGTCCAGGGTCCCGATGTCGGCGAAGGTGAAGTCGGATCCCAGGAAGGCCCCGGTCTTGGAGTCCCCCCCCGAGGTGCCGATCGTGCGGACCTTGCGGAGGGCGGGGATGTAGATGTACTGCTCGTCCTCCTTGCCGCCCTCCTCGTAGTCCACGGTCAGGAAGCGCGTGTCCCGGACGTCCGCAGGGGACAGGAAGACGAGGAGCTGGCGGTCGGTTCCGTCCGCCTCGGTCTTGGAATAGGACTTGATCTCCCGGACCCGGGATTGGCCCGCCTTGTTCGTGATGATCATCTTCATCTCCCCCTCCGTGGCGGGGGGCCGGGGCAGGCTCTCGTTCCGGGCCAGGAGGGACGCCAGGTCTTGGGCGCCCGCGGAGAGCAGGGCGGCCGCGGCTAGGGCGGCGATCAGGATCGTTCGTTTCATGGGATGCTCCTTGTTGTCGGGGCCGCCGGGAGGCCGGCCCGGAATGGCCCGGTCAGGCGGGCGTTTTCTCGATTTCGGCCTCGGGCCCGGATGTCTTCGAGGCGTGCTTCATCAGGAACCGGGGCTTGGTCAGGACCAGCAGGGCGGGGAACAGGGTCACCGAGAAGAGTGAGCTGGTCAGCATGATGAGGGCCATGAGCAGGCCCATGAAGACGTTGCCCCGGAGCTGGCTGAACAGGAGGGCCGCGAAGCCCGCGGCGACGGCCAGGGCGTTCACGAAGATGCCCTTTCCGGTGGTCCGCATCGTCTCCTCGATGGCCGGTCCCAGGTCCATCCGGGGGAGCGTACCCTTGAGCCTCTCCAGGAAGTGGCAGACGTAGTCGATCCCGATCCCGATCCCGATGGACGCGATGGTGGCCGTGGAGATGTCGATGGGAATGCCGAAGATGGACATCACGCCGAAGTTGATGGCCAAGGCGGCCGAGAGGGGGATGACGGAGAAGGCCCCTTCTGCCAGGCTGCCGGACATCAGGGCGATGAACAGGAGGCAGACGACCAGGGAGGCCAGGACGGAGGAAACCTGGGACGTGACCAGGAGCCGGAGTATGGCCATCGTCAGGTTGGACAGCCCCGTGATGTCCGCCCGGGAGTCCGACGGGAACTCTTCCGCTATGTAGGCCCGGGCGCGGTCCTGGATCTGCCCCAGGACGGTGGAGCTGGCGGTCTTCAGGAAGACGTTGATCCGGGCGGTGCGCCGGGGATTGTCCAGGAATCCCTCGATGTTCTCCGGATCCCCGGAGTTCTCGTACTGGAAGACCAGCTGGCCCGCGTAGTCCCGGCCGGGGATGAGGTCCCGGGCCGTACCGGCGCTCAAGTCGATCTCCCGGCGTACGCCCCCGATCTCGATCGAGGCGGTGTCGCCCCGCAGGGTAAGCCCCGAGTCCGCCGCGTAGGTCGCGAGAAGTTCGCCCGTTTCGGAGTCCCGTTCCTCCAGGACGCCGCCCCGGAGGCGGTATCGTTCCGTGGTGACCGGCACGGGGGTCAGGTCGTCCGGGACCTTGTCGAAGGCCGGGTCGTCCGCGTTGAGGGCCTTGTTGATGCCTTTCACGAAGGTGACGATGGATTGGGACCCTCCCACGACCTGTCGTGCGTCCCCGTACCCCGGCTCCCCGGGGGCGAGGATCCGCTTCCCGTCCAGACGCAGGAGTTCGAGGCGGGACTGCAGCCGATCCATGGCGCGCAGGACCCCGGGCTCCAAAACCGCCCCGTCCTCCCCGGTCCGCACGATCACGGTCATGACCGTGATGCCCGAGAAGTTCTCGTTCAGGTACTCCGAGGCCCGCCGGATCTCGCTGGACCGGCGGAAGGAGTTCAGGGTGTTCGACTCGAAGGCGACCCCCGGGGCGAAGGCGCCGATCCCCAGGACCGCCGCCAGGCAGACGGCCAGCACGGGCACGGGGCGGGCGGCGGTGAAGCGGCCGGCCCGGGCCAGGGCGCCGGCCAGGCGGGAGCCGTCGTGGGCTTCCACGGTCCGTTCCCGGGGCCGAGGCAGAAGGGCCAGCAGCGCGGGGGTGAAGGTGAGGCTCAGGACCAGGGCGAAGAGGATCCCGAGGGCGGACAGGATGCCGAACATCCGAAGCGCCGCCAGGCTGGATACCGCCAGGGAGGCGAAACCGATCATCGTCGTCGCCCCGGCCAGGAACACCGGCTTGGCGACATGGCCGACCGCGGATTCCACCGCCGACCGGACGTCGATGGACCCGAGCAGGTCCTCGTAGTACCGGTTGATGACGTGGATCGTGTAGGCCGTGCCCACGGCGATCAGGATGATGGGGAGCACCATCGTGGCCATGCTGATGGGCTGGCCCAGGAGCCCCATGAGTCCCATGGCCCAGACCACGGACAGGATCACGTTGACCAGCGGGAAGAGGACGCCCCGGAGGGTCCGGAAGGACAGGAACAGGACGACGATGATGACCAGGATGACCACGGGGAATAGGTGACCCAGATCCGTGATCAGGAGCCGGCTGACGATGCCGGAGACCGCCTTGGAGCCCGAGACGAACACCTCGCCGTCCGTGCGGACGGACAGACTCTCCAGGGCCCGGGTCACCCGGTCATACCCGGTGGACGGGGACGAGAGGTACGCGGCCTTCCACCCCCGCGCGGAGGCCCGGGCCAGGACGGAGGCTGCCGCCTTCCCGGGATCCGCGGCCGGGTCGAGTTCCGCCAGGACCCGGGATGTGCCCTTCCGGTCCGGGCCGATTCTCGACCCGAAGCGGATCCACGCGTCCCCGAGGTCCGTCTCGGAAGCCGGGGAGTACACGCGAAGGACCGCGGGGACGGGGCCGTCGGGGGATTCGACGGACAGGGCCGCGAGGTCCGCCTCGAAGGACCCGTCCGGGGAAGCGCCCCGGGGAAGGGTGATCTCGACCCGCCGGAGGGGCTCGGTATCCAGGCCCTCCCGAAGGGTCAGGAGGATCGAGGTGGACCGGCCGTCCTTGCCGATGAGGCTTTCGGTCATGGGGCTCGTCGTGACCCGGTCCCGGAAGGCTGCGATTTCCCCGTCCGTTTCCGGAACGGACGGCATCGCCTCCTCGATCACGAGTCCTTCCTCCGTGCCCCGGATGAGTCCCGCGGAGGCCAGGGAGATGACGTTCTTGACTCCGTCCACCCGGGAGAGGGCGTCGGACCATTCCCGGACCTGGCGGAGCATGCCCGGGGAAAAGACTCCGCGGCTGTCGGTCAGGGCCACGATGAGGAAGTCGTCGGAGGGGAAGATCTTGCCGACCTCGTCGTAGAAGGCCTTTTCGGGGACCGTGTCGGGGATGTCGTCGGTCATGTCCGCGTCGACGGTCATGCGCGTAAGTCCGAAGCCCAGTCCGAGGGTTACCGCCAGGGTGAGGGCGATGACCGTCCGGGGGCGGGAGGCGACGAACCGGGAGAGGGGTTTGAAGCCGATGCTCATGGTGCGATTCCTTTGATCAAGATTTCCTCCAGGCTCGCGCGGATACGATCGGCGTCCGCGCCGGACAGGATGGGTTGTTCGAGGTGGGCCAGGACGCCGGAAAGCATCGCGAACAGGATGCCTCCGAGGACGCGGGGATCCTCCTTCCGGAACTCCCCGGACTCGATACCTTGCCGCATGATGCCCACGATCCGTTTGGGTATTTCCTGGGAAAGCCGCCGGATCTCGTCCCGTTCCGGACCCGGGGGCAGGCGCTCGCGGAACGACCTCATCTCGTGGAGGATCGAGCTGTATCCCCGGCTGCGGAAGTGCTCGTCCAGGTAGAGGCGGATCAGGGCGCGCAGCTTGTCGCGCGCCGGGCCGTCCCGGTCGCCGATTTCCCGGATGCCGACCAGGGCCTCGGTCAGTTCGCGCAGGACCAGGGAGCTGAGAAGCTCTTCCTTGCTCTTGAAATAGTAGTAGAGGGCCGGCTTGGTGTAGCCCAGCGACTCGGCCACCGTCTCCAGCGTCGTCCCCTCGGGTCCCCGTTCCCGGAGCACCCGGAGCGCAGCCTCCCGGATCTCGTCCCGGGTTTTTTCGTAGTCCCTTCCCGCCATGGCGGCTCCTCTCCGGAATATTTTACCCGAAGGTAAATATTTTACCTTCGGGTAAAATAGTGATTTCCGTATGAAGTGTCAAGCGGGACTTCCCGGGCCGAGCCTCCGCCTTGCGGGCCGCCTCCCCTTTGGGCTAGTATCACGGCATTCCCGCCCGAAACCACGATCGACGGAGATACGGCAACCATGGAACGCAAGAGAATTCTCACGGGGGACCGCCCCACCGGAAAGCTTCACCTCGGACACTACGTCGGCTCCCTGCGCAATCGCGTCCGCCTCCAGGACGAGTACGACTGCTTCTTCATCATCGCGGACCTCCACACCCTGACCACCAAGCCCGAGAAGGACAACATCGAGGGCCTGGCGGACAACGTCCGTTCCGCGGTCCTGGACTACCTGGCCTGCGGCATCGACCCGGCCCGGAGCGTCATCTACCTCCAGTCCGCGGTGCCCGAGGTCGTGGAGCTCTCCTTATTCTTCCAGAACCTGGTCACGGTGCCCCGGCTTTCCAGGATCCCCAGCCTCAAGGACATGGCCCGGGGCGCCGGCCTGGACGAGATGCCCTTCGGCCTGCTCGGCTATCCGGTCCTCCAGGCGGCGGACATCCTCCTGCCCCGGGCCCACCTGGTACCGGTGGGCAAGGACAACGTGGCCCACGTGGAGCTGACCCGGGAGATCGCCCGGCGCTTCAACAACCTCTATGGCGAGGTCTTCCCGGTACCGGACGTCCTGGAGGGCGAGTTCGGCTCCCTGGTCGGCCTGGACGGTAACGCCAAGATGTCCAAGAGCCTCAACAACGCCATCTTCCTCTCCGACGACGAGAAGACCGTACGGAAGCGGGTCATGTCGATGTACACGGATCCCAACCGGGTCAGCGCGGACGTACCCGGCAAGGTCGAGGGCAACCCGGTCTTCCAGTACCACGACGCCTTCAATCCGGACAAGGCCATGGTCGAGGACCTGAAGACCCGGTACCGGGCCGGAAGGGTCGGGGACGTGGAGGTGAAGGAAAAGCTGGCCGCGGCCCTGAACGCCTTCCTGGATCCTCTCCGGGAACGGCGCGCGAAGTACGAGGCCCAGTCCGGCCTGGCGGACGAGGTCGTGTACGACGGGACCCTCCGCATGCGGGAGGAGGCCCGGGCGACCCTCACCGCCGCCAAGAAGGCCATGGGGCTTTCTGCGGTGTGGAACCGGATCTCCCGCAAGGCGGAGGACGTGAAGAAAAAGCGAGGATGAAGAAGTACCTGGTCCTGGCGGGCAATATCGGGGCGGGCAAGTCCACGCTGGTCGGGCTCCTGGCCCAGCGTCTCGGGTTCCGGCCCTACTACGAGCCCGTGGCGGAAAATCCCTACCTCGCGGACTTCTACGCCGACATGGGCCGGTGGGCCCTCCAGAGCCAGCTCTTCTTCCTTACCCATCGCGTCCGGACCCACCGCGCCCTCATGGACGATCCCAGCTCGGTCGTCCAGGACCGCTCCCTCTACGAGGACGCGGAGGTGTTCGCCCGGAACCTGCACGAGCAGGGGGCCCTGAGCGGCCGGGACTGGGCCACCTACCGGGAACTCTACACCACTGTGGCGGACCTGCTTCCGCCCCCGGACCTGGTCATCTACCTGCGGGCCTCCGTGCCCACCCTGAAGCGGCGGATCGCCAAGCGGGGGCGGGATTTCGAGGCGTCCATAGCCGACGAATACCTGGCCGGCCTCAACCGCCTCTACGAAGAGTGGATCGAGGGCTTCGACCGGGCGCCCGTGCTGGTCGTGCCCGGGGACCGGCTCGACTTCGTGGAGGAGTCCGCGGACTTCCGGGCCATAGCCTCCACCATCGCCGAGCGCCTCCGGGACAAGCAGGGCGCTCTCTTCCCGTATGGAATGTAGCGTGGGTCCGGCTGCGCCGGACCCACGGCAGCGAAGCCCTGCCGGGCCTCGCCGAATTCCTGGAAACCGGCTCGATGGAAGCCGGTTGACCTGCGGGCAATTCGCCGAAGCTTGCTTCGGCGCCGCCAAGCCGGCATCGCCGGCTTGGCGGCGCACTCCGTGGTTGATTCCGGGAAGATGTTCCCCTAGAACGCGAAGCCCACCCCGAGACCTCCCGCGTAGTACCAGCTGGAGAAGGCCGCCCACTCCCCGGCGGCGTAGGCGGAAACCACCAGACCCGAATCCGGGGCGTACCAGTGCGCCTCGGCGCCCACGGACAGGGGAGGCCGGAACCCCGGCGTGCCGCCGAAGGGCTCCGTCCGGACCGCCGCGGAGAGGGCCAGGGCCAGGTCTCCTCCCAGTACCCCGGGCAGGAGGGCTTCCGCCCCGGCCCGGCCGTAGGCCCAGGCGAAGAGTCCGGGCGTCGCCTGGGGGCCGTCCTCCCACCCGGGGTAGTAGGTCGACGCGTGGGCGTGTAGGCTGCCGAAGACCCGGGAGGTCCGGGTGGAGGCCTCCAGGACGATACCCGCGTCCAGGCCGGGATACCGGGCCGGGCCGTCCCAGGAGGGCGGGAACCCCGAGGAGGCCTCGTCCAGGAAGCTCGCCACCGAGGCGGAGGCCAGGAAGGCGGCCGCTCCCCGGGGTCCCCCGGCCAGGGCGGTCTTCACGGAGACCGTGACGGAACCCCAGGAAGGATCCGCCCCGGAATACCCGAAGTACGGGACGAGCATCCCCGACGCGACGAGCTCCGATTTCCCTCCGAAGAGACCCCCCACGCGGACGCCCGCGAAGGCCGGCATCCGGGCCGCGGAGTCGGCGCCCCGGGGGGTCGCAAGGAGGTAGGTCCCGACGGAGGCCTGGAAGGAACCCTCCGGCAGGATCCGGGCGTCCGGGGCGAAGAGGGCCCCGGAAAATCCCCCGTGCAGGCTCGAGAACCGCTGGGGATCCGCCTCCGGGGTCACCTCCACCACGGTCTCCAGGGAAGAAGCCCCGCCGTCCTCCCCCGCGGCGGTCAGACGGGCGTAGTAGGTCCCGGGGGGCGACGCCCGGCGCGATTCGTCCCTCCCGTCCCAGGTATGGCTTCCGAAGGCGGAATCGAGATCGAGGTCCCGGACGGATAGGACCGTCCGTCCGTCGGGCCCCCGGATCTCCAGGTCCGCCCGTCCGGGGGCGGATACGGACCACTCGAACCGGGTCCGGCCCAGGGATCCCGGGGCGCCGGGGTCGAAGGAAGCCGGGGCGGCCTCCAGGCCCGTGAGACGGAAGGCCGCCGGGGGCATCCAGGCTTCGAGCTCGACCTGGGCTCCGACCCCCACGACCGTCCGGGCGGACCAGGCCTCGTAGCCGAAGGCCCGGGCTTCCACGAACCGCTCCCCGGCGTCCACCTCCGCGGAGCCTCCGGCATACGAACGCCCGTCCACGTACAGGGTAGCCCCGACGGGAAGGCCCCGCACGAGGATCCATCCCCGGTAGGCGGGCGGGGGCGGGGACGGGAAGAGGAATCCCGAGGAGGCGACATCGGCGGCGGGCGGATCCACGGGCCTGGCCGGAGGGGGCGAGTCCTTCTTTCGCTGGGCGGCTATCGCCGCGGCGGAGGAATCCCCCGTCGCGGATGCCTCGTACGCGCCGCCGCTCATCCCGGCGCAGGATGCCAGGACGGATGCGGCGACGACCGCGGCGAGCACTGCGGGGCCGGACGGTTCGCGTACGGGAAGACGGGGCTTATTCATGGGGATCCTCCGATTTCCAGTATAGCGCGTACCACCCCCGGGGGCGGGAAAAGAAGACCGCCCCGGAGTCCGGGGCGGCTCGGATCGGTCCGAGGCGAGGGGATCCCTCGCCCAGCGGGGGTCTTCAGGACGGATGGGCGCAGTCGTGCCCCTCGTGGTCGTGGGAGCAGACTTCCCCGGAGTCGGAGAGGCGTCCCGCCGTCCAGGCTTCCGCCGCGGAGCGGACGGGACCGGACACCCCCCGCACCGGGGTGATCCCGAAGGAGGCCATCACCCGGACGGCGCCCTCGCCCATGCCGCCGGCCAGCATCACCCGAACGCCCGCCTTGGCCAGGGTGGACGCGGCGGCGCTCTTGCATCCCGCCCCGTCCGGGGCTGCGAAGAACTCCTCCTTCACGACGGAGCCGTCCCGGACGTCGAAGAGGGTGAAGCCCTTGCAGGACCCGAAGTGGGGGTCCACCATCCCGTCCCGGGTGGGGACGGCGATCCTGTACTCGTTCATTTCCGTGGTTGCCATCTGTACGATTCCTCCGTCGAATTCCAACGCCTTTCCGTTGACCAGGGCGTCCGCGATCTTGCGCCGCGCGGTCTCCACGATGCGCCCGAAAGTCTGCCGGGAAACGCCCATCCGGACCGCCGCGGCTTCCTGGTAGAGCCCCTCCAAGTCCGCCAGGCGGACCGCCTCGAGTTCGTCCAGGGATATCACGACGGTTTCCAGGTCCCGCAGGGGGGTACCCGCGGGCTTGAAGGCCCGGGACCGGGGCCAGCCCCGAACGCGGCGCTCCGATACGGGACGGGACATGTCTACCGGGCCTCCGCCCGGGCGAGCACGCCCTCCACGCCTTCGGCCAGGTCCGAGGCCGTCGTGCGCACGTCCTCGGACAGGCCGTCCCACAGCAGGTGTCTTCGCTGCGCAAGGTCGGCCCGCCAGGGCATCCGGGCCAGGACGGGCATGCCCAGGTCCGGGCTGCCGGCCCCTTCGCCGGAAAAGAGGGGGACTTCCCGGCCGCAGTGGGGGCAGACCAGGGACTCCATGTTCACCACCAGTCCCAGGGCGCGGGTGTCGGTCTGGCCGGCCATGTGGACGGCCTTGGCCACGATCATGGATACGAAGTCCTGGGGGGTGGCCACGAAGACGAGGCCGTCGAAGGGCAGAATCTGGAGGGCCGTCAGCATCACGTCCCCGGTGCCCGGGGGAAGGTCGACCACCAGCCAGTCCAGGTCCCCCCAGGCCGTGTCGGTCCAGAACTGCTTGACCGCCTGGGACAGGAGGGGTCCGCGCCAAATGACCGGCCGGGACTCCTCCTCGATCAGGAAGTTGATGGACATCACCTCGATCCCGTCGTCGGACTTGATGGGTACCAATTTCCCGTCGTCCGTCTCGGCACGGAAGGAATCCACGCCGAGAAGCCGGGGCACGCTGGGACCCGTGATGTCCGCGTCCAGGATGCCGACCCGGGCCCCCTTGGCCGCGAGCGCCTGGGCCAGCAGGACGGCGACCGTGGACTTGCCGACGCCCCCCTTGCCGCTGGCCACACCGATCACCCGGGCGATTCGGGGATTCGCGTTCCCCGCGGGTTTTTGCTCCTTCATGGCATATCCTTGATAATGGGCTTATGCCAAATAATACCCCGATCGGGGGCGTGCGTCCAGAGAGGACGTGGCGGCGGGTTTTTCCGGCGTTCAGAGCGCCGCCCGGAGAACTCCCTCGAGTTCCTCCGGGGCGAGGGGTACGGGATTGGCCTTCATGGAGCTCGAGGCCCGGGCGTCCTCCGCCAGGGAGGGCAGGTCGGCCTCCCGGACGCCCCAGGAAGACAGCCCGGGGATCCTGAGGTCCTCGGCCAGCGCGGACAGGGCGTCGACCAGGTCCTCGGGACCCGCCCCGGCCGAACCGGTGACGAGACGGGCCGCCCGGGCGTACCGATCCAGGGCGGGACCGTCCGGAGCGCGGTCCCGCAGGGCCCGGATGTTGGCCGCGGCCGCCGGGGCCAGGAGGGCCGCGCAGGCCGCCCCGTGGGGAACCGGGAAGCGGCCGCCCAGGGGCGCCGCGAGCCCGTGCACGGCCCCCAGGCCCGCGTTCCCCAATGCCAGGCCGCCGAACAGGGAGACCCGGGAGAGTATGGTGCGCGCCTCCCGGTCCCCGCCGTCCCGTACGGCCCGGCGGAGGGCCGGATCGGCTTCCTCCAGGGCGGCCGCGCAGAGTGCGTCCACGGCGGGATTCGCCTTGAGGCAGACGAAGGGTTCCAGCACCTGGGTCAGGGCGTCCATGCCCGTGTAGGCCGTGGGGGCCGGGGGGAGTTCGAGGCAAAGCTCCGGGTCCACCAAGGCCAGCCGGGGGTACATGGACGGGGACCGGAGGGAAACCTTCACCCCCCGGGCAGGTTCCGAGAAGACCGCGTTCTTGGTGGCCTCGCTGCCGGTGCCCGCGGTGGTGGGCACGGCGATCACCGGGACCGAGGGGCCCGTCAGGGGCCGGCCGGCCCCGATCACCTCCGCGTAGTCCAGGGGGTCCCCGGGATTCGCGAGGAGGATGCCCACGCCCTTGGCCAGGTCCAGGGCGCTGCCTCCGCCGAAGCCGACCACGACGAGCCCCGGGGGCGGTCCGGACGGACCGCCCGCCAAGGCCGGGGCCGCGAACCTGCGGGCCTCCTTGAGGGCGGAGCGCAGGACATCGAAGGTAGGTTCCCCGGACGTCGGGAATTCCGCTACCTCGAGGCCGGCGGCCCGGAGGGATGCCCGGGCGGAGGCGGCCCGGGACGGATTCCGGCCGGTGATCAGGAAGGCCCGGCTTCCCAGGGCGGCGGCTCGGCGACCGAGCTCCGCCGCGGCGCCTTCCCCGAAGAGGATCTCCCCGGGGCCCGAGAAGCCCCAGGTCACCGCAGGTCCCGCTCGGGCACGTAGACCCCCTCGTAGAACTCCCGGGTCCGCTCCCCCGCCAGGAGGGGCTCGGCGGTCTCCTTCCACCGGAGATAGTGGGCGGTCTCCTTGTGCCGGGCGGGGGCGTCCTCGTCCCGGTACGCCTCCACCAGGAGGAAGCGGGAGGGATCCCCGGCGTCCCGGAGGACGTCGAAGCGCGCGACCCCGGACTCCCGGTTGGACGCCCATGCGTTCTCCAGGGTCGCGGCCAGGAAGGCCTCCTCGGCTCCCGGCTTGACTTGAATGCGGACCAATACGACCTTCACGATGTCTCCCTTCGGCCCGGAATCAGCGGGCCGTCTCCCCGGATTTCTCCCGATGGAAGGCCCGGATGACCTCCCGGTAGGCGGGATCCTCCCAGGCGTAGCGAAGGAGGGCGTCCAGGAAACCCGCCGGATCCCCGGTGTCCAGGCGGGTGCCCCGGACCGGGGCCCAGGCGACCTTGCCCGCGGCGATCAGCCGGTCCAGGGCGTAGGCGTGGTAATACTCCCCGCCGGAATGCCGGGCCCAGCCCTCCGCCAGGATCTCGAAGAATTCGGGGGTGTAGAGGTAGCGGCCCAGGGAGATCTCCCGGCTGGGCTCGGTTCCCGGGGCGGGCTTCTCCACGAAGCCCCGAACGTGGACGCCGTCCGGGGCGGGGTCCAGGACGCCGTACCGGGAAACGTCCCCCGGCTCGTGGAGCCCCGAGAGCACGGAGCACCCGGTCCGCTCGTAGACGTCCATGAGCTGGCGGGCCAGGGGGGGCGTCCCAAAGTGGAGGTCGTCGGGGTAGGCCACCACGCAGGGCTCGCCGCCCAGCCAGGGCGCGGCCTGGAGGAGGGCGTGCCCGGTGCCCAGCATCCGGGACTGGCGGACGAAGGAGACGTTGACCTGGGGGGGGGCGATCCGTTCCAGCTTGCCCGCCGCGCCCTCGGCCTCGAACACGGATTCCAGCTCGGGATCCCGGTCGAAGTAGTCCTCCAGGACCTTCTTCCGGCGGCTCGTGAGGATCAGGATGTCCCGGATGCCCGAGGCCGCGAACTCCTCGACCACGAAGGCGATGCTCGGTTTCGTGAGGAGGGGGAGCATCTCCTTGGGGACCGTCTTGGTGACCGGAAGGAAGCGGGTTCCGTATCCCGCCGCGACGATGACGCCTTTCATGCCGGAAATGGTAGCGGAGGCCGGCCCCGGTGTCCAGGAGTCCGGTTCGCCACGGTTCTCGCTTGATGGCTCCGGAGTATTCAGCTAGGATGGCACGGGAGGATCCCATGCGCAGTTTCCGCCTTGTCCCGGCAGCCATTCTTCTCCTCGGTATGTCCCTTTCCGCGTTCGCCATGGGCGCGGCCGAGGTCCTCCGCTACCCGGTCCGGACATCCTCGGACGGGAGTCTCGCGGTCATTTCCACGACGGGGGGGAAGGTCGAGCGCATGAACCTGCCGGCGTCCTCGCAGGACGGGTACCGTTTCTCTTGGCAAGGCAGTTTCTACGAACTTGTAACCTATTCGACCGGCCGGTACGCCGTGATGGCCCTTGATCCCTATCTGAAGGGGCGCTCGCTCCGGCACGCGCTTTACATGAAGGGCCGGGAGAATCCTCGCTCTCCTATCCCGGAATGGGTGACCGACGAGCGTCTGCTCCTTTCGGACCTCCCCCAGTATGCGGGCGTCCTTGCCTTGCGGTACTCGAAGGCCAGCATGGCTTCGACGAAAAAACTCTCGACGGAGCAGGTGCTTCGGGATACCATACAACCCTTCCTCGTTTCGACCCTCGGGAATCCTTCGGACGCGGACCGAGCTACTGCGGCGATCCTGGCGGATGACCTCACCCTCAAGCTCGCCTCCCAAGCACGGCTTTCGACCTATTGGATAGAGGTCCTCCGGAGGGATCCGGACGGGGCTCCGAAGGATACGAGCTATGTCTCGACGAGGAAGATATATGCCCTGGTGGAGCTTCCCTTCGATGTGTGCCTCGCCGCGGTGGCCGACCTTCAACGTACCGCGGAGTCCGGCGGCGCTCCGGAATACGCGGGCCCTTCCGGGGCGGGGATGCTGGCCAACCTTTCCGAACTCCTCCGGAAGGAAGCCGGGATCGGCGCTGTTCCGTAGAATTCGTTCCCGCTTCGAGCCTCTCCACAGATTCGCCTTGCCGGGGCCCGGGCCGAAATCGCAAGTGTTCGAGCCCGATCTCCAACGCCTTGGGACCTTGCCGACCCTACCTCCAGGCCAGGGAGAACTCGATCGGCCTTTCCAGGACCAGGAGGTCCATCAGCCGGATCGCCGCCGTGAGGGTCCGGTCCGAAATGGAGCCGCCCGAATGCCGGACCACGGGGCCCGGAGCCCGGACCTGGACGCGGATCTCCGCGGCCTCCAACTCCGCCAGGGCCGCCGGTCCCAGAAGGGCCCGGAGCATCTCCCGGTACTCGCCGGCGGTGACGGGATAGGGGTCCAGGGCCGGGGGCGAAAGGGCTTCCAGCAGGTAGGGATCCAGTCCCGGGAAAAGAAGGGGCAGGGATTCGGCGTTCTTCCGGGAAATACCGAAGGACAGGGAAGTGACCCCGTCCGCGGCCGCGATCCGGAGGATCCCGGACCCGGCGATCTCGGGATCCGCGGCGAGGGCGGCCAGGCTCCGGACGGAGAAACTCCCGCGGAAGCGATCCGGCCCGGGGGATTCCGCGGAGACCGCGGTCAGGCCCCGCCGGGCGGCCTCGCGCCGGACCGCCTCGGGGTCGACCAGGGGGGCCGACACCGGAGAGACGGATCCGCCGGAGGCCAGGGACCGGAGCCGGGCGGCGGCGGCCTCGGGCACCCGGGCGTCCACGGACAGGGACCCCGAGCCGTCGGGATTCACCGCCAGGGTGACTCCCGCGGAGCAGGACGCGAGGAGGAACAGGGCGGCCAGCGCCGCCAGCGTCGGAATCGGGGTAGACGGTCGTCGAACGCGGTGCATGGCGCCTCTTCCGGGATCGGGATGGGGGACGGACCGGGGACCGGCCCGCGGGGGCCGCCGGACGGATCCTCGGTTCCGGCCTGTCCCCGGGTGTACTAGAATACAATACTACAGAAGCTAGGTTACATCCGGCCCGGACGGGCGGGGAGGGCGTATGTCGGAGAGATTCTGGAGGATCCTGGGTTCCGGGTGGTTCCTGGCCGGGGCGGCGGCCCTGTTCGCGGGCTTCCTGCCTCTCGTGCTGGTTCCCTACGCGGATGCGGCGGCGGCCTACACCCCCGAGGGCGGGGGCTTCGACACGACGTTCTTCTACACTCCCGGAGAAGCCCTGAACCGGGCGGCGGCCTTCGACGAGGCCGGCCGGTTCGCCTACATCGCGGACCGCTGGACGATGGACCTTTTCTGGCCCCTGGTCTACGGGGCCTTGTTCGCATCGGCCGCGGCCTTCGCCCTGCGCCGAGCCGCGGCGAGTCCCGGAGCCTTCGCTCGGGTCCTTCGGGGCCTGGTCCTGGCGGGACCGCTTTTGGACTACGCGGAGAACGTCGCAGCCACCGTGCTCGTGGCCTCGGTTCCGGCGAGGCCCATCGGCTGGGCCCTGGCGGCCTCGGTCCTGACGCCGGCCAAGTGGATCGCCATATCCGCCGCGGGGGTCGGCATCGTGGGGCTGTATGCCGCCTTCGCGGTCCGGGCCCTGGGCGGGAGAAGAACCTAGGTTCCTCGGAACGCGGATCGCCGGCCGGGCCGCCGGAACCCCGCCCGGCGATAATCGCGCCGACTTGTCTGCAACCTCTCTGAGGCCTCGGGTGTCTAAAGCACAGCGCGACAGCGCCCGGAGCCCCTCCGGTATCCTCGATCGGGAGCAAAAATCATGGAATCCGCCACCCCCTGGTCCTTCCTGGACGAATACCGCGGCACGATCTTCGACGGCGAATGGCCGACCCTTCCCGAGATGTTCCGTATCACCGCCCGGCGGCACCCGGACCGGCCCTGCTTCACGGTCTATTCCCCGGACCGGGTCACCCTGACCTATGCCCAGGCCCTGGAACGGATCGAGAAGACCGCCGCCTTCCTGGCCGGGATCGGCCTGGGCAAGGGGGACAAGGCGGCGGTGACCGGAAAAAACTCCCCGGAATGGGCGGTCGCCTACCTCGGGATCCTGTTCTCCGGCGCCACCGCGGTGCCCATCGATTATCAGCTCCGGAACGAGGAGATCGAGAACATCCTCCGGGCCTCGGACTCCAAGATCCTCTTCGTGGACGAGGAGAAGTACGAGGCCTTCGATCCCGGCAGGCTCGGGTTAACAGGCCGGTATTCCCTGGCGCCGGGCAGGCCGGGCTACGTCTACGGCCTCGAGCCGGCCCCGGGAGCCGCCCCGTCGGAGCCCGCCCGGGAGGGGGACCTGGCTGCCATCCTCTTCACCAGCGGCACCACCGGGGTGCCGAAGGGGGTCATGCTGACCCACGCTAACTTCGTCGCGGACTGCTACCTGGCCCAAGCCAACCTCCACATCTTCCACACCGACGTCTTCTACGCCCTCCTGCCCATCCACCATTCCTACACGATGCTGGCGGTCTTCATCGAAGCCCTCTCCGTGGGAGCCGAGATCGTCTTCGGCCAGCGGATGGTCACCAGCCAGATCCTCAAGGATCTCAAGGAGGCCAAGGTCACCATGTTCCTGGGGGTGCCCCTCCTGTTCAACAAGGTGCTGGCGGGCATCCTGAAGGGAATCCGGGCCAAGGGTCCCGTCGTGTACGGGCTGATCCGCTTCCTGATGGCTCTGTCGGGAATGATCAAGAAGGTGTTCAAGGTGAATCCCGGGAAGTCCCTCTTCGGCTCGGTCCTGGACAAGGCCTCCCTGCGGACCATCCGGATCTGCATCTCCGGGGGCGGTCCCCTGGCCCCCAGCGTCTTCCGGCAGTACAACCAGCTGGGCATCGACTTCGTCCAGGGCTACGGGCTCACGGAGACCAGTCCCATCCTCACCCTCAACCCCACGGACGCCTACGTGGAGACCAGCGTGGGCCGGGTCATTCCCCGGGCCCAGCTGCGCATCCTGGATCCGGACTCCGACGGACGCGGCGAGATCGTGGTGAAGGGGCCCATGGTGATGCAGGGATACTACAGGAACCCCGAGGCCACCGCGGAGGTCTTCACCCCCGACGGTTGGTTCCGCACCGGGGACGTGGGCTACCTCGACGCGGAGAACTACCTTTACCTGACGGGCCGGGCCAAGAACCTGATCGTCACCGAGGGGGGCAAGAACGTCTACCCCGAGGAGATCGAGAACCGGTTCCAGCTCTTCCCCGAGGTGGAGCAGGTCCTGATCCGGGGCTACGTCCAGGACCGGAAGGCCAAGATCGAGGGGATCGAGGCCCTCATCTACCCGAGCAAGGAGTACTTCGAGGGCCCGGGCGCCCGGGAGGGCATCGATTCCGGGGACGTGGAGGCGCGGATCCGGAGGGTCGTGGACGAGGTGAACTCCCGGATGCTGCCGTACCAGCGCATCTCCAAGGTGACCCTGCTGGAGGAGCCCCTGGAGATGACCACGACCAAAAAAGTGAAGCGCTACTCGGTGGCCTGATCGGGATCCCGCGCCGGGGGCCCGGGCCTCCATCGGCCCCCCCGGTTCCCGGCGGGCTACTTCCTTCCGTACACGGCGCTGGGCTGGGTCTTGCCCCGGAGCAGGACTTCCCCGACGAGCTGGAGATGCTGCTGGGTCTCGATGCCCACCTGCTTGTAGACCGCCTGGCTCACCAGGACGTCCTGCTTGAACTCCCGGCAGAGGGAATCCAGACGGGTGGCGATGCTCACCGCCTCCCCGAAGACCGAGAAGGACGGGCAGGTCCCGTTGTTGAGCTCGCCGACCATCACCCGCCCCCAGTGGACGCCCACGCCCACGTGCTTCACCACGGGCAGGCCCGCCGCGGCCAGGTCCTCCTGGAGGTGGGGCAGTTCCCGGAGCAGCTCGAAGGCGCAGGCCACGGCGCGCTCGGCCGCGTCCTTCTCCCCCAGGAGCCCGAATACCGCCACCGCGGTATCCCCCACGAACTGGTCCAGGTAGCCCCCGTTTCGGGTGACGGTCACGTTCCAGAGGGCGTAGTAGCGGTTCAGGACCTCCACGGCCTCCCGGGCGGAGACCTTCCCGGTCAGGGCGGAGAAATTCCAGATGTCCCCGTAGATCACCGCGGCGTCCCGTGTTTCCGCCTCGGCCCGGGGCGCCCCCTCCTTCGAGTCTCCCGTCGGCGGGGGGACCGAGCCGACGATCCGTTCCAGCCGGGCCCGCAGGGAAAGCTCCTTCACCTTGTTCACCAGCTGGAGCACCCCGAACACGAAGGCCCCGAAGGCGAAGAAGGTATGCTGGGGGGACTTGATGAACTTCACGAAGGCGGGAAGGAAGCCCGCGATGGACAGTCCCCGGAGGTAGCCTTCGTAGGGCAGGCTGCCGGCGTTGAACCGGGCGGCCAGGTTGATGCGGAGGTCCAGGTAGAAATAGAAGAAGATGAACGTGAAGACCGTTCCGAAGGAAAGGAAGGCCTCCAGGACCCGCTTGGGCCAGGACCTCCGGGCGGCCCCGCTCCAGGCCTGCAGGAGTCCCACGTAGAAGGAGACCGTCCAGAGGAAGAAGCTGGCCATGTCGACCGGGAAGGTCCGTCCGGTGATGGTCTGCAGGAGGGAGTATCCCGCGGGGGTTATGAAGGAAAAAAGGAAGCGGGGCAGGGGCTTGTGACCCCAGAAGGCCAGGAGGGTGATCTGGAGAAGGAGGAACCCGTTCAAGACGACGAGGGCGACGGGTTGTAGGGCGATGATGGAAGGCGTCGAGAAGAGCATCAGGATGAAGAAGACGGTGAACTGGCTGGAGTAGAGGAAAAACTCTTCCGCGAAGCGCTTGGGAAGAAACCGCATGCAACCCTCGAGGTATGGAATGGGACCCCGCGGTTCGCCGGAGCGTCCAGGAGTCTATGATACAGGATCCTCGGGCAAATGGAAACCCTGGCGACACCTGAATAATTATGTGTATAATTCTATATATAGAAACGACGGAACAGGCTTGACCATTCTTCCATTTAGGGTACAATTCTTCCATCGCCCACCAACATGGCGAAGGAGGCATTACATGAATCGTTACCTGAAGACGGCCGCGATCCTGATCGCGATCGCCCTGGTCTTCGCGGGCTGCCAGAAGAAGCCCGCCGAGCCCGCCGGTCCGGCCAAGGCCGCGTTCCACATCGGCGTCGTGACCGGGACGGTTTCCCAGTCCGAGGACGACCTGCGCGGCGCCGAGGAGTTGATCAAGCGGTACGGCAAGGTGGCCGACGGCGGCATGATCCAGCACATCACCTATCCCGACAACTTCATGGATCAGCAGGAGACCACCATCTCCCAGATCGTCGCCCTGGCGGACGATCCCCTGATGAAGGCCATCGTGATGAACCAGTCGGTGCCCGGCGCCGCGGAAGCCTTCAAGCGCGTCCGCGCCAAGCGGCCCGAGATCCTGCTCTTCGCGGGCGAACCCCACGAGGATCCCCTCGTCATCGAGGCGGCCGCCGATCTCGCCCTCAACAGCGACTTCATCTCCCGCGGCTACACCATCATCTGGGCCGCCAAGGAGCTGGGCGCCAAGACCTTCGTCCACATCTCCTTCCCCCGGCACATGTCCTACGAGACCCTGGGCCTCCGCCGCCAGATCATGGAGCAGGCGTGCAAGGACCTGGGCCTGAAGTTCGTCTTCGAGACCGCCCCGGATCCGACCTCCGACGTCGGCCAGGCCGGTGCCCAGCAGTTCATCCTCGAGAAGACCCCCCAGTGGATCCAGAAGTACGGCAAGGAAACCGCCTTCTTCTGCACCAACGACGCCCACACCGAGCCCCTGCTCAAGCAGCTGCTCGCCTACGGCGGCATGTTCGTCGAGGCCGACCTCCCCTCCCCGCTGATGGGGTACCCGGGAGCCCTGGGCCTGGACCTCTCCGCCGAGGCCGGTAACTTCCCCGCCATCCTCAAGAAGGTCGAGCAGGCCGTCGTGGACAAGGGCGGCGCCGGCCGCTTCGGAACCTGGGCCTTCAGCTACGGCTTCACGGTCACCGCGGGTCTCGGCGAGTTCGCCAAGAACATCATCGAGGGCAAGACCACCAAGGACAGCCTGCAGGGTCTCTACGACGCCCTCGCGGTCTACACCCCCGGCGCCCAGTGGAACGGCGGCTACTACATCGACGCCAACACCGGCGTCCGCGCCAAGAACCACGTCCTGGTCTACATGGACACCTACATCTTCGGGAAGGGCTACCTGCCCACCACGAAGCAGAAGGTCGACGAGAAGTACTACAACATCAAGTTCCAGAAGCAGTAACCGTACCGTCCGCGTGGTCGTGCCGGGCGCCGATCGCGCACGGGGCGGCCCGGGCCGGCCCCGGGGACGACCCGGGTCCGGCCATAGCGCGCGCCAGCCCCCTCGGCGCCGCCTCTCCACCCGGCCGGACCCACCCGGCCGATTCAGCACGGAAGGTGCCTCTATGTCGAATGAATCGCCTTTATTGAGTTTCGAGGGAATCACCAAGGATTTCTACGGCACGGTGGTCCTCAAGGACGTGTCCTTCACCCTGGGCCGGGGCCAGATCCTGGGCCTCGTCGGGGAGAACGGCGCGGGCAAGACGACGCTCATGAGCGTCCTCTTCGGAATGCCGGTCATCTCCGAGACCGGCGGCTTTTCCGGGGCCGTGAAACTGGACGGCCAGGCCGTCTCCTTCCGCAATCCCTTCGACGCCCTGGACGCGGGCATCGGGATGGTGCACCAGGAGTTCTCCCTGATACCCGGCTTCACGACCACGGAAAACATCGTGCTGAACCGGGAGTCCCTGAAGGCCGGTCCGGCCGTCGAGGTCTTCGGGGAGCGGCTTTCCGTCCTGGACCGCCCCGCGATGCGGGCCCGGGCGGAATCCGCGATCGGTCGCCTGGGGGTCAAGCTGGATCCCGAGATGCTCGTCTCGGAGATGCCGGTCGGCCACAAGCAGTTCACCGAGATCGCCCGGGAGATCAACCGGGACAACGTCCGGCTCCTGGTCCTCGACGAGCCGACGGCGGTGCTCACCGAGAGCGAGGCCGAGGTACTCCTGACCGCCCTCCGGAACCTGGCCGCCCAGGGCATCTCCATCATCTTCATTTCCCACCGGCTTCACGAGGTCCTGTCCATCTGCGACCGGATCGTGACCCTCCGGGACGGGCACGTCGTGAAGGACACGGAAGCCAAGGGCGTGACCGTGGCGGACGTGGCCTCCTGGATGGTGGGCCGGGGAGTGGACGAGACGAGCCGGAAGGGTGCCGCCCGCGAGCTTCCCGGCAAGGCCCTGGAGGTCGAGAACCTCTGGGTGGACATGCCGGGAGAGACCGTGCGAAACGTCTCCTTCTCCGTGCGGGAGGGGGAGATCTTCGGGATCGGGGGCTTGGCCGGACAGGGCAAGCTGGGCATCCCGAACGGGATCATGGGACTCTATCCCGCGGGCGGCACGGTCCGGCTCCACGGCGAACCCGTCACCCTGGACGCCCCCCGGGCGGCCCTGGACGCGGGCATGGCCTTCGTGAGCGAGGACCGCCGGGGCGTGGGCCTGCTGCTGGACGAGAGCCTGGACTGGAACATCGCCTTCACGGCCATGCAGGTCAAGGGCGAGTACCTGAAGACCTACCTGGGGGGCCTCGTGCGCCTCCGGGACGAGAAGGCGATGCGGGCCCTGACGGAGGAGTACGTGAAGCTGCTGGACGTCAAGTGCACCGGGCCCAAGCAGAAGGCCAAGGAGCTGTCCGGGGGCAACCAGCAGAAGATCTGCCTGGCCAAGGCCTTCGCCCTCAAGCCCACGGTCCTTTTCGTCTCGGAACCCACCCGGGGCATCGACGTGGGAGCCAAAGCCCTGGTGCTGGACAACCTGCGCCACTACAACCGGGACTTCGGCACCACCATCGTGATGGTCTCCAGCGAGCTCGAGGAACTCCGGTCCATCTGCGACCGGATCGCCATCGTGGACGAGGGCCGCATCGCCGGCATACTGTCCCCCGACGCCCCGCTGTCCGAGTTCGGGCTCCTGATGGCGGGCGTAAAGGTCGCCGAGGAGGTCCGGCCGTGAATACCCTGAAACAGGCGGTCACCGATTTCGGCTGGCCCCGGATCATCATCTTCCTGTTCGTGGTCGCCCTGTTCATCGGGGCGCCCTTCGTGAACGTCCGGGTGGATTCCTCCTTCACGGACGTCTTCAACCGGTTCGGCCAGAACGCCGTCCTGGTCCTGGCCCTGGTGCCCATGGTCCAGGCGGGCTGCGGGCTCAACTTCGGCCTGCCCGTCGGGATCATCGCGGGGCTCCTGGGCTCCACCCTGGCCATGGAGTTCGGCCTGGTCGGATGGGCCGGGTTCCTGGGGGCGATCGCCCTGGCCCTGCCCTTCGCGGTGGCGTTCGGCTTCGCCTACGGGTTCCTCCTGAACAAGGTGAAGGGCGAGGAGATGACCATCGCCATGTACGTGGGCTTCTCCATCGTCACCTTCTTCGCGATCCTCTGGCTCCTCCTGCCCTACTCCAGCCCCAACATGGTCTGGGGCTACGCGGGCCGGGGCCTGCGAACCACGATCACCCTGGAAGGATACTGGGGGCGCATCCTCAACGACTTCCTGGCCCTCCGGATCGGGGAGAACTTCCAGTTCCCCACGGGCATGATCCTCTTCGTGGTCTTGCTGACCGTCCTCATGGGTTTCTTCCTCCGGAGCAAGACCGGGACGGCCATGACCGCCGTCGGGTCCAACCCGGACTTCGCCCGGGCGGGCGGGGTGTCCGCGGACCGGATGCGCCTGACCAGCGTGGTGCTCTCCACGGTGATCGGGGCGGTCGGAATCCTGGTCTACCAGCAGAGCTTCGGGTTCATCCAGATCTACAACGCCCCCCTGTTCATGGCCTTCCCGGCCGTGGCGGCCCTCCTGATCGGGGGAGCCTCCGTCAACAAGGCCAGCATGCTGAACGTGATCGTGGGCACCTTCCTCTTCCAGTCCATCCTGACGATGACCCCCTCGGTCATCAACAGCGTACTGCAGACGGACATGTCCGAGGTGATCCGCATCCTGATCTCCAACGGCATGATCCTGTACGCCCTGACCCGAAAGACGAAGGTGACGAAATGAGCAAGACAATCGACGTTCGCAAGATCCTCGCGGACAACCTGGTGGTCGTCATCTTCCTGGTGATCACGGCCTTCGCGGTCCCCGTTTCGGGCCTGTCCGCCCAGTTCATCATCCAGGAGCTCCTCACGCGCATCGGCCGGAACGCCTTCCTGGTCTTCTCCCTCCTCCTGCCCATCATGGCGGGCATGGGCATCAACTTCGGCATGGTCCTGGGGGCCATGGCCGGGGAGATCGGCCTGATCGTCGCCGTCGATTGGGGCATCCTGGGGGTCAACGGCCTGGCCCTGGCTGCCCTGGTGGGCATGCCCGTGGCGGTGCTCCTCGGATGGCTCGCCGGGGAGGTCCTGAACCGGGCGCGGGGACGCGAGATGGTGACCGGGTACATCCTGGGGTTCTTCATGGACGGGGTGTACCAGCTCATCGTCCTGTACATGATGGGTTCCATCATCCCCATCCGCTCCCCGGCCATCACCCTGTCCCGGGGCTACGGCATCCGGAACACCCTGGGGCTCGATTCCGTGCGCCAGTCCCTGGATACCCTCCTGGCGGTCCGGGTCGGACCCTACGTCCTTCCCATGGCCACCTACGTCGTCATCGGCCTCCTGTGCCTCTTCATCCTCTGGTTCCGCAGGACCAAGCTGGGCCAGGACATGCGGGCCATCGGGCAGGACCAGGGTGTGTCCCATTCCGCGGGCATCGCGGTGGAGCGGACCCGCATCATCGCCATCGTGATCTCCACGGTCCTCGCGATGATCGGCCAGATCATCTTCCTCCAGAACATGGGGAACATGGCCACCTACAACGCCCACAAGCAGACGGGGTTCTTCGCGGCCGCGGCCCTGCTGGTGGGGGGCGCCTCGGTCTCCAAGGCGACGATCCCGAACGTCTTCATCGGGGTCGTCCTTCTGCACCTGATGTACATCGTGATGCCCCGGGCTGGGGCCCAGCTCTTCGGGCAGGCCCAGATCGGGGAATTCTTCCGGGACGCCCTGTCCTACGCAGCCATCGCCATGGCCCTGGTCATCTACGCCTGGCGGAAGAGGGCGAACGCGGACAAGGCCCGGGCGGGGCTCCGGGGCGGGGAAGCCGCGGGAGGCGCGAAATGAGCAAGCTCGATCCCAAGACGGCCCGGCGCCTGACCGTCCGGGCGGCCCTGGGCGTCCTGTATTTCGTCGTGGCGGTGATCCTGTTCCTGACGGGGCGCGGCCACACGATCCTGGTGGACAACAAGGCGGACCCCGCGGGAAGCTATCCCGCCCTGAAGGGGGCCGTCGTTTCCATCGGCCGGGCGAAACCCATGGAGTTCTATCCCGGGGACCGGGACAAATTCATCGTGAAGGGCCAGCGGCACGTCCTCCGGGTGAAGCCCCTGGCGCCCGGGGCCCAGGAGCGGACCGTCGAGTTCCGGGTACCGTTGGGGGAGGACATGACCCTGGTCTCGATCTCGAAGCTGATGGCCGGGGTGGAGCCCTGGTACGAGACCTTCACGGCCCCGACGGCCCAGGAGCGGGCGGCCGAACGGGCCGCGGCGGACGCGGAAAACCCCGTCGAGACCTTCGGCTCCTTCGGGCCCTGACCCGGATACGACGGGAGGAACCATGAAACGTTTCGTCGCGGCCGTCCTTACGACTCTCCTGCTCGTCGCGGCGGCGGCGTCCCAGACGCCGCCCCGGGTTCTGTCGACCTACGATATCGAGCGCTTCCTCAAGGACGCCCCGGCCCTGATGTCCGACCTGGAAGCCGTCGGGTCGGACGTGGACGAGGAGGTGGCGGAATCCCAGGACGATCCCGCGTCCTTCTCGCCGGAAGCCATGAAGTCCCTCCTGGCCGCCGCCCGGACTTCCCTGGAGGTGCGGCGGGTCCTGGAGAAGTACAACTGGGACGCGCGGTTCTGGGACGTGTACTTCACGATCTACGTGGGCGTCTACGTCTCCATGATGGACCAGGCCCTGACCCAGTATCCCAGCCCGGAGCTCAAGGCCCAGGTGGACCGGTTCCGGGCGGCCATCCACCGGGACGATCATACCCTGGTCCTGCGGAACCTGCCGCGGCTGTTGGAAGTCTTCGAAGCCCTGGACGAGGAGGACTAATCCGGGGAAGAAACCCTTTCGTTTCGAGCGAAAGGGTTTCTTCCCCGGCCCCCATCTTCCCAAAGCACGACCAGGGGCTCTGCCCCTGGACCCCGAAATCGAATCCCAAGCATGGTCTTGTCCGGCCCCCCGGGCTTCCTGTATCATCCATCGAAACCGTCTCGATTTCCCGGATCCAGGAGTGACCCATGGCCAAGTACCCGTACACCGAGATCGAGTCCAAGTGGCAGCGCCACTGGGACGAGCACAAGACGTTCAAGGCCGTCGAGGACCCGAGCATCCCCGCGGACAAGCGGGTCTACGTCCTGGACATGTTCCCCTATCCCTCCGGCGCGGGCCTCCACGTGGGCCACCCCGAAGGTTACACCGCCACGGACATCTATTGCCGCTTCCTCCGGATGAACGGGTACGCGGTCCTCCATCCCATGGGGTTCGACTCCTTCGGCCTGCCCGCGGAGAATTACGCCATCCAGACGGGCACCCATCCCGCGGCCACCACGGCGGCCAACATCGACCGGTTCCGGACCCAGATCAAGTCCCTGGGTTTCTCCTACGACTGGGACCGGGAGGTCTCCACCTGCGACGCGGACTACTACAAGTGGACCCAGTGGATCTTCCTCAAGCTCTTCGAGCGGGGCCTGGCCTACGAGGCGGAGGCGCCCATCAACTGGTGCCCCAAGTGCAAGACGGGTCTGGCCAACGAGGAGGTCAAGGAAGGGCGGTGCGACCGCTGCGAGACCCCGGTGGTCCGCAAGAGCATCCGCCAGTGGATCCTCCGGATCACCGCCTACGCGGACCGACTGCTCGCCGACCTGGACACCCTGGACTGGTCCGAGTCCATCAAGCTCATGCAGCGCAACTGGATCGGCCGGAGCGAGGGCGCCAACGTGGTGTTCAAGATGGCCGAGGGCGAGGGGGAGATCGAGGTCTACACGACCCGGCCGGACACCCTCTTCGGGGCCACGTACATGGTCCTGGCCCCGGAGCACGCCCTGGTTTCCAAGATCACCACCCCGGACCGGAAGGCCGCGGTGGACGCCTACGTGGCCGAGGCGGCCCGGAAGAGCGACCTGGAACGCACGGACCTGGCCAAGGACAAGACCGGAGAGTTCACGGGGGCCTACGCGATCAACCCCGTGAACGGGCGGAAGATCCCCGTGTGGATCTCCGACTACATCCTGGCCTCCTACGGAACCGGAGCCATCATGGCCGTCCCCGCCCACGACGAGCGGGACTGGGACTTCGCCAAGAAGTTCGGTCTGCCCATCGTGCAGGTGGTGGCCGCCCCGGGCAGCGAGGAGGCCCGGAGCGGCGAAGTGGCTGGCGAGCCGGCGGAATGCACCTCCGCGGAGGGCGTCGCGATCAACTCGGGCAAATTCGACGGCCTGCCCACCGCCGAGGCCATCCGGGCCATCACCGAGTGGCTTTCGGAACAGGGCATCGGCCGCAAGGCGGTGAACTACAAGCTCCGGGACTGGATCTTCTCCCGCCAGCGCTACTGGGGGGAGCCCATCCCCGTGGTCCACTGCAAGGCGTGCGGCATCGTCCCCCTGCCGGAGAGCGAGCTGCCCCTGCGCCTCCCGGACGTGAAGACCTACGCCCCCACGGGCACCGGGGAGTCCCCCCTGGCCAATATGCACGACTGGGTGAACACCACCTGCCCGAAATGCGGGGGGCCCGCCAAGCGGGAGACCAACACCATGCCCCAGTGGGCGGGCTCCTGCTGGTACTACCTGCGCTTCATCGATCCCAAGAACGACTCGGCCTTCGCGGCCAAGGACAAGATCGAGTACTGGATGCCCGTGGACCTCTACGTGGGCGGGGCGGAGCACGCTGTGCTCCACCTGCTGTACTCCCGGTTCTGGCACAAGGTCCTCTACGACATCGGGGCGGTGAACACCATCGAGCCCTTCCAGCGCCTGGTGAACCAGGGGATGATCCTGGGCGAGGACAACCAGAAGATGTCCAAGAGCCGGGGCAACGTGGTGAATCCCGACGACATCGTCCGGGATTTCGGGGCGGACGCCATGCGGGTCTACGAGATGTTCATGGGCCCCCTGGAGGTCTCCAAACCCTGGGCCACCGCGGGCCTCGTGGGGGTGAGCCGCTTCCTGGAACGACTGTGGGCCCTCTCGGAAAAGCCCTTGAGCGGGGCGGCTCCGTCCCCCGAGCTGGCCAAGCTCCTGCACAAGACCATCAAGAAGGTGACGGACGACACCGCCACCCTGAACTTCAACACCGCCATCAGCGCGATGATGATCCTGTCCAACGAGCTGGCCAAGCTCGACACCCTGCCCCGGGAGGTCTGGGAGGCCTTCGTCCGCCTCCTGGCCCCGTACGCCGCCCACCTGGCGGAGGAGCTTTGGGAGAAGGCGGGCAAGGCTCCCAGCGTGGGGCTGGCACCCTGGCCGGCCTACGACGAGGCCCTGGTTCGGGACGACACGGCGGTCATCGTCGTCCAGGTGAACGGAAAGGTCCGGGACAAGTTCGAGGCTCCCGCGGGCACGGACAAGGCGGAGCTCGAGCGGCTCGCCCTCGCGCGGGAGAAGACCCGGGAATGGATTTCGGGGAAACCGCTACGGAAGGTCATCGTCGTCCCCGATAAGTTAGTGAACATCGTGGTCGGGTAAGGCTGTATCGGCGGTTCCGACCCCCGGAGGTGCCCATGGCACGGCGAGCGCTTTCGAACATCGGGATCCTGGGGAAAATGACGGTTCTCGGCGTCGTTTTCCTGCTTTCCCTGGGAGGCGTGTCCATCGTGTCCCTGCGGGCCTTCCGGGCCCTCACGGCCTCGATGGACCGTATGCTCGTCGTGCACAACGAGCGCGTCCGTCGCCTCGAGGATCTGGAGAACCAGGCCTACGCGGTCCAGGTGGCCCTGTACCGGGCCATCAACCTGGCTACGAACGGCGCGGAGCCGACCCTGTTCACGGTATCCCAGCGGGCCTTCCAGTCCGCCCTGGCCGCGTTCAAGACCTCGGTGGATACCCTTCCGGAAGCCGAGGGGGAGCCGACCGGCGACGCCTCGGCCGCTTCGCCCGAGGGGCTTCAACGGAACGATTTCGAGAACTACTTCAACCAGGCGCGACGGGTCCAGGGTTTTCTCGGAACGGATTTACGGCAGGCCCAGTCCGCCTTGCCGGACCTGGACGACGCCTTCGACGCCCTGAGGGAGATGATCTGGGTCGAGTCGTCCAACGCCCGGGCTCAGGCCTCGGAGTCGGAGTCCGGGGCCCGGAAGTCCGCCGCCGCGGCTTCGTTCACCATCCTGTCCGCGACCGCCGCGGTCACCCTCCTGGCCCTGCTCCTGATCCTCCTGACCGTCCGCTCCATCACGGTGCCCCTCCGGAAGCTGGAGGATACCCTGGCCCAGGCCGGCCGCGGGGATCTGCGGTCCTGTTCGGACCTGGACGGGCGGGACGAGATGGGCCGGATGGGCCGGAGCGTGGACGCCCTGGTCTGCGGCATCCGGGATCTCGTCGCCACGGTGATGGAGAAGGTCCGGGACCTCGAGACCACGGGTCAGAGCCTTTCGGCGAACATGGAGGAGACCGGGGCCGCGGTGCTCCAGATCAACGCGGGCATCGGGAACACCCGGGGCCAACTGGACCAGCAGACGAATTCGGTGCAGGAGGTCTCCGCGGCGGTCGAACAGCTCGCCCGGAGCGTCGCGGCCCTCTCGGACCGGATCGGGACCCAGTCGGACGTGATCGGCCAGTCCTCGGCGGCCACCGAGGAGATCATCGCCTCCGTGGAGGCCGTGGCCCGCGCCGCGGACTCGGCGGCCCGGGCCAGCGAGGAGCTGACCGGCGTGGGCGTCCAGGGCAAGGAGAGGATCGACGAGGCCGGGGAGTCCGTCCGGGAAATCGCCCGGCATTCCGAGAACCTCACCGAGGCCGTGCGGCTGATCTCCGAGATCGCCAGCCGCACGAATCTCCTGGCCATGAACGCGGCCATCGAGGCCGCCCACGCCGGCGACGCGGGCCGGGGGTTCGCGGTGGTCGCGGACGAGATCCGCAGGCTCGCGGAGCAGTCCACCACCCAGGCCAAGGACATCGCCGGGGGGCTCGGGCAGGTTTCCGGGGCCATCGAGAAAGTGCAGGAGGCGTCCCTCTCCGCGGTGGACTCCTTCGGGATCGTGCTGGCCAAGGCGGACGCCCTGGGGGCGGAGATCCGGCGGATCAACCAGTCCATGACGGAACAGCGGGAGGGCGGCCGGCTCGTGCTGGAGGACCTGACCCGCCTTAAGGACCTCACCCGGGAGATCTCCTCCGGGGCGGAGGAGATGAAATCCGGCAACCGGACCATCCTGGAGCAGGTGGAGCGCCTGGGCGACGTGAACCGGCTGGTCCTGCAGAACAACGCGGAGATCACCACGGGCACCAAGGAGATCAACGACGCCATCGCCGCGACCATGGACCTGGCCTCCCGGACGGCGACCTCCATCGGGGACGTGCGGTCGGCGCTGGAATCCTTCGAGATCTAACGGATCGCCCGGACCAGGTAGGGAAGCCACGCGGCCGCGGCCGCCAGGAACAGAATCGCCGAACCCGCCCCTCCCCGTCCCCTCGGGGCGGCGTTCCGCCGGCTCGGATCCGTCGACGGTACCTCGTCGTAGATGCCCAGGAGAGCCTCGTCCAAGTCCGAGAGGAAAGACGCGCGCCGCAGCTTGATCCGGGTTTCCAGGATACGCTCGTAGCAGAGCAGGGAAGCGCCGATCAGGCTGCCGGCCCGTCCGGGTATCCGGAGGTCCGAGCGGATCGCGGCCTTGGAGACGTAGATCAGGGCCTCGAAGGTGACGGCCTTCTCGACCCCCTCCCAGAGGGCGGTTTCCGTGACTCGGATCGGTCCCCAGACGGCCAGGACCCGCCCCACCGGGACCAGCAGGTTCGCCCCGACGATCCCGAGGATCACCAGGGTCGTTCCCAAAACGGGGACCCTGCGGCCCGTGGCCCAGGCGAAGGCCATGGCTCCCAGGAGGATCGACGTCCGGGGGACCAGGTCGGGTTGGAAGAGCAAGGCGGCGATGGCGGAAAGCCCCGCGGCCGCCAGGGCGTAGGGATCGAAGAGCCTCCGGGACCGCTCCGCCCGGGCGAGCCTATCCACGGGCGTCCTCCCGGGCCCGGGCGTACCATCGGGAGGAGGCGGAGAACCGCTCGGCGAAGGCGCCCAGGGCCAATCCTGTGGCGAGCCCCATGGCCAGGAAGACCGGGGCGATGATCCGGGCCGCTCGGCCGAAGACCACGAGGGAGGCCAAAACCACCTGCACCGCGTTCGAGGACACCGCCCCCAGGACGCTGATCCCCACGGCGCTGATCCGGCTACGGAACAGGGCCCGGGCTCCGTACATGACCAGGGCGGCGCACAGGGTTCCGGCCAACGAGAACAGGGCCACGTAGGAGAAGAGGGATCCCGTCACCAGGCTCATTCCGAGCACCTTGACGGCCGCCAGGGCCAGGAACGGCCCGAAGGGCAGGAGGTCCACCGCCAGCAGGAGGGGCAGGTTGGCGATCCCAAGGCGCATGAAGGGAAGGGGTTTGGGGATCATGTATTCCACGGCGGAGAGGAAGAAGCAGAGGGCCGAGAGGAAGGCCAGCAGCCGGGATCGGGAATCACCAGGTGCCGGAATCGACGCCCTCGGGGTCATCGGTCCCTCCTTCGACTCGTACGAACACCTGGTTCGGCAGGCACGCGACCCATTGGCCGGGCCGATCGATCGCTCCGGCGGCCACGCAGGTCTGGTTCGGGCAGGGGGAGCTCTCGATCGCCACCCGCCCCTCGTGGACATGAACGGTCGTGATACCCAGGGGACCCCGGACGCCGACTTCCCGTTCGTCGCCCAGGGGGTAGATCCACTCCTGGCCGTCCGCGTCGGTGATCACGACCCGGGGTTCTCCCGCGGCGTCCACGGCTCCGAGGGAGCTCAGGAAGACCGCGGCCGCGGCGGCCAGGATGGCCGCCGCATCCACCCAGGTGATCCGGAATTTCCGGGACCCTGCCCCCCGCGGACCCTGCGGGGCCGCCGGGCCGGGGTCCCGGGGTGCGTTCTCGTCAGCCGCAGCACCCACAGCCGCAGCCGCCCTCGTCGCCGCAGTCGCAGTCGTCGTCGCACCCGTCGTGGGAGTGCACGTGGCCGTGGGCCAGCTCCTCGGCGGTGGCATCCCGGATGCCCACGACCTTGACGTCGAAGTGCAGATCCTCGCCGGCAAGGGGATGGTTGGCGTCCACGGTAACCTCTCCGTCCTTGACCGCGACGACGGTGACGACCCGGGCGCCGTCCTCGCCGTGGGCCTCGAACTGCATCCCTTCCTCGATCTTGTCGGGATCCGCGAAGTTGGATTTCTGGACCGTGAAGACGAGATTCTCGTCGTACTCGCCGTACGCGTCCTCGGGGCGGATGACGCAGGACAGCTTCTCGCCTTCCTTCTTGCCCTCCAGCTGCTTCTCCAGGCCGGGTATCAGGTTCCCGTTGCCGTGGAGATACACGAGGGGATCCGATTCCTCGGAGCTGTCGATCGTCTCGCCGTCCGAATCCTTGAGGGTATAATCGATCGTGATGACCTTGTCTTTTTCTACGACCATAACAACCACCTTTGCGGGGAAATTTCGCAGACAGGTTCGCTTCGGTCCGGGCTTGAAGGCTCAGGCGGAGGCGGAAGGTCCGTTGCCGGGTAGGAGCGTCCAGAATGCCCCGGTACTCTACCCTAATGAGGGATATGCGGCAAGCCCTGCGGCCCCGGTCGAGCGGTTCCTCCGCGGAGCTTGGCACGCCCGGACCCCCCGGCTATAGTGGCTCCATGACCATCCTGCAAGCCGTGATCCTGGGCCTGTTCCAGGGAGTCGCCGAGTTCCTGCCCGTATCCTCCAGCGGCCATCTGCTGGTGCTCCGGGGCCTGTTCGGCCTCGAGGACGTTCCCCGGCTGTTCGACGTCATCCTGCACGCGGCCACCCTCCTGTCCGTCCTGGTCGTGTTCCGCCGGCGGATCGGCGGGATCCTGGGGGCCCTGTCCCGGTGGGCCCTCCGGCGGAAGGACGTCCCGGATGCGGACGCGGAAAACCTCGCCCTGGTGCCTCCGGCCCTGGCCGCGACCGTGGTCACCGCGGCGGTCGGCCTGGGGGTCGAGAAGTACTTCCCCGTCGAGTCGCCCCGGACGGTGTCCGTCCTCTTCCTGGTCACCGCGGCCCTGCTCCTGGCGTCCGGGCGGTTCCGGGGGGACCGCGGCTACGCTCGGATCGGCCTGGGGCGGGGGGCGCTCCTCGGCCTGGCCCAGGGCATCGGGGTGTTCCCGGGGATCAGCCGGTCGGGGATCACGATCTCCGCGGGCCTGGCGGCGGGTCTGGACCGGGACACCGCGGGGGAGTTCGCCTTCCTCCTGGCCATCCCCGCCGTCGCGGGGGCCCTGCTCCTGGAGTTGAAGGATCTTGCCGAGCTGGGCGGTACCGTCGGCCCGGGGCCCCTGGCGGCGGGATTCGTAGCGGCCTTCGCTGCGGGAGTCGCGGCGTTATCCTCGCTTATGCCCATGGTTCGCAAGGGGCGCCTGGCCTGGTTCGCGGCCTACCTGATTCCCGCGGGTCTGGCCGGTCTCTTCCTGTTCCGCTGATTTTCCGATAATGAAAGGATACCGCGGCCGGCCGGGCCGCGGGACCCGTACCCCATTCGATGGAGCCTTGGATTTGAGAAACAACGGATCGAGGAGGAGCCCGGGACTTCCCGGACGCGTCGGGATCGTCCTGGGTGTCCTGGGACTCGTGTCCGCGGCCTTCGTGGTCGCGGGTTTGGCGGCGGAACCCGGCGCGGGATTCCCGGCCTCCGCGGGGAGGCTGCTGACCCGGCCCCTCGGCTGGGCGGCTCTCAGCCTTCCGGCCTTCCTGTTCGCCGCCGCCCGGGTGCTCTTCCTCCCGGGGTACCGGAAGGACCTCCTCATCCTCCTCTCCGGGGCGCCCCTTCCCTTCCTGGTCCTGGTGTTTCTCGCACGGTTCCTGGCCGATCCCGATCCTTGGTACGCGGCCTATCCCCTCCTGGAGGCCCTGGGCCTGCCGGGCACCACGGCCTTGGGAACCCTGGTCCTCCTGCTTTCCCTGGCCCTCCTGGTCCGTCTCAAGGGCCTGGCCTCCCGGGAGGAACCGGGCGAGGGTGCGGACGATCCGGGGCGGGAAGATCCGACCGCGGACCGGTCCGGGGGACGGTCCCGGGGGCGGACGGTCCCGCCCCGGGAATCCCGGAATCCCCCCGCGCGGGACACGGACACCGGGACGGGGACCGGGTCGGACATCGGCCCTCCGCGATTCGTCCCCCTGGTGCCCGCCGACGGGGAGGGGCTCTTCCCGGTAACCGGCCTCGTTTCCCCGGCCGCGCTGGGAACGGAGGAGCCGGGGATCGAGGATCCGGCCGAAGGCTCCGAAGACCGGCCGGAGCCGGACGCGGGGGAGGCGGAGGTTGCGGACGACCCGGACGAGGAGCCCATCCCCGTGCTCTTCCGCCGGCCCGGGGGCGGGGGAGGGCGGGTCGCGGAAGCCCCCCCGGGTCCGGAACTCCGGCCGCCCCTCCTGGCCGGGGTGGCGGCGGATCCCACGGCGGAGGCCGAGATGCGGCCCAGCCGGGGGGTTCCGGGGGCCGGAACGTCCGCGGACGGCGCGGCCGACCAGGGCGGCCGGCATCCCCAGCCCGTCTTCGAGTCCGTGCCCCCGGCCCCCCGGCGCTCCGCCAAGACCCTCCACGTCGCGGCCTACTCGATGCCCACGGACATCCTCACGGTCTATCCCGACGGCCAGTACTGGGTCATCGACGACAAGACCCGGAGATCCGCGGACGTCCTCCGGGACACCCTGGCGGAGTTCAACATCGAGGCGGAGGTCACGGGGATCCGGCGGGGCCCGGTGGTCACCATGTTCGAGATCCTCCCGGCCCCGGGGGTCAAACTCTCCAAGATCGTGAACCTCCCGGACAACATCGCCCTCCGCCTGGCCGCCTCCAGCGTCCGCATCGTGGCCCCCATCCCGGGCAAGCACGCGGTGGGCATCGAGGTGCCCAACGACAAGCGCTCGGTGGTGAGCTTCCGGGAGATCGTGGAGACCGACGTATTCCGGGCTGCCAAGTTCGAGATCCCCCTGGCCCTGGGCAAGGACATCGCCGGGGAGGTCCAGATCGTGGACCTGACCCAGATGCCCCACCTCCTCATCGCGGGGGCGACCGGGTCGGGCAAGTCCGTCCTGGTGAACTCCATCATCCTTTCCATCCTCTACCGGAAGAGCTGGAACGAGGTGAAGCTCCTCCTCATCGACCCCAAGATCGTCGAGCTCAAGCTCTACAACGGGATCCCCCACCTCCTGACCCCCGTGGTCACGGAGCCCAAGCGGGCCTTCCAGGCCCTCCAGTACTGCATCTGCGAGATGGAGCGCCGGTACAGCCTCCTGGACGGGGTGGGGGTCCGGGACATCAAGAGCTACAACCGCCGGATCAAGGAGCGCGAGTTCGCCGCGGAGACGATGCCCTACATCGTGGTGGTCATCGACGAGTTCGCGGACCTCATGGCCACAACGGGCAAGGAGCTGGAGAGCACCCTGGCCCGCCTGGCCGCCATGAGCCGGGCCGTGGGGATCCACCTGGTCCTGGCCACCCAGCGCCCCTCGATCGACGTGATCACGGGCCTCATCAAGGCCAACATCCCCAGCCGGGTGGCCTTCATGGTGGCCAGCAAGTTCGACTCCCGGATCATCATCGACGCCGTGGGGGCGGAGAAGCTCCTGGGCAAGGGCGACATGCTCGTGTCCACCGCCCAGGACGCCTTCCCGGTGCGCATGCAGGGCGCCTTCGTCTCCGAGGAGGAGGTGGAGCGGGTCGTGGGCCACGTGAAGACCCTGGGACAGCCGGACTACATCGACGACGAGATCTTCTTCGACGAGGACGAGGAGGACGGGAGCCTTTCCCTCTTCGACGACGAGGGGGACGACCCCCTGTTCGACAAGGCCCTGGAGATCGTCCTCCAGCAGGGCAAGGCCAGCGCCTCCTACCTCCAGCGGAGGCTCAAGATCGGGTACAACCGGGCCGCCCGCCTGGTGGAGATGATGGAGGAGAAGGGCATCGTCGGCCCCTCCCAGGGCTCCAAGCCCCGGGACGTCATGCGCAACCCCGAGGTGGCCGGCCGTCCGGACGCGGGCCGTTCCCCGAGGGTGGGGGCCGGCCCGGACCTCGGTTTCGGAGACGACGGGCCCGGGGATCCCGGCGGCGACGGGAAGGGCTGAGATGGGACTGCGGCGGATCGGTATCCTCGGGGGAGGCCAGCTGGGCCGGATGACCATCGAGGAGGCCCGAAAGTACCCGGCGCACTTCGCGGTTTTAAGCCCCGACTATCCCTCCCCGGCGGCGGACCTGGCGGACGAGGTGGTGATCGGGGACCTGACGGATCCCGAGGCGGTCCTGGACCTGGGCGGCCGGGCGGACGTGGTCACCTACGAGATCGAGCACGTCAGCGTGGACGCCTTGAAGGAGCTGGAATCCCGGGGAATCCCCGTCCTGCCGGGCTCCGCCGTCCTCGAGCGGATCCAGGACAAAGTCTTGCAGAAGCGGCTTTGGGACGAGGCCGGCCTGGCCCAGGCCCCCTGGATCGACCTTCCCGACGACCTGGCCTCCCTGCCCGCGGACGACCGCGCCGAAGCCCTCCGCTCCCGGGCCGCCCGGGTCGGGGGCTTCCCGGTGGTGCAGAAGCTGCGCCGGGGCGGGTACGACGGCCGGGGCGTCCGGGTCCTCTCCGGGCCCTCGGACGAACCCCTGCCCGGGCCCAGCTTCCTGGAGGCCAAGGTGGATTTCACGAAGGAGCTGGCGGTGGTCGCCGTCCGGGCCCCGGGCTCCGTCCCCTCCGCCTACCCCTGCGTCGAGATGGTCTTCGACCCCGCGGCCAACCTCTGCGACTCGGTCCGGGCGCCCGCGGACGAGCCCCCGGAGATCCTGGAGTCCGCCCTCCGCACGGCCCTGCGCTGCGTGGAGGCCCTGGACCGGGCGGCCCGGGCCGCGTCCCCCGACGGCGCCGGGGCCGTCGGGGTCTTCGGGGTGGAGCTCTTCCGGACCCGGGACGGGCGGGTCCTGGTCAACGAGGTCGCTCCCCGGCCCCACAACTCCGGGCACTTCACCCAGGACGCCTGCACGGCCAGCCAGTTCGAGCAGTTCTTCCGGATCCTGGCGGGCCTGCCCCCGGCCTCGACGGAGCAGTTCCGGCCCGCCCGGATGCTGAACATCCTGGGCGCCCCCGGGGCCTCCGGGACGCCCGAATACGAGGGCCTGGCGGATGCCCTGGCGGTGCCGGGGGTCACGGTCCACCTGTACGGCAAGCGGGAAGTCCGGCCCTGGCGCAAGATGGGGCACCTCACCGCCGTCGCGGACACCCC
Organism: uncultured Spirochaetota bacterium; assembly: GCA_937873275.1. Lineage (GTDB taxonomy): Bacteria > Spirochaetota > Spirochaetia > Treponematales > UBA12059 > JAAYUR01. The sequence goes on from CALMRC010000157.1 coordinate 38,449, forward strand.
GGAGGAGGCCGCCCGCCGGGCCGAGGCCGCCCGGTCCCGCCTGCGGGTGACCGGCGGAACCTGAGATCGCCGTCCCCGGGCGATTCCGCACCGCCGAGGAAAGTTCCCTCCCTCCCCCGGGGACGTGGTATACTGCGCCTTGCCCATTCGAGGAGTACCCGTGCCCCGGAACGACCTGACCGCGCGACCCGGCCACCCCCGACCCTTCGGGGCCGAACCCCTGGACGGGGGGGTGAACTTCGCCGTCTTCTCCCGCAACGCCCTCGCGATGACCCTCTGCCTCTACGAGTCCCCGGAGGACTCTGCGGCCTTCCGGGAGATCCCGCTGGATCCCCACCAGAACCGGACCGGGGACATCTGGCACGTCTTCGTGGAGGGGCTCGGCCCCGGGGCCCTTTATCACTACCGGGCGGAGGGTCCCTTCCTCCCGGAGCGGGGATTCCGGTTCAACCCGAACAAGGTCCTCCTGGATCCCTACGCGAAGGCCCTGACCGGGGAGTTCACCTGGGACCTCTCCCGGGCCCGGGCCTACGTCCCCGGACGGCCGGAGGCGGATCTCGGGTTCTCCGAGGAGGACGACGCGGCCTTCGTGCCCAAGTGCGTGGTGGTGGACGACCAGTACGACTGGGAGGGGGACCGGCCCCTCAACTATCCCCTGCGGCACTGCGTGATCTACGAGGCCCACGTGCGGGGGCTCACGGCCCACCCCAGCTCCGGGGTCGAGCACCCGGGCACCTTCCGGGGGGTCGTCGAGTCGATTCCCCGCCTCAAGTCCCTGGGGATCACGAGCCTGGAGCTCCTCCCGGTCCAGGAGTTCGACTCCCTGGACAACCCCCGGAAGAATCCCCGTACCGGCGAGCCGCTCCGGCAGTACTGGGGCTACAACACCCTGGCCTTCTTCGCCCCCAAGAGCGGCTACGCCGCCTCCCGGTCCCGGGGAGCCCAGGTGGCGGAGTTCAAGGACATGGTGAAGGCCCTGCACCGGGCCGGGATCGAGGTGATCCTGGACGTGGTGTTCAACCACACCGGGGAGGGGAACGAGCTCGGGCCGACGGTCTCCTTCCGGGGCCTGGACAACTCGATCTGGTACATCCTGGGCGAGGATCCCCGGTATTACAAGAATTTTTCCGGCTGCGGAAACACCCTGAACTGCAACCACCCGGTGGTGCGCAACTTCATCCTGGACTGCCTGCATTACTGGGTGGTGGAGATGCACGTGGACGGGTTCCGCTTCGACCTGGGTTCCATCCTGGGCCGGGATTCCAAGGGGCGGCTCCTGGAGAATCCCCCGGTGATCGAGCAGATCGCGGAGGATCCCATCCTGCGGCAGACCAAGATCATCGCGGAGGCCTGGGACGCCGGGGGCGCCTACCAGGTCGGGAGCTTCCCGGGGGGGCGATGGGCGGAGTGGAACGACCGGTTCCGGGACGACGTGCGGAAATTCTGGCGCGGCGACCGCCACGAGGTCCGGCACTTCTGCACCCGGATCACCGGTTCCTCGGATCTTTACCTCCGGGACGGCCGCAAGCCCTTCCATTCCATCAACTACGTCACAAGCCACGACGGCTTCACCCTCCGGGACCTGGTCACCTACGAGCGCAAGCGGAACCTGGAGAACGGGGAGGGCGAGACGGACGGGCACGACGCCAATTTCTCCTGCGGGTACGGCTCCGACGGCCCGACCGAGGATCCCGGCATCCTGGCCGTGCGGGAACGGCAGGCCCGGAACTTCCTGGCCACCCTCCTTCTGTCCATCGGCACCCCCATGCTCCTGGGTGGGGACGAGCTTCTCCGGACCCAGGGGGGGAACAACAACGCCTACTGCCAGGACAACCCGGTCTCCTGGATCGACTGGACCCTGGCGGACGGCAATCCGGGGCTCCTGCGTTTCGTCCGGGAGCTGATCGCCCTGCGTCTGCGGCACCCGGCCTTCCGGCGCCCGGAGTTCTTCACCGGGAAGGACGCCAACTACAACGCCATTCCGGACATCTCCTGGTACGATCCTTCGGGCAAGTCCCCGGATTGGGCCCGGATCGACCGGGTGATCGCGGCCCGGATCGACGGATCCCGGGCGGACATCGTGGCGGATCGGGACGACAACGACTTCTTCCTGATGTTCAACGCCTCGGACTCCGCCGTGCGGTTTCGGATCTGCCCGCCGCCTCCGGATACCCGCTGGCACCTTGCGGTGGACACCGCCCGGCCCTCTCCCGAGGACGTACGGGAACCCGGGTCCGAACCCGTGCTGTCTCCCCAGGACGAGTACTTCCTGTCGCCGCGCAGCCTGGTCCTCCTCCTGGCCCGGGATCCCGGGGCGCCTTGATTCGGCGCCGCCGAATTCGTACTTTATTCCCATGCGCGGAACCGTGAACGACATACTGGAACGACACTTCCGGGCGGGGATCCGTTCCCTGATCCGACACGACGCCCAGGCGTCGTTGCGTCACCTCCGCGCCGCCGTGGACGCCTGCCCCCCCGAACGGCCCGCGGCCCTGGCCCGGTATCTCTACTGGCTTTCCATCCCCCTCCTCCGCCTGGGAAAGTCGGAGCTGGCGGTGAAGAGCCTCGTTTCCGCCCAGAAGCTGGAGCCCCGGGGAGCCGCCCGTAGACTCTACCGGCACATGGTCAACGGCTACGGGATGGTGTCCACGGGATGCGCCGACAAGGACGATTTCCGCGCCTTCTTCAGCATCCAGCTCCGCCGGTACCTGGGGTCCCGGCCGGGCGGCCGGT
>CALMRC010000158.1 GCA_937873275.1 uncultured Spirochaetota bacterium
CGCTGATTTTTCTTGGCTACCCCAGATCGCCCGAGCCAGGAGGGCGAGGGCGATTACCTTCTTTTGTATAGAATAAATCTCTCAAGATATACGCGATTTGTTTTTCATTATTACATTTTTCAAATCATTGATCGTGTTTATTGCTTTGATCGCTTTTTTGACTTTCTCATACTGTTCATACAGAGGAATATGTCTATCAATCGCATCAATTTCTACTCTGAAAGAATAAGATTTCCCGGTTTTACTATAAATTATTGATGAATTTCTAATCTTGGATAATTCAATTCTAATTGTTATTTCGTTTAAATCTGTTTCAAGATCAATCACACCTTGACCAAGTTTATGTCGTAAAATCCAACCTTCAGGTAGCCAATCAAACGAGATTACAGGCCAATCAGAACCTTCAGGAACATTATAAGGCTCCTTCATATAGGCAAAGGGAAGCTCACTTTTCACAACCTCCCAGTAATCATGCCAGAATTTGGTTACTGTTGCATCTGCTTTTGCAGTGTAGCCTCTTCGCTCTTGATCAATTGCTAATTTTATTACCATTGAACGATACTTCGAACGATCGTTATTCTGGGATTCGAACCATTGTGAGATTTTTTCATAAGAGCTTTTAAACTCATACGCCTTTACTTCAGTATTAGTCGTCAAATAACGGTCTGGAGCAATAATACAAGTTTGTACTTTCTGATAACCTTTCCCTTCTAGGTTCTTTGCTCTTTTTAAATATCGACTTCCTTGATTGTCTTGAGCTAAAGCATCAATCTTATTTTCAAGAAGTATGCAAAATAACTCGTTTCCCTGAGCATATTCTAAAAACAAATCAGTCTCACCGAGATTATCACTAGAAACCGAATGATAACCAATTGAACTGCTGATATTAACATCACTAAAAAGGGTTTCTCTAACAAACCATCGGACAAATTCAATATTTGAATTCCATTCTTCAAGAATTAGCAAATCAATATCCCGTTCTCTTACGCTCTCTAAAATCAATCTCTTGCCAACCATCGTATACCCTTATTGGTTTTATACATTTACAAATAATTACTGTCAAGAATCAAAGCAGACAAAAAAAGGCAATACTCATAGAATGTGTTTTAAAAGTTAACTTCTCCTTCAAAGTTTTGAGGCTTTCCGCGCCAAGGATGGCGCGGAAACACCAGCCTGTAGCCGCCAAGAAAAATCATGCACATAACAAAAAATAGGTGATGCGAGCATAATCATTCGCACCGCAGGGATATATGAAGTTCGTATAATCTCGCGCAAATACTCACCGAGTTCATATAATCTCGCGCCTCGGGATATTTCCCGATGTTCGCATAATCTCGTGTTTACACAGGATACGTTTTATTCATATAACTCCGCGCCTTCGGATGCTAGACGAAGTTCGCATAATGTCGCGCACAATATTCGTCAGACTTCACCTAATCCCGCGCCTTGATATGTATACGCCTTCATATAATTTCGCGCCTACATCAGCAAAACCCAATTCACATAATCACGCACGCTGGGATATCAGCTTTGGTTCGTATAATCTTCCGAGTCGGGATTGTATGTGTAGTGACGGTGTCTGTAAATCAACGCCTTTGGAATCGGGGGATTCCTGATTCGGCGAGTAAAGTTTAACCGATCGCTAGGACGCTCCGCCGCAACAGGATACGCCCCGGTATTTCACGATCTTTTCCATGAGTATACGACCCTCCGGTCGATTCCGCAACTTCTTTCTAGCCCTTTTCCTGATTGGACTTGTCGGGTTCAGCAGCCCCGTCCAGGGGGCTCCGGATCCGCAGGAAATCGCCCTTCGCGACGTGGGTGTATACGGCGGTCGTGCTCGGGCTGGAGTGGCCCAGGAGGGTCTGGATGTACCGGAGATCCGTGCCGGATTCCAGCAGGTGGGTGGCAAAACTGTGCCGGAGGGCGTGGATGGACACCCGCTTCCCGATCTTCGCGCGGCGGCAGGCCGAATAGAACACCCCCTGGACGGTCCGAACGGAGAGCCGGTATCCGGGAGTCCTCCCCTCGAAAAGCCAGTACCGGGGACGCTCCGTCCGGACGTAGGATTCCACGGCCTCCCAGGCCTTGTCGGACAGGAGGGTGTACCGGTCCTTGCGTCCCTTCGCGGCCCGGATGTAGATGGTATGACGGTCCCGGTCCAGGTCCTCGTGCCGCAGATTGACGATCTCGCTGACCCGAAGTCCCCCGCTGTACGCCAGAAGCAGCATCGCCCGGTGCTTCAAGCCTGGAAGCGCGTCCACGATCCGGAGGATCTCCGGCTTGCTCAGCACCATCGGCAGCCTCCGGTCGCCCTTGGGCCTGCGCCGGCGCAGGGCCAGGGGCAGGCCCAGGACCGCCGTATAGAAGAAACGCACGGCGCTGATGGCCAGGTTGAGGGTGGCCGCGGATGCCTTCCGCCCGGTCTCGAGACGGGCCAGGTAGGCGGTCAGGTCGGCGTCCGTGACCTGCCGGGGAGGCTTGCCCGCGAAGCGCAGGAACTCGTCGACGTAGTGATAGTAGGACTGCGCGGTCCGGGGGGAGTACTTCCGGGAGCGCATCGCGGATAGGAGGGCGATCTTTCCGCTCCCGTCCAGGCCCGAGGAAGCGGTTCCCGTCCCGGCCCTGCCTTCCGTTCCGTTCCAGAGGGAGAAGGCCTCCGGCGCCGGCGCGCCCTCGGGGGCGAACTCCAGGCGGAGCCCGGGAACCCCCGAATGCGCGAAGGCCAGGAAGGCCTGCGGGATCCTCCACAAGTGCTCGCGGACGTGCAGGGATCCCGGTATGTCCCCCAGCACGGCCCGGGCCGCGCCCGGGGGCCGGACCTCGAGTCCCGCGGACCCGTCCGAAAGGAGATGGACCACGGCCCGGGCTTCCGGATCCGGGGCCGTCGAATCCCCGGCCGAGGGATCCGGTACCGACGGGTTCCGGACACCCGGCGCCCCGTTCGTGGCTACCCGGGACTCGGGGCCGCCGGATTCCCGGGCGGCGGACTCCCCGGCCGCACCGGAGCGCGGTTCCCCGGGGTCGGCGGGTTCGATCGGCGTGCGCATACCCGGTATCCGCCCGCGGATAGCCCGGGCGCTTGCGGCCGGCTAGGTTTCCAGGTACCCCCGGGCCGGAAGGAAGCCGCCCCGTCGCAGGGACACCTCCGCGGCGGACAAGAGGCCCGCGGGCAGGAGGGATCCCGAGTGGGTGACCGGGGCCGGAGCCCGGTTGGCCCCGCCCCAGGCGAGGACGTGGTCCAGGGCCTTGTTGGCGTTGGCGAAGGGATTCCCGAAGGGAAGGGGCGCTGCCTCGGCGAACACCGCCCGGACGACCTCGTCCATGCGTCCCGAGAGCTCCGCCGCCCCGGAGCGATCGCCGGACCGATGCAGGCGGATCATCTGGGCAAGGTGGGGCGCGAAGGCGTTGGCCGAAGAGAGCAGGAAGCCGTCGTACTTCCGCTCCGCCTCCCCGTCCTTCTCCGCCAGCCAGGAGGCGAAGTCCCCCTCGGCCCCCCGGACGAAGACGACGCCCCGCCGCCGGATTCCCGCCCGCACGATCCGGTCGGACCCGCTCGTGTCCTTCACCATCCAGAGATTGGGAAAGCCCTCGATCAGGCGCTCCATCACGGCCGGGGAGATCTCGTTCTTGGTGACCTGGGGCAGCTGGTACACCGCGGTGGGGAGTCCGAGGTCCAGGATGCGCCGGAGGGCGTCCTCGATCTCCTCCTGGGTCAGGTCCGCCCCGGAGGGTCCGCAGACCGTGAACCCGGCCACCCGGGACGCGGACAGGGCGCGCTCGGCGTTGGCCGTGCCCGCCAGGGCCTTGAAGAGGTCCAGCCGGTCCAGGACCGCCCTCCGGGCCTCCCCCGCGTCGGGATGGAGGGCCCCGACCAGGATGGAGTAGCCGAGATCCCGCGCGATTCCGGCGTGGATTTCCAGGAGCCTCCGGACCTCCCCGGGGGAGAGTTCCCATCCGTCCCCGGTCGACCCGGGCACCAGGAGGCACCGGGCATGGGGGGCGAGCATTTCCATGTGGGCCCGGGTTCTCCCGGCGTCCAGGGCCCCCTCGGAGTCGTAGTGGGTGATGGGGGGACAGAGGAGGGACGGCACTCCGCCGGGAAAAAGACGGGCTATCAAGTCCGAGCGATTCGTATCCACATCCGGCATGGCGGCCTCCTGGAATCGGTTCTGATCGATTCTACCACGGCACCGGGGAACCGAGTACCCTTCCCGGAAACATGCCCGGGGTCCCTCGGCCTGCGGAGCGTCCCGGAATGGAAGCGGCCGGAGGATCCGGATCCCCGGAACGCCGTGTCGGGACGTTCAGCTCCAGTCCTCCAGGAGGGCCCGCACGGAGCGGCGCATCTCCAGGCTGTAGTCCGCGGCGAACTTCCGGGCGTAGAGGGAGCGTCCCGGGTTGTCCCCGGCCTCGTCCTTCCGGGGCCCGGGCCAGCCCTCCCCGGCGTAGATCCGGTCGTAGTCTCCGGGCTCGTAGTCCCGGTACCGGTCCCGGTGGACGACCAGGTCCCGGGGAAGCCGCGGCGGCTGGGGCCGGGCTCTCTGCCGCTCCGTGGGCCAGCCCAGGCAGAGCATCGTGATCGGGAAGGCGCGGGGGGGAAGGCCCAGGAGTTCCCGGTGGAGCTCCCCGTTTTCCAGGATGTCCCCGATGTAGCAGGTCCCCAGGCCCAGGGCCTCGGCGGCGGAAGCGGCGGACTGGGCCGCTATCAGGGCGTCGCAAGCCGCGAGAAGCAGGTCCGACTCCCGGGGGCGGAGGTACGGCTCCCCCCGCTCCTCGCACCACTCGGGGACGCGATGGTGCCGGAAGTATCCCTCCAGCCGGGCCCAGTCCGCCAGGAACACCAGGACCCAGGGGGCCCGTGCGATGAAGGGCTGGTGGTCGCAGGTTTCCGAGAGCCGGGCCTTGAGGCCCGGATCCTCGACCTCCAGGATCGTGTACAGCGCCATGTTGCCGGCGGTCGGGGCGCGGAGGGCCGCGGCCAGCACCCGGTCCCGGATCTCCGGGGGGATCGGACGGTCCTCGTAGGCCCGCACGGAGCGGCGTTTCAGGAAGATTCGGTCGAAGGTTTCGTCGGGTTCCATGCACCCAGCATCGCCGGGGTCCCGGAAAAACGCAAGCGCCCCGCGCGACTGCGCGGGGCGCTGCGGGGCGCCGGTCGCCGGGCGGGGTACTCAGCCCGCCGAGGTCGGGAGGATGCCCCCGGAGAAGTCGCTCTGCACGGTGAGGGTGCGCTTCCCGAGCTCGATGTTGAGCAGGAAGGCCCCCTGCTTGCCCTCCCCGACCAGCTCGAGCTGCTGGAGGATCTCCGTGGCGTTCTTCTCCTCCTCCACCTGCTCGTCCACGTACCAGCGCAGGAGGTTCTCGGTGGCGTAGTCCTTCTCCGCCAGGGCCAGCTCCAGGAGTTCCCGGATGGAGGCGGTCACGAACTTCTCGTGCTCCAGGACGTGGGTGAACCACTCCTTGATCGTGGATCCCTTGGTCTCGGGGGCGTCGATCTTGGCCAGCTCGGGCCGGGCGCCCTGGTCCAGGAGGTAGTAGTAGAACTTCATGGCATGGAACATCTCCTCGTGGAACTGGACCATGAGCCAGGACGCCACGCCCTGGTAGCCCGCCTCGGCGGCCTTGGCGGACATCGCCATGTAGAGGTAGGCGGAGTAGATCTCCCGGTTGATCTGGAGGTTGACGCGGTCCACGATTTTCTTGGATAGCATGGATATCTCCTTGGGTTTCAGTATGCGTTCCTGGAAAAAAAGATACTGGGGCGGACGGCGGGATTCAAGCGGAACCGGGTGAAAAGCCGCCTCCCGGGGTTTCCCGGTTGGAGCGGCCGGAGAAATGGAGTACATTATATGCGGCGCGGCGCGGGAAACCGGCGCGCCCGGGAGCCGTTCCCATACCAAGCGGTCCCGCCAAGGAGGCCCGTCGTGCCGAACCGAACCCTGGATCGATACTCGCCCGGCGCCGAACCGTCCCCGGATTTCGAAGGCCGCAGGCAGCGGGTCATCGACGCCCTGACCCAGGCCTACGCCTCGGACCGGATCACCATGGAGGAGTACGAGGCCCGGGCCGCCGCAGCCGCGGCCGCCGACCGCCCCGGAGACCTCGAGGCCCTGGTCTCGGACCTGCCCTCCCCGTCCTCCCCGGGGGATCAAGCCCGACGGTCCCGGGGCTCCGCCCCGGTCGCCCCCGTCTCCCCGGAACGCCCCTCTCCGCCTCCAAGCCCCCGGGCTTCCGCCTACCCGGCCTACGGCCCCTCGGAAGGCGCCGTTTCCGTCGCCTGC
>CALMRC010000159.1 GCA_937873275.1 uncultured Spirochaetota bacterium
CGCACCCGGTCGACCAGGGCGAGCCCTTCGAGTCCCTGGTTTCGGGGCCCGAAGGAGACCTCGTCGCCCGCGTAGTATTCGAACAGGGCGGACTCGGGTCTCTGTACGGACAAGGGGGACCGCATCCGGAGGGACCGGAGATCGGCCCGGGGGTCCGTGGTGTCCGTTCCGAAGGAGACCACCTTCCCCTCCGCCGGGAAGGCCAGGGCGGACAGGAGCTGGAGGAGACTGGATTTCCCGGAGCCCGTGGCCCCGACCAGGGCGACGGAGGCTCCCCGGGGGATTTCCAGGGATATCTCCTCCACGGCCCGGCGTTCCAGGGCCGTGCCCGCCAGGTAGCGTAGGCCCGCCCCCTCGACCCGGAACGCGGGATCCCCGGGCTCCGGTGCGGAACCGGGGTCCCCGGACGCGCCCGGCCCGGGGACCCCGGAGCCCGGGGCAGGCCGGCCGTCGTTCCGGAAGGCCTCGGCGGCCCGGCGCCCCAGGTCCTCGGCGCCTTCCCCGATCCGGGGAGGAAGCCCCAGGGCCAGGGCCAAGGTCCAGGACCGGGGCGGGGCCAGCCCCAGTACGGACAGGTCCCCGGAGCGGAATAGACCCTCCGGGGTCCCGTCGAAGGCCACCCGGCCCCCGGCCAGGACCACCACCCGGCGGGCCCGGGCGGCCTCGTCCATGTCGTGGGTGACGTGGAGGACCGTCGTCCCCGAAGCGGCCAGGGCGTCCATCCGGTCCAGGATTTCCGACCGCCCCGCGGGGTCGATCATGGAAGTGGCCTCGTCGAAGGCCAGGTGACGGGGCCGGAGGACCAGGGCGCCGGCCACGGCCAGGCGCTGCTGCTGCCCCGCGGAGAGGAACCGGGTCGGCCGGGTCCGCTCCTCCGTCAGGCCCATCTCCTCCAGGGCCGCCCGGACCCGTTCCACCATCTCGGGTCGGGGAATCCCCAGGTTCTCGAGGCCGAAGGCGGCGTCCTCCTCCACCACGGACGCGACGATCTGGTCCGGGGGGGACTGGAAGACCAGGGCCAGGCTCCGACGGATGGACCGGCGTTCCTCCGGCCGGGAGGGATCGAGTCCGTCCACCCGCACCGTTCCGGGAGGGGGGACGACGAGACCGTTGAGGCAGCGGATCAAGGTGCTCTTCCCGGAGCCGTTGGCCCCGGCGATGGCCACGTACTCCCCGTCCTCGATCCGGAGGGAGACGTCGGACAGGGCGGGAGCCGAGGATCCGGGATAGGAATGGGATAGGGACCGTATATCGATCACGGGCCGGCCGCCGGAGGCGGCGCGGTATTCTCGAGGAACGGATGCATGCTCACCTCGCGTCTCGGTCCCGGCGTCCGGCCGGTCCGACCCGGACCATGAGGTCCGACCCGGACCACGAGGTCCGACCCGGACCTTGAGGTCCGGGGGACCTCCGGACGGCATTCGCCGAAGGGATCCAAGCGCCGAGGTCAACGTACGAGTATACGGAGGATTTGTCAAGGAATCCCCGGTCCGGTACAGTGGGGACATGACCTGTCCCCTTTGCGGCCGCCGGGAGCCCCGGGCCGGCCGGACGCCGGCCTGGGCGCTCGTCCGGGGCGTCTCGTACCGCCGCTGCCCCGCCTGCGGCTACGTCCGACTGGACCGGGAGCGCATCCTCCCGCCGGAGGCCGAGAAGGCCCGGTACCTCTTGCACCGGAACGATCCCGACGATCCGGGCTATCGCGCCTACCTGGAGGCCTTCATCCGGGAGGCCGTCCAGCCCTTCGTCGGACCGGGCGGCCGGATCCTGGATTTCGGGTCCGGTCCGGAACCCGCCCTGGCCTACCGGCTCGCGGACCGGGGATACCGGGTCTCGGTCTACGATCCCTTCTTCGCCCCGGACCGGAACGCCCGGAAGGGCCCCTTCGACCTGGTCGCGGTCCACGAGGTGGCCGAACACCTGGTCCGTCCGTACTTCGAACTCGCCCGGCTGGCCCGGATCCTGGCGCCCGGTGGCCGGATTTCCCTTCGCACCCGATTCTCCCCGGAGGATCCCCGGAAATTCGAGGAATGGTGGTACCGGGAGGATCCCACCCACGTGGGATTCTTCGGGAGCCGGACCTTCGCGGCCTTGGCGGAACGCCTGGGCATGGCCGTGGAGCGGGACGACGGCGTCGAAATCGTGGTCCTGCGCGGCCGCTGACCGGCCTCACGGAGTTTGCCGGGCTCCTAGACCTCCGCATCCCCCAGGGCCTTCCTCCACCGGCCGCCCCGGAACCAGGCGAACCCCGCCAGGGCCGTGGACAGGTTGGAGGCGAACATGGCGATCCAGATGGACAGGGGCCCCATCCCGGCCAGGAAGGCCAGGGCGTAGGCCAGGGGGACCCGGACGACCCAGAGGCGGACGATCGAGAGGACCATGATGATCCGCGTATCCCCGGCCCCCTGGAAGGCCCCGGTCAGGACCAGGTAGAGGCAGAAGAAGAGCACCGAGGGGGCCACCACCTTGAACATCACGTCCCCGATGGCCACGGCCTCCGGGTCGGCCACGAAAAGCCGCACCAGGTGGCCGCCGAAGGCCACGGACCCGGCCAGGGGCACACCCACCAGGACCAGGCAGAGCAGGAGGGCCGACCGCACGACCCGGGAAGCCCGCGCCTCGTCCCGGGAACCCAGGGCCTGGCCGACCAGGGCGGTGGTCGCCACCGAGAGTCCGTGGGCGGGAAGGTCGAAGAGTCCGATCAGGCGGTTCCCGACCCCGAAGGCGGCGATGGCCCCGGTGCCGAAGAGGTTCACGACCCCCTGGAGCACCGTGAAGCCCAGGGCGGACAGGGCCTGCCCCACCGAGGAGGGCAGGCCGATGCGCAGGATCAGGGCCGCCGCCTTGGGATCCGGCCGGAGCAGGGACCGGCGCAGCCGGAGGGCTCCCCGTCCCCGGATCAGGATTCGCAGGGAGAGGAAGGCCCCGAGTCCCTGGGAAGCGACCGTCGCGATCGCGGCCCCGGCCACGGACAGGGCGGGGATCGGGCCGAGCCCGAAGATGAGCAGGGGGTCCAGGACAAGGTTGACCAGAACCGCCGTGAGGTGCACCCGCAGGGGGGTGAGGGTATCCCCGACGGCGGAGAAGGTGGCCTGGAGCAGGAAATAGGCGAACATGAAGGGCAGTCCCCCCAGGATGACGCGAAGATAGGTCAGGGCGGGACCCAGGACCTCCGGGGGGGTGTTGAGCAGGACCAGGATCGGCCGGGCGAGGGCCAGGCCCGAGAGGGTCAGGAGGACCGATGCCGCCGCCAGGATGACCGCGGTCTGGTTGGCGTAGAAATTCATGCGGTCCGGGTCTCCCCTTCCCTTGACCTGGGCGATCAGGGTGGTCCCGGCCCCGGACAGGCCCGTGGCGAAGATGATCAGGAAGAAGACCAGGCTCGTCGAGACGGAGGGGGCCGAGATCTCCGCGGATCCCAGCTTGCCCAGGAAAAAGGCGTCCGTGAGGTTGTACAGGGTCTCCACCAGGCTGCCGGCCATGGCGGGGGCCGCGATCCTCAGGATGGCGGAGGTCATGGGCTCCTTAGACGGGGACCGGGGTGCCGGCGAGATCCCGTTTCCGGAGGCCGTCTCCGGGGGAACGGGGTCGGATTCCTTCATCCCGCCAGAGTATCCGTACCCGGACGGCCTGTCCAGCGAGGGCCCTTCGATTGACGAGGGTCTTCCTTGCGGATAGACTCGCACGAATATGAAGATCTGGTTGAAGCTGCTGATCGGCGCCCTCCTGGGCACGGCCCTGGGCCTCCTCCTGCCCCCGGGTTCCCGGACCGACGGGACCCTGGGGATACTCTTCGAGCTGGCCCTCCGGGGGGGGCGGTACATCTTCCTCCCCCTGGTGTTCTTCTCCGTACCGATCGCGGTCTTCGAGCTCTACGAGGACCGGAAGCTCGGATCGATCCTGGGAAAGGCCGCCCTGATCTCCGTGGTTTCCGTGTTCGCCGCCGCGGTCCTGGGCGCCGCGGGAGCCTTCCTGCTCCGGCCGGACCGCATCCCCCTGGTGAGCGAGGCGCCTTCGGTCGCCCCCCTGGCCTCCGCGGGAGACGTCCTCCTGGGGCTGTTCCCGAAAAACGCCTTCCAGGCCCTGGTGTCGGGAGGGGACGGCCTGGCTCCCCTGTTCATCCTGGCGGTGATCCTGGGACTGGCCCTCTCCTTCGACCAGGCGGTGACCAAGCCCGTCCTCGGGCTCTTCGACTCCCTGTCCCGGATCCTCTACCAGGTCAATTCCTTCTTCGTGGAAATCCTGGCGGTCTTCTCCATCCTGGCCGCGGCCTACAATGCCCGGGCGTTCCGGACCGTGCTGGAGCTCTCCTTGTACCGCAGTCTCCTGGTAACCGTGGCCGCGGAGGTCCTGTTCACGGTCCTGGTGGTGCTTCCGGGTATCCTGTACTTCGCCGGGGGCCGCAAGAACCCCTTCCGGGTGTTGTACGGACTCGCCGGACCCGCCCTGGCCGCCGTCGTGTCCGGGGATCTGTTCTTCGGCGCCGGTACCCTGGCGAAGCACGGGAAGGAGAGTCTCGGGATCCGGCGGAGATCCGGGACCGTTACCCTGCCCGTGGCCCTCCTTCTGGGTCGGGCCGGAACCGCCCTGGTCACCTCCACGAGCTTCATCGTCGTACTCAGCTCCTTCTCCAACATCGGTCTGACCGCGGAGAATCTGCTCTGGCTCATCCTCTTCGTTCCCCTTTCCGCCCTGCTCCTGGGTTCCGCCCCGGGCCAGGGACCCGTCGCGGCCCTGGCCCTGCTTTCCAGCCTGTACGGCCGGGGCTTCGAGACCGGCTACCTCCTGCTGGTCCACGCCGCGGTGCCCCTCCTGTTGGCCGGGGTCCTCCTGGACGCGATCTGGGCGGGCTGCGTTTCCTGGATCACCGCCCGGTCGGAAGGCCTGGCCGCGGAGCGGGAGGTTCGGAGGTATATTTAAGGGAACTGAGGACGGAGGTGGACGGAGACGGATCGAGGAGATGCCGATACGTTCCCGTCCGTTGCACGAGAGTTCCTCGTCTTCGTTGTTACTCACCGTCCACCGCCCACCGTTACAATTGACTTTCCGCCGGGCTGACCCTACAATCCTCCCATGAACCTCCGCACCGTGCTGAACGAGAAATCCATCGCCCTCCACTTGAAGGGTACAACCAAGGACGAGATCATCCGGGAACTCCTGGACGTCCTTATGAAAAGCGGATCCATATCGTCCTTCGAGAAGGCGTACCAGAGCATCCTGGACCGGGAAAAGAAGATGTCCACCGGGATGAAGCACGGGATCGCCCTCCCCCACGGCAAGACGGACGCGGTCTCCGACCTCGCGGCCTGCGTGGGCGTCTCCGACTACCCGATCGATTACGAGTCCCTGGACGGCAAGCCCTGCCGCATCTTCATCCTGCTCCTGTCCCCCCCGACCAAGACCGGTCCGCACCTCCAGTTCCTGGCCGAGGTGAGCCTCCTGTTCCGGTCCTCCGCCAAGCGGGAAGCCCTGCTGGCCGCGGAAACCCCGGGGGCCGTACTCCGCGCACTGTCCGAATAGCCGAACGGGAGGACCGATCCGGCCGTGACGGGCCGATGTCATCCTCCGGGGATATAAAGGAAACGGGCCGCCCGGGATGGAATCCCGGGCGGCCCGTCCGTTTCCGGAGGCTCGTAGATCAGTCGAGAACGGCCAGTATGTCGGACATCTTGACGATGAGATGGTCCGTGCCGTCCACCTTGATCTGGGTCCCGGCGTACTTGTCGTACATCACCTTCTCGCCGGCCTTGACCTTGATGACGTCCGTGTCGGTTCCCACGGCGACCACCACCCCGGTCTGGGTCTTTTCCTGGGCGGTCTGCGGGATGATGATCCCGCCGGCGGTTTTCGCCTCGCTCTCCTGGATCTTGATGAGCACGCGATCGCCCAACGGTTTCACTTTCATGACGTAATCCTCCTGAGAACTGCGGTCTGTATTGTGCGTAGGATAGGCAAAAATATACGAAACCCGGCCCCGGAGGGTCAAGGAGTTTCTTACCCCCTCCGAAAGCGCCGAGTGGCCGCGGCCCGCTTTTTTGGGTAGATTGATACCGTACTCTCGAGCAAATATCCAAACGGAGCGAATATGGCCGCCAAGAAGAAGCATTCCTGGGACAAGAACCTCCTCAAACCCCGCAGTCCCGGAGGCAAAGGGCCGAACCTTCCCCCCATGTACAACGGTTGGAAGCTTTCCCTGATGTACATGGGGATGACCCTCCTCATGATCATCCTGTTCAACTGGTACATGGTCTCCTCGGACGAGACCGTCATCCCCTTCAGCGAGTTCAAGTCCAAGATAGAATCCGGGCAAATCGTCCGGGTGGAGATGGATTCCTCCTGGTACCGGGGCTACATCCGATCGGAATCCTCCGCCGACGCCCAGCCTTCGATCTGGCCCCGCAGGATGGTTTCGGGCTCCGCCCCGGCCGCGGACCGCCTGGCCTACAAGACGGTTCCCGTCTTCGACCCGGACTTCACCAAGCTCCTGGACTCCCGGGGGGTCGTCTACTCCTCCATACCCCGGGAGGGGAACGCGATGGTCTCCATCCTCTTCAACTGGATCCTGCCCTTCGGCGCCATCTTCCTCCTATGGAGGCTCCTGCAGAAGCGCCTTTCCAACGTGAACTCCAACGTCCTGGCCTTCGGCCAGAACAAGGCCATGATCGTCGCGGAGGGAGACATCAAGACCCGGTTCACCGACGTCGCCGGGGTGGACGAGGTCAAGGAGGAGCTGGTCGAGGTGGTCGACTTCCTGAAGTCCCCGAAGAAGTACACCGACATCGGCGGGAAGATCCCCAAGGGGGTCCTCCTGGTGGGTCCCCCGGGGACGGGAAAGACCCTCCTTGCACGGGCCGTGGCCGGGGAGGCGGGGGTGCCCTTCTTCCGGATGAGCGGAGCCGAGTTCGTGGAGATGTTCGTGGGAGTCGGCGCCTCCCGGGTCCGGGACCTCTTCCGGCAGGCCCGGGAAAAGGCCCCCTGCATCATCTTCATCGACGAGTTGGACGCCATCGGGAAGAGCCGCATTTCCGGCCCCATGGGGGGCAACGACGAGCGGGAGCAGACCCTGAACCAGCTTCTGGTGGAGATGGACGGCTTCGACGCGACCAGCGGCCTCATCATCCTGGCCGCCACCAACCGACCCGACGTCCTGGACCCCGCCCTGCTCCGGCCCGGTCGCTTCGATCGGCAGGTCATGGTGGACCGCCCGGACATCATCGGCCGCCAGGCCATCCTGGCCATCCACGCCAAGGCGGTCAAGCTGGACGAGTCCGTGGACCTCGCGGACGTAGCCCGCTCTACCCCGGGCTTCGTGGGAGCCGACCTGGCCAACATCGTGAACGAGGCGGCCCTCCTGGCCGTCCGGGGGGGGCGGCGGAAGGTCTCCCAGCGGGACTTCGAGGCGGCCATCGAGAAGGTGGTCACGGGCTTGGAGAAGAAGAGCCGGGTGATGAACCCCGAGGAGCGGAAGGCCATAGCCTACCACGAGGCGGGACACGCCCTGGTGGCGGCCTTCACGGAGGGATCGGACCCGGTGCAGAAGGTTTCCATCGTGCCCCGGGGCTTCGGGGCCCTGGGCTTCACCCTGCAGATGCCCACCGAGGACCGGTACGTGGTGACCGAAGGCCAGCTCCTGGGCCAGATCGACGTGCTCATGGGCGGCCGGGCGGCGGAGGAGATCGTCTTCGGCCGGATCTCCACCGGAGCGGCCAGCGACATCACCAAGGCCACGGACATAGCCCGCCGGATGATCACCGACTACGGCATGTCCGAGCGGTTCCGGAACGTCGCCCTGACCAAGCGGGGAGCCGGCCTGGGAGGCGTCCCGGAACCCTTCCTGACCCGGGAATACAGCGAGGAAACCCAGCGGTACGTGGACGACGAGGTGGCCAAGGTCATCGCGGATCGGTACGCCCGGGCCCTCAAGACCCTGAAGGACCGGCGGCCGCTGCTGGACACGGTCTCGGAAGAGCTCCTGCTGAAGGAGACCCTGGACGCCGCGCGGTTCCGGGAACTCGTGGGAGTCGCCTAGAAGTAGGACATTTATTCGATTTGTCCTAGTACTCGCTTGACATTGTCTTATTTTAATCGTAGGGTGATCGAAGCGGAACCCTGGAGACGGCCGGATGCCCCGGCCGATTTCCGGTTCCGGGGAGGTCGACATGTGGACTGATATCGTACTGATCGTCTATGCGGCGATACTGCTCGGAATCGCCTTTCTGAGCCTGAAGTACAACACGAACCTGGAGAATTTCCTGGTCGCCGGGCACAAGCAGCGGAAGATCCTGGTGGTCGCGTCCATGCTGGCCTCGACCATCGGCGGGGGAATCACCATCGGCACGGTGGCCAACGCCTACCGGATCGGGTTCCCGGCCTTCTGGTTCGTCGCCGCCGGCGGAATCGCCCACTTCCTGCAGGGTGCCCTCCTGTCCGAGCGGGTGCGCGCCTCCGAGGCCCTGACCCTTCCGGACCTGGCCAACCGCCACCTGGGCCCCGCGGTCCGGATGGAGATCTCCCTCATCATCCTGGTGACCTGGATCGGCATCTCCGCGGCCCAGTTCGTCGCCGCCGCCCGGGTGATCACCACCCTGACGGGTATGCCCCACGCCGGGGCCGTGCTCTCGGCGGCGGCCTTCATCGTGGTGTACACCCTGATCGGGGGCCAGAAGTCGGTGCTCCGCACGGACCTCTTCCAGTTCGGGATTCTGGCGGGGGCCGTCGTCCTGGTCTTGGCCTACCTCTTCCTGGCCAAACCCCCCGCTCCGGGATCGATCCGGATCGACCTCTTCACGAAATCCTTCGGTCCCCTGGACTTGGTCTATTACGTGGTGGTGATGGGAGGATCCTATTTCATCTGCCCCATGATGTTCTCCCGGATACTTTCCGCGGACTCCCCCGCGAACGCCCGGAAGTCCTCCTTCCTCTCCGGTACCGGAATGCTCTTCTTCGCCTTCGCCATCACCTTCGTAGGACTCTGGGCGCGGTCCTCCCTTCCCGACCTGGGAGGCCTGGACCCTTTGAACGCCATCGCCAAGAACCAGGTCCCCTCCGCCCTGGGCATCGTCCTGATCGTCGGCCTCCTGGCGGCGATCCTCTCCACCGCGGACACGGTGCTGATCACCGCGGCGGGCATCCTGGAGCACGACGTGTTCAAAGGTACCCGGGTGGCGGGGGTCCGGATGTGGACCGTGGCCGTCGGGGCGGTCGGGGCGTTCATCGCCTTGTTCCAGACGGACGTGATCGCCATGCTCATGAAGACCTACAACGGCTACACCGCCGGCCTCGTGCCCGCCCTCTTCGTGGCCCTGATGCTCCCGACGGATCGGCGGATCCGGCCCCTCTGGGGCTTCGCGGCCATCGCGGGGGGCTACGCCCTGGGCTTCGCCGGGAGCATCACGGGGTCCAAACTACTGCCCCTGGTCGGAATGGCCGTCTCCGCGGGGATCGCCCTGGCGGGGATCCGCCGGACGGCCGATGCGACGAACGCGACCGCCGGACGCTAGGGCGGAGCGAAGCCGATATCCGCGGCGCCACGGGCTGCGCACCCTGCGCATCCGCCCGGGGCGTCGCGTCGTATCGGGGCTTCCCGGTGTTCCGGGGACGCCCTGTGCCGGGGGGGCCCCCGCGCCCCGGCATGCCGTGACACCCGAAACCGGGCTGTCATATTGACATTCCATAGTGCATACGTCAAACTCGCCCTCGGGACGCCCGTCGTCCCTAGGAGGCGAACATGGCCGTCATGATCCGATCCACGGGATCCTTCGTCCCGGACAACCGATATTCCAACGACCAACTCTCCGCGATCGTAGACACCACGGACGAATGGATCCGTTCCCATACGGGCATCGGAGCCCGGCACATCGCTCCGGACGGAACGATGACCAGCGACCTGGCCCTGGGTGCCGCGAAGGCGGCCCTGGAAAAGGCGGGCATCGGGCCGGAGGAGATCGACTACATCGCCGTGGCCACCGCCAGTCCGGATTACTTCGGGTTCCCCGCCACGGCCTGCATCGTCCAGGACAAGCTGGGCGCATCCAAGGCCGCTGCCTTCGACGTGGTCGCGGGCTGCACCGGCTTCATCTACGCCCTGGACACCGTATCCGCCATGCTGGAAGCCCGGAAAGCCCGGTACGGCCTGGCGATCGGAGCGGAGACCCTGTCCCGGATCGCGGACTGGGCGGACCGGTCCACCTGCGTCCTCTTCGGGGACGGGGCGGGCTGCGCGGTCCTGGAGAACGCCGAGGCCGAGACGGACCGGGGCCTGAAGGCCAGCATCCTGGGGTCCGACGGCGGGGGAGCCCTGGACCTCTACCTGGCCCAGGGGATGCGGGACAAGACTTTCGACCGCGGGGAGCCCTACCCGGACTTCCCGAAGATCGTGATGAACGGCAAGAACGTCTACAACTTCGCCGTCAAGGCCATCACCAAACTGATCGCGGACCTCCTGGACAAGAGCGGAATCCCCCTCGAGGAGTTCCGCTGGATCGTCCCCCACCAGGCCAATCTCCGGATCGTGCAGGCCGCGGCCAAGCGCTTCGGTCTGTCGGAGGACCGGTTCTACCTGAACATCCAGGAATACGCCAACACCTCCGCCGCCTCCGTCCCCATCGCCCTGGCAGAGATCGGGGAAAAGGGCCTGGTGAAGCCCGGGGATCCGATCATGCTCCTGGGCTTCGGAGCCGGCCTCACCTTCGGCGGGAGCGTTCTCCGCTATTGAGACATCGGCCCGTCCCCGGCCGGCTTGCCGGGGAGGAGCCCGAGGGATACGCTACAAGTTCGAACGTTCGACAGGAGGAACCATGGATACGAAACGCCGCGTAGTCGTGACCGGGATGGGGGTCGTCAGCCCCGTCGGCAACGATCTTGCGAGCTTCTGGGACGCCGTCAAGAACGGTCGTTCCGGCATAGGCCCGGTGACCCGCTTCGACGCCTCCCGCCTGGAGGCCCGGATCGCCGGCGAGGTGAAGGGACTCGACGTCTCCCTATGGATGGACAAGAAGGAGGCCCGCAAGATGGCCCTCTTCACCCAGTTCGCCGTGTCCGCGGCCGCCCAGGCCTGGACCCAGGCGGGTATGGACGGAGCGGCCACGCCCCGGGACCGGATCGCCATCGTGGTGGGCAACGGGATCGGGGGCGAGGAGGTCCACGACGAGTCCCATGCCAAGATGCTGGAATCCGGCCCGGGCCGGATTCCCCCCATGACGATCCCCCTCATGATCATGAACGAGGCGGCTGGGAACATCGCCCTCCGCTTCCAGATCAAGGGGCCCGCCTACACCCAGGCCACCGCCTGCGCCTCCGGCACGGACGCCCTGGGGCAGGCCCTGGACATGATCCGGGCGGGCCGCTGCGACGTCGCCGTCGCGGGAGGGACCGAAGGGGCGATCACGGAGTTCGCCATCGGAGGATTCTGCCGACTCCAGGCCCTGTCCACCAAGCGGAACGACGAGCCGACCAAGGCTTCCCGTCCCTTCGACAAGGACCGGGACGGCTTCGTGATCGCCGAAGGGGCCGGCATGATGATCCTGGAATCCTACGAGCACGCCAAGGCCCGGGGGGCCGCGATCCTGGCGGAATTCGCCGGGTACGGCGCCTCCTGCGACTCCTACCACCTGACCGCCCCGGATCCCACGGGCGCGGGCGGAGCCCTGGCCATCCGCCGGGCCATCGAGGATTCGGGCCTTTCCCCCTCGGACATCCAGTACTACAACGCCCACGGGACCTCGACCCCCATCAACGACCCCACCGAGACTATGATGGTGAAGAACGCCTTCGGGGACCACGCCCGGAAGCTCAAGATCAGTTCCACCAAGAGCGTCACGGGCCACATGATCGCCGCGGCCGGGGCCGTGGAGGCCATCGTCTGCGTGATGGCCATCCGGGAAGGCTTCTGTCCCCCCACGATCAACCTGGACGAGCCGGATCCCGCCTGCGACCTGGATTACGTCCCGAACAAGGGCGTCGCCCTGCCGGTCACGGCCGCCGCCAGCGCCTCCCTGGGTTTCGGCGGTCACAACGGCTGCGTGGTCTTCCGGAGGGCCGAATGAGCGGAAGGAGCGCGGAAACCAAGGCGGAGGTGGAAGCCCTCCTACCCCACCGGGACCCCTTCCGGTTCGTGGACTCCGTCCGGATCGAGGGGGAGAAAATACTCGGGAAGAAGCTCTGGACCGGCTCGGAGTTCTTCTTCCCCGGCCACTTCCCCGGCCATCCGGTGGTCCCCGGTGTCATCCTCCTGGAGACCATGGCCCAGTGCGGGGGTGTCGGGGTCAAGCTCCAGGGGATCGTACCCGCGGGAACCTTCTTCTTCGCCGCCATGGACGGGATCAAGTTCCGGCGCCCGGTGTACCCCGGGGACACCTTCGAAATCGAGATCGTGAACCTCCGGGCCTCCAGCCGGGCGGTGAAGCAGCAGGGCATGGGCTACGTGAACGGGGAGAAGGCCGTGGAGGCGTCCTGGCTTTGCCTGGTCGGGGTGGAGGGAGGTCCGTCGTGAAACCGATGATCCGGAACAACATCTGCATGAACGCCTACGGCCCCGGCTGCGAGGCCCTGACCGAGTCCTGGATCGCCCGGGCCCTCGAGGGGAAGGCGGCCGTCGAATCCGCGTCGAAGGCTTCGGGCAAGAAGTATCGGTCCGTCCTGGTCCTCGGCGGATCCACGGGATACGGCCTGGCGTCCCGGATCGTGGCCGCCTTCTGCCTGGGCGCGGACACGGTGTCCGTCTCCTTCGAGCGGGAACCCGGAGACAAGCGCGCCGGGACCCCGGGCTGGTACAACAACCGGGCCTTCGACCGGGCCGCGGCGAAGGCGGGCCTTCGGTCCTGGGGCCTGGACGCGGACGCATTCGCGGACTCCACCCGGGACGCCGTGATCGCCCTGGCCCGGAAGGAAGGACTCCTCTTCGACCTGGTGGTCTACTCCTTGGCGTCCCCGGTCCGCACGGATCCCAAGACGGGCCAGATGTACCGCTCGGTGATCAAGCCCCTGGACCGACCCTACGAAGGCCAGAACCTCGACGTATTCTCCGGCAGGCTCACGACCGCCACGGTCCAGCCCGCCACGGAGGAGGAGGCGGAGCATACCGTGAAGGTCATGGGGGGCGAGGACTGGGAACTCTGGATCCGCGCCCTGCGATCCTCCGGCGTCCTGGCGCCGGACGCGGAAACCCTGGCCTACACCTACATCGGCCCCGAGCACTCCTGGCCCATCTACCGGTCCGGTGCCCTGGGACGGGCCAAGGCCCACCTGGAGGCGACGGCCCGGAGCCTGGACATCCTGCTCAAGGTCGGGGGCGGCGCCGCGTGGGCGGCGGTCATGAAGGCCGTGGTGACCCGGGCCAGCGCCGTCATCCCCGTGATCCCCCTGTACGTCTCCACCCTGTTCAAGGTCATGAAGGAGAAGGGAACCCACGAGGACTGCCTGGACCAGGGGCTGCGGCTCTTCCGGGACCGACTGCTCCGCACGGACGTGCCCACGGACACGGAACGCCGGATTCGCCTGGACGACCTGGAGATGGATCCGGAGGTCCAGGCCGAAACTTCCCGGCGGATGCGGACCGTTACGGAGGCGAACGCCGAGGCCGTCACGGACGCCGAAGGCTTCCGGACGGATTTCCTCCAGGCCCACGGTTTCGCCGTGCCCGGCGTGGACTACGGGGACGACTGAAAGAAGGCCGGCGGCAGCGCCCGGACCGCCGGATCACCGATACCCGCAAGCTTTCCCGGAGGACCCGGGAAAGCCTTGCCGGTGAGGCCTCCGCCCCGGGCGGGGTCCTCACCGGCCAGCCGCGGCCGCGCCCGGACCGTCGAGAAGGAGGCAGCCCAGGACGAAGATGAACCCATCAGGATACCGACCCGTAGAATGTCCGGAGCCCGGATACCTCCGGGTCTCGACGGCGGGCGAACGGCGGCAAGTTCGGTGGACGGTGGACAGGGGCCGGTTGACAGAATTCCAGGTATCGGTTCCGGATGTCGAAATCATCGGATCCGTATGCATCGTTTGGAATTCCGGATGCTTCGGATATCCCGGAAACCCCTGCCCCCCAAACCGGTCTACTATGTGTGCTTCATATGGTTCCCCTTTGTATGAGCTTCGCAGGATACCCATCTGAGCAATAGTATCTGAAGTCGCCCGAACTCCATCCCCAGTCCCCAGTCCCCAGTCCCCAGTCCACTGTCCCCAGTCCACTGTCCACTGTCCACTGTCCACTGTCCACCGCTATACTCCCCCCATGAACCTCCTGGTCCTGGAACCCCGCGAGATCGGCGTTCCCCTTCCCCGCTCGGACCGCCGGGTGGAACACGTGCGCAAGGTGCTCAAGAAGGGGGTCGGGGATACCCTGGCCGCCGGGCTGACCGGAAAGGCCGGCGAGCCCTGTCCCCTGGGCACCGCCCGGGTGGAGTCCTGGGACGGCGCGGCGATGGCCTTCTCCTTCGTCCCGGAGCGCGAGTCGCCGCCTCTTCGACCGGTGACCCTGCTTCTCGGCTTCCCCCGTCCCATCCAGGTGAACCGCATCCTCAAGGACCTGACCAGCCTGGGAGTCCGCAGGATACTCCTGGCCGCTACGGACCTGGGGGAGAAATCCTACGCCGAGAGCACGATCTTCAAGGAGCGCGAGTTCCGCCGTCCCCTCCTGGAGGGGGCGGAGCAGGCGGGGAATCCCCGGGTGCCGGAAGTGGAGGTCCACCCGAACCTGGACGCCGCCCTGGCGGACCTGGGAGCCCCCGGGTCCGGGGAGGAGCGGTGGGCCCTGGATCCCTACCGGGCGGAAACCCGGTTCGGGACCCTCCGGGCCGAGGCCGGGCCGGGCGCCCGCGCCTTCGTCCTGGCGGTTGGCAGCGAACGGGGCTGGACGGACCGGGAGCTGGACGCCCTGGGTGCCGCGGCCTTCGGATTCGCGTCCCTGGGGGACCGTATCCTCCGGACCGAGACGGCCTGCGCCGCCGCGGTCACCCTGTCCCTCGCCGCCCTCGGCCTGGTCTAGGTGCCCGACGGCGCCCTAGGCGAGGAGGCCTTCCAGCTCGTCCACCAGCCGGGCGAACTCCGTGCAGGCCGCCTCCACGGGCCCCGGGGTCGACATGTCCACCCCCGCCAGCTTCAGGGACTCGATGGGGAACCGGGATCCCCCGGATTTGAGGAAGGCGAAATAGGCCTCCCGCTCCGCGGTCCCCCCGTCCAGGACCCGCCGGGCCAGGGCGGTCGCGGCGGACACCCCGGTGGCGTACTTGTAGACGTAGAAGGCGTTGTAGAAGTGGGGAATCCGGAGGCCCTCCAGGTCGCTGGCCTCCTCGAAGGCCATCCCCGGGCCGAAGTACTTTTCCAGGAGCTTGCGGTATTCCCCCCGGAGGAAGTCCAAGGTGAGGGGGGTTCCCCCCTCCAGGGCCGCGTGGGTGAGACGCTCGAACTCCGCGAACATGGTCTGCCGGTAGAGGGTGGCCAGGAGGTCGTCGACCTTGGTGTTCACCAGGTAGGCCTTGAGGGCCCGGGAATCCGCGTTCCGGTACAGGTGGTCGAAGAGGAGCTGCTCGTTGAAGGTGCTGGCCACCTCGGCCTCGAAGATCGTGTAGCCGTACTGCAGGAAGGGATTGTTCCGGGCGGAATAGTGGGAGTGCATCGAGTGCCCGCCCTCGTGGGCCAGGGTGAAGACGTCCCGGAGCACGTCCTCCTTGTAATTCAATAGGATGTAGGGATCCCCCGTGAAGGACCCCGCCGAGAAGGCCCCGCTCCGCTTGCCTTTGTTCTCGTACCGGTCCACCCATCCCCCGGTAAGTCCCGCGCGAAGGGTGTCCACGTATTCGGTCCCCAGGGGGGCCAGGGCGGCGCAGACCGCCTCCACGGCCTCGTCGTAGGTGTACCGGGCCTTGGCCGCGGGCACCAGGGGGACGTAGACGTCGTAGTGCCGGAGTTCCGGGACCCCCAGGACCCGCTTCCGCAGGGCGTAGTACCGGTGCAGGGCCGGAAGCCCCGCGGATACCGAGGAAACCAGGTTGTCGTAGACCACCTCGGACACGTCGTCCGGGAAGAGGGCCGCGGCCCGGGCGGAGGGGAAGGCGCGGACCTGGGACCGGTACTTGTCCAGCTTGCAGGACCCCGCGTAGAGCTGGGCCAGGGTGGTCTTGTGGGCCTCGTAGGCCCCGTAGAACTGGAGGAAGGTCCGGCGGCGCACGTCCCGGTCTTCGTGGCGCAGGAGGGAGGCGAAGGTGGATTGGCTCAGCTTGCGGGGTCCCTCGGGAGTGTCCACCTGGCCGAAGTCGATGTCCACGTTGGTGAGGACCGAGAAGGTCTCCTGGGCCGTCTGGGCCGATTCCGCCTGGAGGGCCAGGAGGCGCTCCTCGGGCTCCGAGAGGACGTGGGGCTTGAACCGGATCAGGCGTCGGAGGAAGACCCGGTACTCCGCGAAGTCCTCCCGGCGGAGCCAGTCCTCGAGGGTGTCCTCCGGAATGCGCTGGATCTCCGGGACCAGCCAGCTCCACTCGCCCTGTCCCTCCGTCGCGGCCATCATGAAGCGGCCGTCCCGGGCCCGGCTCTCGGAATCCCCCTCGTCCTCGGTCTGTCGCAGGTGGGAATAGTATCCCAGCCGCTCCTCCAGGATCCCGTAGTCCCGGTAGAAGGCCAAAGCGGCCCGGAGGCTTTCCGGCGACCGGGCCAGGGTGCCCTTGAACGGGGCGATCCGGGGTATCCGGGCCTTGAGGTCCTCCAATCCCCGGTCCCAGGCCGCGGCGTCGGGGAACAGCTTCGTGAGGTTCCAGCGGTCTTCGGGGCGGACATCCTTGCGGGCGGGTATCTCCGGGGCTGTCATGGTTCTCCTCCTGGTTCGGTCCTCGGGGGGACGCGGGGATAGAGTATACACCAAAGGCCGCGGCTCGCCACCGGGATTGACACCCGGGAACCGGGGCGCGAACATTCCCGTAGGGGAATCCCGGTCCGGAGGGCCCCGGGCCTTGGGAACGGGAATTCCCCGGAAGGCGGATCCATGCGGGCGGCTTTTGAACTCGGACTCCGGTGCGACCTGGACTCGGAACGGCCGTCCCCCGGCCCCGCTTCGATCGTGGTCTTCGGGGGGACCGGGGACCTGGCTCGCCGGAAGATCGTCCCGGCCCTGTACAACCTGCTCCGGGAGGGTCGACTCCCCCCGGAGTCCCGGGTCCTGTGCACGGGCCGGCGGAAGCTGGACCCGGTGGAGTTCCGGGAGGGGCTGCGGGATGCCGCCTCCCGGTACTCCCGGACCGGTCTGGAGCCCGACGCCTGGGGCCGCCTGGCCGCCCGGATCGACTACCTCGAGGGCGACCTGGACGCCCCCGGGGTCTACGATGCCGTGGCCGCCGCCCTCGCCTCCCCCGGCCATCCGCCGGACGCCCTCTTCTACCTGGCCGTAGCTCCGGAGCAGTTCGGACCCGTGGCCCGGGGCCTCGCGGCGGCGGGACTGGGAACCGCGGGACGGCGCCCCGGGGACCCGGGGCCGTATCGACGCCTGATCGTGGAAAAGCCCTTCGGCCGGGATCGGGAGAGCGCCCGGGCCCTCAACCTCGAGCTCCAGGATTCCTTCGCGGAGCGGGACATCTTCCGGATCGACCACTACCTGGGGAAGGAGACGGTCCAGAACCTCCTGTACCTCCGGTTCGCGAACTCCGTGTTCGAGCCCCTGTGGAACCGGCGGTACGTGGAGAGGGTGGAGATCGACGTCCTGGAGGAGGAGGGAATCGGAACCCGGGGGGGCTACTACGACGGGGCGGGGGCGGCCCGGGACATGCTCCAGAACCACCTGATCCAGCTCCTCTGCCTGACGGCCATGGAACCCCCCGCGGGGCTGGACCCGGAGTCCATCCGGGACGAGAAGGTGAAGGTCCTGAAATCGATCCCCCCCTACCCCGCGGGGGAACTTCGGAGGCGGAGCCTCCGAGGACAGTACGGGCCCGGGACCGACCCCGCGGGACGCCCCCTCCGGGGCTACCTCCAGGAAGACCGGGTGCGGACCGGCTCCCGGACCGAGACCTTCGCGGCCCTGCGCCTGGAGGTCGACAACTGGAGGTTCGCGGGGGTCCCCTTCGTCCTGCGAACCGGCAAGGCCCTGGACCGCCGGGTCAGCGAGATCCGGGTCCTGTTCCGGCGTCCCCCGGGAGGCCTCTTCCAGGGCACCTGCGGGGACCGTCTGGGCGCCAACGGCCTGACCCTGCGGATCCAGCCCGACGAGGGGCTGTGGCTTACCTTCAACGCCAAGGTCCCCGGGCGGGCGTCCGTGGAAAGCGAGGCCCTCCGGTTCTCCTACCGCCAGAAGGCCGCCTCCCTGCCGGAGGCCTACGAGCGGCTCCTGGCGGACGCCCTGGCCGGGGACTCCACCCTCTTCATCCGGTCGGACGAGACCGAGTACGCCTGGTCCCTGGTGGATCGCCTGGAGGAGGCCTGGGAGGCCCCGGACGCCCCGCCCCCGATCCTCTACCCCGCGGGCTCCCCGCCCCCGGCGGCCCCCTAGGCTACGTCGTGGACCTCCTGCGTTTCCGGTTCGAGGCCGAGTGGATCGAGGCCGCCCTCCGGGCCTTCCGGGACGCCGTTCGGGCGGCCCGGGACTCGGGGGTCCTCCGGCTCTGCCTGGCCGGGGGACGGACCCCGGAGCCCGTCTACCGGGCCCTGGCGAGCCTTCCCCTCCGGGACTTGAGGGTGGAGCTTTGGCTCGGCGACGAACGGGAGGTCGGGCCGGACTCCCCGGACCGGAACGGGGGCCTCGTGCTCCGGACCTTCCGGGAATGCCGATGGGAACCCGCCCCGGTCGTCCGCCTCTGGCCCGCCGCCGGAGCCGCCGAAGCCTGCCGGGAGATGGAAGCCCGTCTTCGGGACCTTCCGGAGCCCTTCTTCGGACTGTCCTTCCTGGGGATCGGCGAGGACGGACACACCGCGGGGGTCTTCCCGGGGGGGC
>CALMRC010000160.1 GCA_937873275.1 uncultured Spirochaetota bacterium
ACGTACACGCGGCCCTCGTCCGCGCCATGGTACGGGGCGCCCACGAAGGCGTACTCGTCGGTCAACGCCGCGGACATTCCGAAGTACCCGGCTATATCGTCGTACGGGGATTGGAGAGTCCTATGCAGGACCCACGTAGACCCTGAGAGTTTATAGAGGTAGGCCCGTCCGGAATCGGACGAGACGCCCGGCGCTCCGATCAGCAGGTAATCGCCTTACAGCGCGACCGAGGTGCCCAGGATGTCGTTCGCCGAGGCCCCGGCGATCTTCTGGGAAAATGCCCAAATACCATTCGTCTTCCGGTAGACGTACACCGCCCCGCGATAGGAATTGTCCTCGTTGTCCCCGACCGCCGCCCAGTCGCCGTTCAACGCGACGCAGCGCCCGAACTGGTCATCGACCGCGGGGAGCTCCGCCTCGAACCGGGCCGCCTGCTCCCAGGCGTACCCAAGCTCCACCAGGACGGACCTGAGGGGCAGGTCCCCGATCGAACAGGCGGACAGCGCCAGCCACGCCGCCAGGGCAGCGGCCCGCGGAAGCCCGCGGGCCGGCCGCGTCATCATTCGTTCCATTCCACGACCTCCCTTCTACGGGCGATTTCCGAAGCCCGATCCGATCCGGCCGATGGGTCCGTCGGGGACTCCAGGTAGTCGAACCGTTTCGCGAAGGCGGGATCCGTGGCTTTGAGGGCGGCGAAATACCGCGACGCGGCCCCGTAGTCCTTGAGCTCGTAGGCGCACCGGGCCAGCCCGAGCAAGGGGAGGGCGGATTTCGGCTGGGCCCGGTCGGCCCGAGCGTACCAATCCCGGGCCTTGGGCAGGTCGCCGGTCTGGTAGGCCAGATTCCCGAGGTTGACCAGGGCGGGGACATACTCCCGCTTGGCCGCGGCACGGCGGAACTCGGCTTCCGCCTTATCCGCCAGGCCGTACCGGGCGTACAGCACTCCCAGCGAGTTGATCAGCCGAGGGTCGTCCTGGGCGGCCAGGATCTTCTTTTTCAGGTTGGCTTCCTGGGGCGCAACTTCCCGCTCCACGAAGATCCCGACCTCCCGGCGGAAGGCATCCACGATTGCCTTTTCGCCGGGCAAGGAGATCGCGGACGCCTCTCCCGAGAACCCGACCGCCTCGTAGAGTTTCCACGCTTCCCGGACGGGATGGAGATCGGCCTGGCCCTTCAGCTCGTTCTCTCGCCATTGACGGGCCCCCAAGTCCCAGGCCTTGAGAAACCCTTCCTTGATTGAAGTGATCTCGACGGGCACCCAGGCCTTCCCTTCGCGGATTATGAGATCCCCGGGACGTTGGAACTGCTTGATCGCCTCCGAGCCGGGGGATTCCAGGGCGAAGGCCATGTAGATGTGCCCCGGCACGGTCACGAACGCGGTTTCCACCCCCAGGGACTCCAGGAGGGCACAGTTCAGGATGGACAGGTCGTCGCAATCGCCCGCCTTGAACTCGAGGGTCTGGTTCGGGAACTGGATATAATCCACGGCCGCCTTCTTCCCGTGGAATTCCGTGAAGGGGGTGGTGGGATCCACCTGGTAGCTCAAACCGTACAGCCCCAGGGCCTCGTGCAGGGCGATTGCCCTAAGGAGGGCACCGTCCAAGCCGCCAGAACCGCCGGACATCGCCGCGCTCACGACGTTCTTTGCGAAGCGCATGGTGGTGGGATCCCGGGACGCCACGAATGCGGCGACCCGGCGGTCGTCGGTCCACGTGACTGCGTTTCGGTCGAACACCCGCAGGGTCTCCACCCGCCGGTCCCCGTAGGATTCCCCGGCCGCACTGTTGGTCAGGGAAATCACGGCCTGGACCTTCGTGGCTTCGGAGATGCCCAGCACCCGGTCGTTGAACAGCGCATGGATCTCGATCTCGGCGCTCGCGCCGCCCTTCAGGAACTCCAGGGCGGCCGTCGCCGTGGGGTTGTCCATGTACTGGTTCACAAAGAACTCGACCCGGAGGTTTTCGATCGGAATCTTGCCCTTGTTCCGCACGACCAGCCTGCCCACGGGATGGTCCGCGTAGTATTTGTACAGGACCGGGAAAACCGGCTCCAGCGCGAGTTCTTCCACGGCCAGCCCCGGATACGGCTTGGGCCCTGGCGGTTTTGCGGCCGCAAAGCGGTAATAGGCGCCAAGTCTCACGGACAGATCGCTGCAGAGCCCCAGGAACGACTGGTATTCCGCACCCAGCCCCAGTCCGATGGTATTGGACAGGTGGTACTCCAGCCCCAGACCGGCGGCCACCATCGGATTCCCGGCGCTCGAGTCCGGTACATCCGCGGCCAGGTCCGCGAAATAGTACCCCCCGCACGCCCGGGCACCGATCCAGAGCCGATCCAGGGGCTCGAATCCCGCGCGGAGGCCCGCCCAGGGCCAGATCAAGGACAAGACCGCGGAGTCGACCGGCCCCCCGGAGGCAAGCACCGCAGGCAGGGCCGTGAATCCCCCGCCGAATTCCAGGTCGAGGAATCGTGGAGCCTTTAAGGAGAGTCGGGCAGCCAGACTCGCCCCACCTCCCGTACCGAGGATTTCGGCATCCCGCCCCAATGGGAAGGACACCTGGGGGATTATTTCCAGGGACAGGGGAGACCGGGGCTCTTGGGCCGACAATATTTCCGCCGACACCGCGGCCGCGAGGACGATAAGGACATACTTATTCATAGGGAGGGACCTCCGTGCGGAGGGTTGGAGAGGCGTAGGGCGGGATCCCGCCGTACGCGCGCAGCACGTCTCGGCTCGATCCATGAGGGCCTTCCAGGTTTTTAAAACTGTTGTGTGATCATCATTGCCGCCGCGGCGGACGGCGCTGTGTATCTATAGTTTCCGCTCGAAATCCCGAGCTGTCAAGCGACGGATCCGATCTTGACACCCGCTTTCCGATGGGCGATCATCGAAATACCCGACGACGACGCTCGGGTATTCGGCGGCGCGAAAGCCCGCGCCCGGGGAGACGGCCTATGGCGCTCCCGGCGCGGACTCCGGCGCCGTTTTCGGAGGTTCCCGGTGGACCGACGCGATTTCCTCCGGACCCTGGGCCGGGGCGCGGGCGCCCTGGGGGCCGCGTGGCTCCTGGGGCCCGCGGCCCGGGCCTTCGCCCAATCGGCGGGCCCCGGCGGCTCCGCGGCTCCCGTCGGCGGCCCGGGAGCCCTCCCGGACCTCGTGGCCGTGAAGGGCGGGACCGCCGCCTCCCGGGTGGACGCCGCCCTGGCCGCCGCGGGGGGCGTCGCCCGCTTCGTCCGCAAGGGAGCCCTTGTGGTGGTGAAACCCAACATCGGCTGGGACGTCCGCCCCGAGCTCGCGGCCAACACGGATCCCGGGGTGGTGAAGCGGATCGTGGAGCTCTGCCTGGCCGCGGGGGCCCGGAAGGTCGTGGTCTTCGACCACACCTGTGACGCCTGGCGGGCGGCCTATTCCAACTCCGGCATCGAGGCGGCCGCGAAGGACGCGGGCGCCGAGGTGGCGCCCGCCCATGCGGAGTCCTATTACCAGGCCGTGGAGGGCCGGGGCGCCCGCACCCTGAAGGGTGCCAAGGTCCACGAGCTCGTCCTGGAGGCGGATCTGTTCATCAACGCGCCGGTCCTCAAGAACCACGGGGGGGCCGGGATGACCTGCGCGATGAAGAACCTCATGGGCGCCGTCTGGGACCGGGGATACTTCCACTCCCGGGGCCTGGATGCCTGCATCGCCGAGGCGGTCCTCCTCCGGAAGCCGGACCTCAACATCGTGGACGCGGGAAAGGTCATGCTCTCCGGGGGACCCCGGGGAAGCGCCGGGTCCCGGTACTCGGACCAACGCCTCCTCCTGCTCTCCCCGGATATCGTTGCGGTGGATGTCGCCTCCGCGCGCACCCTGGGCCCGGGTCCCGACGCCTTCGAGTACATCGGGAAGGCCGCGGCCCTGGGCCTGGGTCAGGCGGACCTCGGGAAGCTGGCCATCCGCCGGATCGAGCTGTGAAGGCACGGAACCCCGCCCGGATCGCCGCCCGGGTCCGGGGAGCCTCGGCCGCCCTCTGGCTCGGGGCCTTCTGCGCCGGCGTCGCCCTGCCCGCCACGGAGCTCCCCGAAACGGCCCGGCTGGCGGCCTTCCTGGCCCGCACCCAGCCCCTCCACTCCCTGGAGAAGATCCTCCTCGCCCGGGCGGGATTCGCCGCGGCGGCGGCCTCCGTCGCGGCCGCCCTCGTCCTCCTGGCGGGGACCCTGGTCTTCGGCCGCTTCCACTGCTCCCTGACCTGCCCCCTGGGCACCTGCCAGGACGCGGCCGCCCGCGCGGCCTCGCGGCTCCGGTCGCCCCGGCGCGGGCCGGTCCGCCCGGTCCGTCCCAAGCTTCGTACCACTATACCGAGATGGCTCGCCGCGGCCCTGGCGATTTCCGGGCTCGCCGCGGGGATTCCCGCGGCCGCGGCCCTCCTGGAGCCCTACACGGTCTTCGCCCGGGGCTTCCAGCGGAGTTTCGGCGACCTCGCGTCCTTGGTCCTGAACGGCCTGGCAGCCTTGGGAGTCCGGATACCGATCCTGACCGTGCGCTGGGAACCCTTCGCCTTCGGACTGGCGATCCTGCCCTTCGGGGCGGTCCTGGCGGCGGGAGCCTTCCGGAGCCGCCTCTTCTGCGGGGAGCTCTGCCCGGCGGGAACCCTCCTGGGGGTCCTGAACCGGGCCGCCCTGCTCCGGGTCCGGCTGGACCGGGAGGCCTGCGTCGACTGCGGGGCCTGCGCCCGGGTCTGCCGGGCCCGCTGCGTGGACGGCCGAACCCTCGACGCGAGCCGCTGCGTCCAGTGCCTGGACTGCGTGGCCGCCTGCCCGACCGGGGCCCTGCGGTACGGGCTTCCGCGGCGGACGGCCGCCGCGGCCGGGCCCGGCCGAGATGTACCGGCCTCATCGCCGGCCCGCAGAACCGCGGCCCCCGGATCCGTCCCGGAGCCCGGCCGCCGCGTCTTCCTGGCCGGGACGGGCGCCGCCGCCGCGGGCGCCGCCCTGGCCCTGGGCGCCCCCGGGATCGCCGGGGCCGCGGACCTGCCCCTCTCCCGGAGCGAGCCCCGGGGCCCCTCGGGCCGCCCCTTGGCCGCGCCCCCGGGAGCCCTGTCCGTGGACCGCTACGCCGGGCTCTGCACCGCCTGCGGAACCTGCGTCCGGTCCTGCCCCTCCGGGGTGCTCAAACATTCGGCCTTCGAGTTCGGCCTCGGGCGACCGGGGGTTCCGTATCTCGACTACGGCCGTGCGTTCTGCCAGTACGAGTGCGCCGCCTGCTCGTCGGCCTGCCCCTCCGGAGCCCTCCTGGACCGCGAGCCGGGGCTCAAGAAGCGCGAGGCGATCGGAAAATCCGAGCTGGTCCTCGCGGACTGCATCGTGGTGTCCAAGGGCACCCGGTGCGGTGCCTGCGCCGAGCACTGCCCCACCGGGGCGGTCCGGATCGAGCGGGTCGAGGACCGTTCCCTCCCGGTCCCGGTCCTCCACGTCCCGACCTGCATCGGCTGCGGCGCCTGCGAGACCGTCTGCCCCTCCACGCCGAGGAAGGCGATGACCGTCTCCGGACGTCAGGTCCACGAGATCGCGGACCCGCCCCGGAAGGACGCCCCCGCCCCCGCGGGAACGCCCCCGGAGGAGGGCTTCGCGTTCTAGATCCCCGAGGCGAAGGGAACCCCGTCCTTCCGGCACATCGCCCGGACGGCATTCCGGCCGGACTGGGCGGCGGTCGTGATACCTCCCCAGGCTTCCACCCACTGCCCCGCCTGCCAGAAACCATCGAGTCCGGGTTCGTCGTACCGGGGTGCCCCCCGCAGGAGGGTCCGGATCATGCCGGCGTCGGGCTTCCGGGCCTGCATGGTACCCATGTAGTTACCGGTGTACCGCTCCCGGGTCCGGGGCGTGGACACGTCCGTCACCTCGACCTTTCCCGCGAACCCGGGGCGGAAGCGCTCGACAGCCTGGACGACGAGGTCCGCGCAACGGCGCTTCTCCGCCTCGTACCGGGACCGGTCCGCCTCCAGATCTTTCCAGAACCCGTAGTCCGATTCCAGGAAGGCCATGAGAGCGGACTTCCCCGCGGGCGCCGAGGCAGGATCGTAGCAGCGGTGGTGGACCGTGAGCCGGTGCTGGGGCCGGCCGGCCGCGACCGGGGCGTCCGGGAGCAGCCAGGTTAGGGGTCCCGGGTATTCCGACCAGTCCTCGGCTACCCCGAGGTTGACCTGGACGGGCTGATCGGACATGCGCCGGGGATCGAAGTCCGCCCCCGACACGTCCCCGCCCGGAAGGACCGAGCGGGTGAAGCGACCGTCCGCGGAGGAGAGGACCCGGTCCGCGGAGATTTCCCGGCCGTCCGCCAGGACTACGCCCCGGACGGCTCCGTCCTCGATCCGGAGGCGGGCTGCCCGGGCCCCGTACAGTACGCGGCCGCCGAGCTCCTCCAGTCGGGATTCCAGGGCTCGGGCGAAGGAGAGCCAGCCGTGCCGGGGCATGCCGGTCATCTTCCGGTGCGCGTAGGCCAGGGGCAGAAGCACGGTCAGCAGGGGAACGTCGGCCCCCCCGAAGTGGACGAGGTTGCCGAAGGCCTCGACGGCGCCGGGATCCTCGAGCTCGGCCAGTAAACGCCGGAGGGTACGGGTCCCGTACCGCAGAAGCACGGGCAGGGCGGCGATCGCGGATCCGGCGGGGTTCCGGAGTTCCCCGGCGGCCTTCGGGTCCCCGCCCGCGAGGGGCATGTCGAAGCGGAGGCAAGCGCGGAGGGCCCGGACGAAGGACCGGACCGCCCGGGCGTCCCGGGGAAAGTTCTCCAGGAAATGCGCCTCGAACCGGTCGATGTCCGTCCACACTGTCACGGTCCTGCCGTCGGTCAGGCGGACGCTGCCGAAGGACACCGGATCCCGGAGGGGACACCGCCCGATCACCCCGAGTTCCTTCCACATCCGGTACAGGGGAGCCCCGGGCCCGGTTCCGGCCAAGCCCGCCGCGGAGCCGTCGAACAGGTAGCCGCCCCGGCTCCAGGAGGTGCAAAGCCCCCCGGGTGTCCCGGCCATCTCCAGGACGGTGACCCGGTAGCCCGAGGCGGCCGCGTAGATTCCCGCCGAGAGCCCCGCGGTGCCGGCTCCGATGATCGCCAGATCACGCTTCATCGTTTTTCCTCCCTTCCCGGGCGGGTTTCCTCGCCCCCCGCGGGGAGTCCGGGATGCCCAGGATTTCGCAGGCCTGGGTCAGAAGACGGTCCCGAGAACCCTTGTCCCGGGGGTCCGTCCCGAGCCACTCCACGGCCCCTTCGGGGCGCAGGAGAATCATGTGGACGAAGGCGAGGAGGGACCAGATCCGGAGACGGGCCTCCGCCTCCCCCAGACCCGGCGATTCCCCCCGTAGCATCGCCGTCAAATCGGCCAGGGTTTCCGAGGTCAGGTCCCCTCCGGCTCCCTCCGACTCGATTTCGCTCTCCAGGGCCAGCCGGGCGGCCACGGGCTCGTCGAACAAAAAATCACAGATCCGCGCCAGGTTCTTCCGAAGTCCCGGGCCCGTGGATCCGGGCAGGATTCCCCGCTCCCGGTAGTATTCCCCGATGACGGCCCGAACCGCCTCCCGGATCAGGGCCTCCTTGGAGCCGAAGTGGTAGTTGACGGCGTTCAGGTTGACCCCCGCCGCCTCGATGATCCGCCGCACGGTAAGCTCCCGGACGGAACCGGCGTTCCGGATCAGGACCGCCGCGGCGGCCAGGATGGATCTCCGGGTGGCGGAAGGTTCGTTGTTCATACAATGTTTTATACACTGTTTACGCGGGAGCGTCAAGCCCCGCGATCCCGATCCCGCCGCGGCTTCGCGTTCTACGAGGCCGGTCTAGGGCCCGATCTTCGGAACCGTCACGCCCTTGAGGAGATCCGAGCCCAGGGCCTTCGACCGGGCCTCGACCTCGGACTGCTTCCCGTCCAGGGATTTCTCGAGGGAGGTCGCGGAGGCGGAGTCCCCCTCGGCGCCCTTGGCCAGGACCTCGAACTCCTTCCCCGGGGCGAGCAGCCCCTCGAGGTCCCGTCCGACGTATTCCCGGAGGGCCGTGTCCAGGTCCCGGGAGGCCCGGGCCGCGTAGCGCCGCGCCTCGGATTCCACGGCGGCGGCGATGATCCGGTCCAGGTCCGAACTCAGGGAGAAAGTATCCTTTCCGTCCGGCGCGGCTTCGTATTCCGCCCGAAGGTTGACCGCCCCGGCCCTCCGCAAGGCGTCCGCGGCGGCCCGGCCGAGGCTGCCCGAGGGAGCCGCCACGACGGGGTTCCGCACCTCCGTCTCCAGGACCGAGGTGAATCCCCCGGGACCTCCCCGAAGCTCCGAGGCGCCCTCCAGGACTCCGGAGAACCCGGAAAGCCCCGCCCCGGCCAGGGCATCCCCCAGGTCGAAGGGCAGGTGGGCCAGGGTCAGGCCGGCCTCCCAGGCTCCCCCCGCGCTCCTCCGGAGGTCCGCCCGGGCGTCCGCCCGGACCAGGGAACCGCCACGCCGGACCTCAAGCTTCAAGGACGAGGGCCCCGGCACCCGGTCCGGGTCCGAGGACAGTTCCCGAAGTTCCACGTACCAGGCGGAATCCCCGGCCTTGAAGCTGGAGGCCAGGAGGCCCAGCCGGAACCGCGGGAACGCGGCCCCGGGGAAGACGACGTCCCGGCCCCGGAAGGCCGGCCGGTCCGTTCCCGCGCCGGGAGCCGCGGCCTCTCCGCTCCCGGAATCCCGGAACCGCGAGGCGGCCTCCAGGAACCGGCCGCCGTAGTAGAGCCCGGTCTCGGCCTTGTCGGTCAGCAGGGCGCGTACCGCGGGCTCCAGGGCCGCCCGGGCGGCCCCGCTTCCGGGGGTGACCAGGGACCTGAGGTAGGCGGCGTCCCGGTCCGCCGCGGACCGGGCTTCCCGGGCCAAGCGGTCCAGGGCCGCGGAGTCCGAGCGGACCCCCTCGGCCACGGCCTTGGCCTCGGTTCCGACGGAGCGGACGTCCGCGGCGGCGGCCTTCACGAGTGCCAGGGCCCGGGCGGCCTCCCCGGCGGTGCGGATGGCCTTCACGTCGATGGCCAGGACGGCCTTGGAGGAGGCCCGGGCCTTATCCACCGCGGCGGCGGAGGTTTCCCGCCGGCCCTTCCACCGATCCACCGCCTCGGCGTACGCCTTCCCGGCGGCCTCGTAGGCGGCGGGCGCGGCGAGCTTGGACTTCTCCCGTTCCAGGAGGGCTTCGGCGTCGAAGGCTTCCCAGTCGACCAGGGCCGGGATCTCCGGGGCCGGGCGCTTCGTCCGGGGTTCGGGCTCCGGAGCACCCGGCAGGGCCCCCGAGGTTTTCCGGGCGGCCCCGAGTTCGATGGACGCCGCGGAGGCTTCCTCGACGTAGACCTTTCCGCGCAGGGCCGCGGAGGGGGATAGGCGGACCTCGAGCCGCCCGGTACGGAAGAGGTCCGTCATCGGAGCGGCCGCGTCCGCCACCGAAACCGCATCGACGGACAGGCGCATCCGGAAGGGCCGGAACCGAAGGCCCTCCACCTCGGCCCGGGCCCCGAAGGCCGCCTCGAGACCCGCTTCCACGCCCCGCTCCAGGAGGGGGTTCATGAAGACCAGGCCGAAGACGGCGGAGCCCCCCGTCAGGAGGATCAGGCCGACCAGCGGGCCCGCCTTCACGTAGCCCCGGTTGGCCTTGGCCTGTTTCGCGGCGCTCTTCGCCGCGGACGCCGCGGCCCGGGCCGCCTTCTTTTCCGCGGAGGACGCCGCGGGCTTCTTCCCGTTCTTTTCCATACCCGCCCCCTAGTCCGCCGGCCCGGCGATCCGGGCCGCGGCCCCGACGGCCTTGGCCAGGGCGCTCACCAGGGGCACCTTTTTCAAGGCCGTGACGAACTTGCCGCCCGCTATCCGGGGAGCCAGTCGGGCCCGGTACGCCGTCACCCCCGCCCGGGCGGCCAGGAAGGCCGGAACCCAGAGTACGATCCCCGCCAGGAGGCCCCCCATCACCAGGGTGTTGTTGAACCGCGTGAGGGGTGCGACCGGCATCCCGTAGAGGGCCGTGAAGGCGGGCCGCAGGGCCGGGGCGTTCAGGACCGTCCAGCCCAGGGCGTCCAAGGGCACCGCCGCCGCCGGGGCGACCAGTTTGAGGACCGCCATGGAAACCAGGGCCATGCCGTAGTGGGCCTTCGATACGAAGAGGACCAGGAAGAGCAGGATCCACAGGAGGTTGCCCGCGGGCAGCAAGGCCAGGAGCAGCCCCGAGGCGACTCCCGCGGCGATCTGGACAGGATTCGTGTTGGAGGACAGGATCACGATCACCCGGGCGATCAGTTTCAGGAACATGGGCACCTCCCGTTCGGACGACCTCGGCTCGGCGCCGATATTCGGCGCGGCCGGCGGCGTCCCGCTCTCGAAGACCCCAAGATCATACTACGGCCCGACGGAAGCCGGAAGCGCCGGCCCCTGGGAACCCTTGAAAAGCGCTTTATGGTCGTCGGCTGGGACCAGCCCGGAGCGGGCAAGTCCTTCCGGGCCCCCGCCAAGGAACTGGTCTACTTCGAACGCTCCGGGCACAACCCCGGGTCCACGAAGTCGGAGCTCTTCGTGCGGGAAGTCCTGCGGCTGACGGGCGGGGATTGAGGCGGCGGGCCTTTACTACCGTGGGTACGGAATGAAAACGGCGGCCCCCTCAAGGGCCGCCGCGCCTATCTCGACTTTCGGCGGCGGGTGCCGATTAGCGCCCTGCCGCTCTTATTCGCCGACTCCTGCCCCCTCCCCTACAGCCGGCCCTCGATCCGGCCCTTCACCACCTCCAGGACCTCCGGCAGGTCCATGCCGATCTTTTTCAGGTGCTCGGGGGTGGGACAGCCGTCCTCCGTCCAGCCCCGGCGCTTGAAGACCGCGTCCAGGAGGGACTCGTACTGCTTGAGGCGGTACTCCCGGGTAATCCGGACCTTCTCCGCCACGGTTTTGCCCGCGGGGTCGATGCCGATCTTTTCCTTCATCTGCTTGTCGTAGCGCTCCGCCCGGGCCTCGTACTCGTCCTCGAACACGGGGCCCATGGCGCGGTAGGGCGGCTTGTCGTCCTTCCGGTGCCCGTAGCCCTGGCGGATGTTGAAGGTCCGCTGGAAGTTGTAGACCCGCTCGCTCTGGAGGATGAGGCCTTCCCAGTCCAGGGGCTCCCCGGTGATGGCGGTGTACAGGTCGATGTAGTTGTGCACGTGCTCGGGAACCTTGTTGGGCTCCGGCCACTTGGCGTTGTCCGCGGGCTCGATGTCGTTCCAGGGAAGCTTGCACAGGCCCTGGAGGCCGAACCAGGTCCGGAACATGGGGAAGTAGTGCAGGGCCTCGGCCTTGTTCTCGAAGGTCGGGATGCGGTTGTTCACCATGTCCATGAAGATCAACCAGGCCTCGTCGTGCTGGGGGCCCTTGTTGGTCATGTAGTAGCCGCCCTGCTGGGCCAGGGACTCCTTGGAGATGTATTCGCTCTGCTCCAGGCCCTTCCCGTGGAGGGCGATGTCCTTCATGACCTGGGGATCCGCGCCGTACTCCTTGGCGAAGTACTCCGCCAGGAACTTGACGCCCTTGCCCGCCAGGACCCCGAAGCGCTTGCCGTCCGCCAGGTCGTGGAGGATCTGGCAGGCTCCCTTCCAGTTGCCCCAGGTCAGGTCGATCCCGTCGGTCCGGTCCTTGTTGAGGACTCCGAGCTCCCAGCATTCCATGAGGAAGCTCGTCATGGTCCCGAAGGAGATGGTGTCGATCCCGTAGGTGTCGCAGTAGAAGTTGATCTCCAGGATCCCGTGGGGGTCGTAGATGTACAGGTTCGATCCCACCCCCGCCGCGGTCTCGTACTCCGGGCCGTCCACGATGACCTTGGTGCCCTTGTAGGGGCCGGTCTCCAGGAGGAAGTGGTCCACCGCGTGGGCGCAGGCCAGGGTGCAGCCGAACCAGCACCCGTCCGGCAGGTCCAGGGAGAAGAGCTTCTCCCAGACCCAGGAGGCCACCTCGGGCCCCTTGGGGTCCTGGCCGTACTTGTGGTTCTTGGTCGGCAGGAGGTCGTAATCGTTCATGACCTCCATGAGGTGGGCGGTGCCCTGCTTGCGCATCTTGCACTGCTTGTCGTCGTTGACCACGATCTCCCGGTGGAGCTTGAGGCCGATCCGCTGGACCGCCGCGGGATCCGCGGCCCCGTTGGAGTCCTGCTCGACCCCCTTGTACCGGGCCACCACGGCGCGGATCTTCTTGTTCCGCAGAACCAGGCCGATCCCGCCCCGGCCGGCCTGCTTGACCCGGCAGGCGCCCCGGCGCTTGTCGTAAAGACTGAAATTCAGCAAGCCCATGGGCGAGTGGTCCGCCCCCCGGCCCGCGGAAACCACGGACACGGACTGCAGATCTTTCTCGTCCTTGGCGAAGGCATGGGTGAGGGCCTCCGCCAGGAGGTGGGTATCCTGGGGCAGGTCCGCGGGGGCATCGTAGATCCGGACCGCCCCCTCGTTCCCGTCGATGAAGACGATGGTCTCCCGTTCCGCCTTGCCCTGGAGCTCCAGGGCGTCCCAGCCCGAGAACTTGAGGTAGGGGCCGAAGTAGCCGCCCACGTTGGAGTCGATGGGCACCCCGGTCATGGGGGACAGCGACACCACGAGGCTCTTGCCGGAGCCGGGATAGTTGGTGTTGCCGCACACGGGTCCCATGGCGATGACGATCTCGTTCTCCGGGGAATCCCATTTGGTGGTCGGCTTGGTGGCGTCCCAGAGCAGACGGAGGCCGAAGCCCTTGCCGCCGGTGAAGCGCTTCTTCATGTCCTCGGACACGGGCTTTTCGGAAACTTTCCGGGTCCCCACGTCCACGTGGAGGGTCCGCATGTTGTAGCCCCGGGACAGGGGTTTCCGCTCGTAGGTCCACTCGGACAGGAGCTGGAAGGTCTTGGCGTCGAACTTCATTTGTCCCCCCCCTGGGCCACGGCCGCGGCCACCTCGAAGGGCTTGCGGGCGGCCTCGCTCTCCTCCTTCTCCC
Organism: uncultured Spirochaetota bacterium; assembly: GCA_937873275.1. Taxonomy (GTDB): domain Bacteria; phylum Spirochaetota; class Spirochaetia; order Treponematales; family UBA12059; genus JAAYUR01. Next base: position 12,940 of record CALMRC010000160.1, read on the forward strand.
GGACCGAGAGGGCCTCCTTGGGGCACTTCTTGGCGCAGGCCCCGCAGGCGATGCACTTGAAGGGGTTCTTGTTGCCCGGGTAGTAGCGCATGGCCTCGACGGGGCAGACGGCCACGCAGGCGAGGCAGCCCACGCAAAGGCTCTTGTTGATCATCACGACCCCGGTCTTGGCCACGGTGATGGCCTGGGTCGGGCACTCCATCACGCACTTCCGGCACTCCTGGTCGCAGGCGACCAGGTGGAAGGCCCCCTTGCCCATGCCGAAGACCTGGATGCAGGACTTGGCCGGGTTGTCCTCCTTGAAATACATCTGGGAGCAGACCGCCGTACAGGTCATGCACCCGACGCACTTCGAATCGTCGGTGTGAAGATACTTGATCATGGCTCGCGGACCTCCTTCTTTGAGCTAGACCGAGGTATTTTGGTTGGTTGCTGATGTATCAGCCGTCCTAACTGATTACTTCCCGTACGAAGTCCGCACAGTATAGCCCGAAAACCCCGAAATCGGCAAGCGAAGCCTTGGGCCGGCCCCTCGCTCCGTTCCAATCGGCGAGCGCGCCACGGCCTCCCGAAGGGCGACGCTAGAGCCGGAAGCGGATCTCCACCCGGAGCCCCGAGCCGCCGGGTCCCGGGGCGGCGACGACGGTCCCCCGGAGCTGGGAAACCAGGGACTCCACCAGGGTCCGCCCGATCCCGGGGACGCCGGTCCCCGACGAGCCCTCGCCCACCCCGTCGTCCTCCACGATCAGGCCGTACTCCGTCCCCTCCCGGGACAGGTTCACGGACACTAGCCCGCCGCGCCCGCCGGGAAAGGCGTGCTTCAGGGCGTTGACCGCCAGCTCGTTCACGATGAGTCCGCACGGGATGGCCTGGGAGAGGGGTAGCAGGATGTCCCGGGCGTCCACCCGGATGTCGATCCCCGGGGCCGACTCGGCCCGGGACCACCGGAGGGAGGAGCAGATCCGCCCGAGGTACTCGTCCATCTCCACTTCCGTGTACAGACCGGACTGGTAGACCCCCTCGTGCACGTACGCCATGGCCTGGATCCTCTCCTGGCAGGCCGCGAAGGCCTCGAGGGAGCGGGGATCCCGGATCTCCCCGGACTGGATGGAGAGCATGCTGGAGATGACCTGGAGGTTGTTCTTCACCCGGTGGTGCACTTCCTTGAGCAGGACCTCCTTCTCCCCCAGGCTGGATTTCAGGGTCTCGAAGCTGGCCAGGAGACTGGTCCTCATGTGCTCGAAGGATGCCGCGAGCCGCCCGAGCTCGTCCCGCCGGCCCGCCAGGGCCTGGACGGTCCGGGAGGACGCCTCGGAGAAGCGGGCGGAGGCCAGGTCCCGGACCGCCGCCTCCAGCTGGGTCAGGGGCTCCGTGAGGCCGTCCACGGTCAGCCAGGCGACGAAGAGGGCCAGGGACAGGAGGAGCAGGAAGACGAATCCGCCCCGCACGTCCGACTCGGTCATCCGCTCCGTGTACTCCGATTCCGGCAGGATCGCGGCCACCCGCCAGCCCAGGTCCCATTCGTCGTTCCGGAGCTCCGAGATTCCGGAGATGTACCGCTCCCCCTCTATCCGGAACCGATGGATGGACGTCTCCGGCTTGACCTTCAGGGGTAGGAGGGCGGAGGCCTTGGCGAGCAGGTAGTTCCCGGAAGCCTCGGCGGAGGGGAGGCGTCCCTCGGCGTCCAGGGTGACGGGGAACTTGCCGGACGCCGCGATCACCCGGCCCTCCCGGTCCAGGACGGCCAGTACCCCGCGCCGGGCCTGGGGCATGGTGTTCAGGAAGTCATGGATCCCCCGGAGGGTCATGGTCACGGACACCACGGCCCGTACCTCGCCTCGGGTGAGGATGGGATACCCGGCGGAAACGGCCAGGTCTCCGGTGGAGTAGTAGGAGTAGACCGTGGACCAGCCGGGCTTGCCCGTCTCGACCCGCAGCTTGTACCAGGGCCGGCTACGGGGATCGTACCCGGACCGGGAGGCCCAGAGCTCCCGGGGGGTTCCGTCCTCGTCGCAGATCCAGCTCTCCAGGGCACCGGCCGTGCCGCGGCCCGCCCGGCCCACCAGGATCCGGCCGTCCCCCAGGCGCTGGGCTTCCGCGTACTCCCCGTCGGAAAACCCGATGGCCGCGATATTGAGCTCCGGGACCTCCTCCAACTGGGAGCGGAATACCCGCTGGAAGAGGTCGAGACTCGCCCCGGGGTCCTCCACCTGCCGGGCGAATTCCGCGATCGTGATTCCCACGTGCCGGGGCGCCTCCAGCAGTCGGGAAAGGCGGGCTTCCAGGACCGCCGTTGTCTCCAGGACCAGGCGCTCCACGACCCCGCCCATGGAAGCCCGGGAGGCCAGGACGTAGAGGGTCCAGGAGGACGCGAAGCCCAGGAGGACGAGGGAGGCCAGGGGCAGGAGGATGGCGGTACGGAGGCTGGTGTTCCGACGGGGCCGCTGGGTCCCGGAATCCGGTTCCATGGAAGGGCATTATACACATATTCGAGATTTGTGGGGAACCCGGATGTCGGCGGAGGGCCGGATTCGGCCGCTTTACCTTCGGCGCCGCCTTTGGTAGCTTATTCCCGGGTCTCGACCACCGCGGCCGAGCCCGGGGGCGCCGTGAAGATACTCCTGAACCATAACCCCGAGGAATTCCCCGAAGAATCCCTGACCATCCGACAGATCCTGGACCGCAAGGGGTGGACCTTCCCCCTCATCATCGCCCGGGTGGACGGGGCCCTGGTGGAACGACGGGACTGGGAGACCGCCTCGGTACGGGACGGCGCCGAGGTGGACCTTCACCACCTGGTCAGCGGGGGCTAGCGGGGTTCTGACAAGCTCCGAGCTTGTCAGAACCCCGCTATGCAATTTCTCGAAAAGCGTGAGCTTTTCGAGAAATTGCGACACCCGTGATCGGGTTGAATCTGAAGGATCTTTAATATCCCGTACCGAATCCTGTTCATCCGGGCTTGATCCTGTCAAAATTTTGATTCCAAGCCCCGTCTTCTCCGTGCTCTCCGTGGGCTCCGTGGTTCATTCCTGAAACAGGACCCCTTCCGAGCACATCGTCACCATTTCAAGTTCTGCAGGGCGTCCTTGGCGGCCTTCTTGACCGTGTCCGGGTACCGCAGGTACCCGATGTACAGCAGGTAGTCGAAGGCCACCTTGTCCCCCAGGATCCCCAGGTTCCGGATCACCGACAGCACGATCTGCTCGTCGAAGACCTTCCCCTGCTCCGTCTCCGTGTTGATGAGCTGGAGGTAGAGGGAGAGCGTCTGGGCGGCCTCGGGGGTGCCCATGGCTCCCAGGCAGGCCACGGCCTCCAGGAGGGCGCTCTTGGGGGCCTGGCTCCGGTTGAACAGGGTGAGGACGTCGTAGAAGTGCCGGATCGCCACGGGGGAGGCCCTCTGCCACTTTCGCTCCGTTAGCTCCCGCACGGCCTTGTACCGCATCTCCCGGACGGCCTCCACCTCGACGGGGTTCCCGCTGGAATAGGCGACCCCGGCCGCCAGGGCCGCCTCGGCCAGGGCGGCGCGCTGGTCCCCGGTGAAGGTCGGGTTCGCGAGCCCCGCGTCCAGGGCGGCCCGTTTCTCCAGGGCCGTGTTGCGCTCGATCACCTGGATCAGGTAGCCGTGGTAGTCCCCCTTGAGGGCCGCCAGGGCCGCGGAGGCTTTCTGGGTCACCTCGGCCCGGTACCCCGCCACGTAGGCGGAGAAGAGGACCGGGAAGGACGAGCCGTCCCCCAGCTTCCCCAGGGCCTCTATGCAGGCCTCCAGGGTCGGGTAATCCGGCTGCGCCCCGGACCGGAACAGGGTGGTCTGGGCCCCCAGGTAGGCGTTCAGCCGCTCGATCAGCCGGGGATTGTCCCGGGCGGTCTCTCCGAGGGCCTCCAGGATGGGGACCCGGACCGCGTTGTCCCGGAAAGTCTGGAAGAGATCCCACAGGGCTTCCGCCGCGGGGGTGTACTTGTACTTCCGGAGCATCTGGGCGGAGACGATGGCGATGTCCCGCAGGACCAGGTCGGACTCCAGGAGGGAGGCGTTCCCCAGGACGAAGCTCACCGCGGTCTCGTACAGGGGGCCCATGTCCACGCCTTCGTAGCCCGCGGCCTCCCGGAGGAGCTCCAGCTTGGTCCCCAGGCTGGACCGAACGAAGTTGCGCTGGAAGGTCTCGATGATCGCCTTGGAATCCTGGGCGAAAGCGGAGGTTCCCGCCGTGAGTAGAACCAGGATCGCGGCCGCGACTCGTACCATGACGCTACATCTCCTTTCACGGCCCCTCATCCGCGCCTCCCGGCCGAGGCGGGAAGGGACGCGAAGACCTCTCCCCCGCCGCCGTTCCCGGGATCGGAAGCCCGGGAAGCGTAGACGTAGGACCGGATCAGGTTCCGGATGCGGGGGCTCGGGCGCACCGCCTCCACGTGCACCAGGGACCGGTTGTTTTCCGGCCAGTAATCGAAGCCCTTGACGGTCCCGCTCATCACCACCTGGTCCTCTCCCAGGAAGAACTGGATCTTCACCAGGATGCCCTCCTTGGCCTTGCCCCCGATCATGACCGCGAAGCCGTCCTCGGAGAGGTCCTGCACCACGCACTTGAGTCCCGCGTCCCGTTCGGGCTTCTCGTAGGCGCCTTCGAGGCGCTTGAGCAGGTACATGTAGGCGGAGATACGGGATCGGGCCCGTACGGATTTTCGCTTCTGGGTCCGGAACAGGGCCTCCGAGTGGGCCAGGTGGAGGACCGGAACGGACCGGATCCGGAGGTCGTCGATGACGTAGGTGTCGAAGACGTAGCCCGCGTCCTCGTGCCGCCAGAAGTACACGGATACCCGGCGCCCCTTCCACGAGAACCCCGCGGGCAGCTTCACCCCGATGGGATAGGTACAGACGAGGTACCGGGCGTGGACGTCGATGAGGGTCGAGTTCAAGACCCCCACGCCGTGCACCAGGATACGGATGCGCTGGTTGGCCGCCAACTGGTGGGAACTCTTGATGCCCATCTTGTATTTCGGCTGGTCGAATTCCATCCGGTGCCGGTACTCGTACATCCGCTCCAGGAGGTGCTCGGTATCCCGGTCCAGCCCCCGGGGGGAGGCCGCCCGGGACCGGGTGATGGCCGCGATGACCTTGTCCAGGGCCTTGAGGCTCCAGAAGACCTCGGTCGGATCGCTCAAGCCCGCCACCTGGGCCAAGTCCTTGAGGTCCTTGGCCTGCCGGAAGGAAAACCCGGATTCCCGGCCCTTCGCGTAGTACTCGAACCAGGAGTACCGCTTGTTCCCCCGGGCGCCCAGGGTGATGGTGAGGAGGAAGAGGATGAAGACCACCACGGCGAGCAGGACGATCATGGGCTCTCCCGGCGCTGCGCCGCCGGGAGGGATTCAACCCGTCCGCGGCTCCGGACGGCCGCGCCTTGCCGTCCCGGTTCAACTATACTATAAAAATCGACACGATATCAAAATGAGGCAACCGTAAACCGACGGATCCGCGGCTCCGGCCGCGCGAAGGGCCGCGGTTCCATTCTATCACCCCGGGAGGGGGAAAATCCAAGGAGGGCGCCGCACATGGATTCGCCGGAACGGGAGCCCGCATGGTTCCGGGCGGAAACCGCCCTGGTGGCCGCGGCCTTCATCCTGCCCTCCCTGGCCGCGGGTCCGGACGCCCGGGCGGTCGAGACCCTGGCCTCGGGGGCCCGACTCGCGGGCAACCTCGCGGTCCTGGTCCCGCAGACCCTTATCCTGCTCTACATCATCGGCCTCCGGGGGCGTTCCCGGGAGTTCCATCTGCGGCGGCCCCGTCCCCGGGACGCCGCAACCGCCCTCGTCCTTTTGCCCCTCCTGGCCCTGACGGCCTGGGGGGCCGCCTTCCTCGCCCGCGCCCTCCCCGCAAGTCCCGCCCTCCCCGGCGC
>CALMRC010000161.1 GCA_937873275.1 uncultured Spirochaetota bacterium
CGCCTCGCCGGATCCGTTCCCCGAGCCCTCGTGCCTCGCCGCATTCCCCGAGGAGGGGGCGGCGGCGGGAATCGGCTCGCCCGGCTGGCCGATCCACGCCATGACTTCGGTAACCGGGACGTGGTCCCCCGCCTCGCGGAGCACGGCGAGAAGGACCCCCCCCGCCTCCGCCTCCAGGTCCATCACGGCCTTGTCCGTCTCTATCGTCGCGATGGCCTCTCCCGGCGCCACGGCGTCCCCGACCTTCTTGAGCCAGGCGACGACGACCCCCTCCTCCATCGCCATGCCCGACTTGGGCATGATCACGCTCGAGGCCATGACGCCCCCTTTCTTGCGAGCCCGCGCAGGGCGTCGGCGATCCCCGCCGTACGGGGAACGACGGTGTCCTCCAAGGTCCGGTTATAGGGTATGGGGGAGTCCAGCCCGCCGAGTCGGCGGATCGGAGCGTCCAGCCAGAAGAAGGCCTCGCTGTCCGCGATGATCGCGGCGATCTCCCCGCCGACCCCTCCGGTCGTGCAGGCCTCGTGGACGATCAGGACCCGGCCGCACTTCTTCGCGGACGCGACGATCGCGTCCCGGTCGAGGGGGGCGAGGCTGCGAAGGTCCACGACCTCGGCCTCGATCCCTTCCCGGGCGACCGCGTCCGCCGCCTCCAGGCACCTCTGGACCATGCGTCCGTAGGTGATCACCGCCACGTCCCGGCCCTCCCGGCGGACGGAGGCCTTGCCGAAGGGGATCGTATACTCCCCCTCCGGGACTTCGCCCTTCACGCGGTACAGGAGTTTCTGCTCCAGGAACAGGACGGGGTTCGGGTCCCGGATGGCCGTCGTCAGCATCCCCTTCGCGTCCGCGGGGGTCGAGGGGGTCACCACCTTGATGCCCGGGGTATGGACGAACCAGGCTTCCAGGCTCTGGGAATGCTGTTCCGCGGCGCCCGTCCCGGATCCCGAGGGGGTCCGGATGACCATCGGCACGGAAAACTGGCCTCCGAACTGAAACCGCGCCTTGGCGGCCTGGTTCACGATCTGGTCCATGGCGACGGCGACGAAATCCGAGAACATGATCTCGACCACGGGCCGTAGACCCGACATCGCGGCCCCTACGCCGCAGCCTACGATGGCCGTCTCGGAGATCGGGGTATCCCGAACCCGGACCGGCCCGAATTCCTCCAGCATCCCTCTGGACACGCCGAAGGCTCCGCCGTACACGCCGATATCCTCGCCCAGGAACACGACGGAATCGTCCCGGCGCATTTCCTCGGAAAGCGCTTCCCGGATGGCCTCGGCATAGGTCAGTTCACGCATCTGGGCTCCTCATTCGGCCAGAACGTCGCGGAGGACCTCGTCCGTTCGAGGCTCCGGACTCGATTCCGCATACTCGACCGCGGCCGCCACGTCCCGGAGGGCCTGTCCGTCCAGGGCGTCCAACTCCTCCGCGGAGCAAATTCCGTCCCGCAGGAGTCGATCCCGGAACAGCACCAGGGGATCGCGCTTCTTCCAGGACTCCACCTCTTCCTTAGTACGGTAGTTTTGCGGGTCGCTCTTGGAATGGCCCATGTACCGGTAGGTGTTCAGAACGAGAAGCATCGGTCCTTCCCGCCGCACGTACTCCTTGGCTTCCAGGGTCGCCTCGTAGACGGAAATCACGTCGTTGCCGTCCAGGGACTTTCCCCGGATTCCGTACGACTGGGCCCGCACGGCTATGTCGGATATGTTCATGTGCCGATTCAGGGGGGTCGACATGGCGTAGTAGTTGTTTACGCAGACGAAGAGGATGGGCAGCTTCCAGACGGAGGCTAGGTTGAGGGCCTCGTGGAAGGCCCCCTCGTTCGTGGCCCCGTCGCCGAAGAAGCAGACGGTGATGGCGTCCAGCTTGCGGTACTGCTGGGCGAACGCCGCCCCGACGGCGATGGGGATCCCTCCCCCGACGATTCCGTTCGCGCCGAGGCTTCCCACGGAGGAATCCGCGATATGCATGCAGCCGCCGCGGCCGTGGCAGTACCCGGTTTCCTTGCCGAGGAATTCGGCCATCATCCGATCCAGGCGCATGCCCTTCCCGATCGCCTGGTTGTGGCCCCGGTGGGTCTGGGCGATCAGGTCTTCCGGGGCGAGGGCCGAGCAGACTCCCACCCCGGTCGCTTCCTCCCCGATGCAGAAATGGGCCGTCCCGTGGACTTTCCCCTCGGTGAAGAGGCGGGCCGCCGTCTCCTCGAAATGACGGGTCTGGGACATCTTCAAGAACAGTTCCTTGAGCTTGGCTGCAGGTATTCCCATGGGCCGCCCTTTCCTTCGACGGGAGGCTTCCTCCGGGCCGGAGCCGGGTACCTCGCGAACTTTGCCGGCTGCGCCCTTTCGAGAAGCCCGGGAAGTGGATTCAAGAGTAGATACCTTCTCTGACATAAGTAAGATTATGTAAATAGTTTTCACTTTTGTCAATATATGATAATATTGAAAAGGTTGATTATTTGAATTGACAAATACCAATTTTCGACATATGCATAAAGTACGGCGTTCGGCCCTCCTCGCCGAACCATCCGCAGCGGATTCCGGCCCGGAGCGAGGGCAGAGGGGGGACGGTCGCCGATCGTCCGTCTCCCCAACACTCGAATAGCAGGAGAGGTGAAGCATGTATCCGTTCGAATTCGACATGACGACCAAGGCGGTTTTCGGCGAAGGCGTGGTGGCCCGGGTTGGCGAACTCGCGGCCGGATTCGGCAAGAAGGCCCTTCTGATAACCTACGACGAAAAATTCGTGAAGGAAGTCGGTTTCTACCAGAAGGTGGCGGACAGCTGCAAGTCCGCCGGCGTATCGCTTATCGGCGCCTTCGGAGTGAAAAGCAATCCGACGGTGGAACACGCGGCCGGGGTCATCGCCCTGGCCAAGAAGGAGAAACCCGACGTGCTCATCGCCCTGGGCGGGGGGAGCGCGATCGACGAAGCCAAATTCGTGGGCGTGGCCGCCGGATACGACGGAGACCCCTGGGATTTCGTCACCGGGAAGACGCCGATCACCAAGACCCTGCCGGTGATCGCGGTCGTCACGATTCCCGCGACCAGCTCGGAGTTGAACGGTACCTCCGTGATGTCGTACGAGAAGATCCAGCGGAAAGACGGATTCCTGAGCCCGATCATGCGCCCGAAGTACGCGGTTCTGGATCCGGAGCTGACCTACACGATCCCGGTCAAGCAGACGGCCTATTCCGCGGCGGACATCGTCTCCCACCTGCTCGAAGCGTACATCGGCCACGGCCTGGACTGGGCTCCCTTCCAGGAACACTACTGCCAGGGAGGAATCCGCACGATCATGGAGTGCATGGACCGCATCCTGGCGAACCCCCGGGACAAGGAAGCCCGGGCCCAAATGATGTGGACCGCCTCCTACGCCTGGAACGGGTTCTATCCCTGCGGCCTCGGCCCCGCGGACGCCACCATCCACGTCCTGGGCCATTCCCTGAGCAATTTCTACGACACCCCCCACGGGGCGGCCATGTCCGTGACCATACCCGCGACCATGCGCTACTTCCTGACCACGAAGACCAAGCGGCTGGCGGGCATCGCCCGGGAGGTCTTCGCGGTCCGGGAGTCCGACGATTTGGCCGCGGCCAAGGCCGGGATAGCCGCCATCGTGGCCTGGTTCAAGAAGATCGGGACCCCCACCACCCTCGGGGAGGCGGGCATACCGAACGAAGCGATCGCCAAGATGGCCCCGGACGCCCTCAAGACCGCACAGGCCTGGGGCCTGGGGGATCTCTACACCCTGCAGACCTGCGAGAAGATGTTCGAGCTCTGCAAATAGCCGGGTACGCCGGGGCGTCCCCACGGTCCGGACGCCCCGGATTCCGGACCGACCCCGAGCCGGTCCCTCGACCAGGACGCCCCGCCTCCCGTATCCCCGCCCCGGCACTCTTCAGTACCTTCTATCCATGCCCGATCCGGTGATTTCCGTCGCGAACCGCATGCTCGACATACCCCGGCAGGAATGGGACGCCCTGGCCGACCGGGCCGGGACTCCCTTGCTCTCCTGGGGCTTTTTGACCCTCCTGGAGGAATCCGGATCCGTCCGGCCGGAGACCGGGTGGACCCCCGCCCACGTCCTCCTCCGGGACCGGACGGACGGCAAGCTGGCGGCGGCCGCGCCCTTCTACGCGCGGGGGGATTCCTGGGGGGAGTTCGTCTTCGACCAGGGCTTCGCCCGGGCCGCGGAGCGGGCCGGCTACCGGTGGTATCCCAAGCTCTCCGGGGTGGTCCCCGCAACACCGGCCCCGGCCTGGAGGATACTGACCGCGCCGGGCCGGGAGGAAGGTGACCCGGGCTCGGCCGTCCCGGCCGGACGGCTCCTGGACGCCGCCGAGGGCCTGGCCCGGGAGAACGGCCTGGCGGGCGTCCACGTCCTCTGGCCCGACGGCCCGGAAGCCGCCCGGCTCCGCGACCGGCCGGGATGGGCGGCCTGGGAGCACCAGGCCTTCCTCTGGACCGACGAGGGGTTCGGGGATTTCCGGGGTTGGCTGGACTCGTTCTCCAAGAACATGCGCCGCAACGTCCTGCGGGAGCGGGCGGCCCTGGCGGCCTCGGGGGTGCGGACCCGGATCGTGGGCGCCCGGGAGGCCGCCTCCGAGCCGGGCCTCCTGGCCTTGATGGCGGACCTCTACGAGGCCCACAACGACCGCTTCGGCCCCTGGGCGGCCCGATTCCTGACCCGGGAATTCTTTCTCCGTCTTCCGGAATTCCTGCCCGAAGGCTGGCTGCTGTGCCGGGCGGACCGGGGGGGACGGACCGTGGGGCTCTCGTTCCTCCTGGAGGGCCGGGACCGCCTGTACGGACGCTACTACGGGGCCTGCGAGGAGATCCCCTTCCTCCACTTCGAGCTCTGCTACTACCTGCCCGTGGAGTACGCCCTGTCCCGGGGCATCCGGACCTTCGACCCCGGCATGGGGGGGGAGCACAAGGCCCGGAGGGGATTCCGATCCTACACGACGCCGTCCTTCCACCGGCCCTTCGCCCGCCCCGTGGCCCGCTTCCTGGAGGGGATCCTGCCGGACCTGGGCCGGGAGGAGGAGGCCGCCGCGGCGGCCCTCAACGGGGATCTGCCCTACAAGGGGTGACCCGGGATCCGCCTCACCGGTCGGGTTCCGGGTCGACGTATCGCCACGGGCTCCTCGGTCGACTCGTCGGCCGACTCACCAGTCCAGCAGGCCCAGGACGCGGGCTTCCCGGACCGCCTCGGTCCTGCGCCCGACCCCCAAGGCGCGGTAGAGGGACCCGGCGTGGTATTTGACCGTGGCCAAGCTCAAGCCCAGACGGTCCGCGATCTCCTCGTTGCTCCACCCGTCCGCCAGGTACTCCAGGATCTCGCGCTCCCGGGCCGTGAGGGAGGGCGCCCCGGGGTCGGGAACGGAGGGACCCGGGGGGTCGGACCGGGGCGCAAGCTCCAGGTCCGCCTCGCCGGGGTCGTCGGTCCACTCCCAGCGGCCTTCCTCCAGGGCCCGGCGCTCCCGGGTCCCCAGGCCGCCCCGGTAGACCCGGAGGATCCCGCCAAGGCCTTCGTCCCGGGTCTTCATTCAGGGCCGGGGCGCGGGAACGACCGGGAGGGCACGCCGCTCCGAGCCCCGCAGGATGTCCAGGGCCACCGGGGTGCCCGCCCGCAGGGGCGGGAGCCCCCCGTCCCCGAGGTCGGCCCCGTCGACGCCCAGGATCAGGTCCCCGGGCTGGAGGCCCGCCTCCTCGGCGGGACCGCCGGGAACGACTCCGCGCACCATCAGGGCCGAGTCCCGGCCCGCGTCCCGGGCCTGGTCCCGGGAAAGGCGGACGGGAGCCAGGAAGATCCCCAGCCGGCCGGGCCGGCGGCTCCCCTCCCGGGCCAGTTCCTCCACCGCCGTCCGCCAGGGGTCGGCGGGCAGGATCCACCCCTCGTTGCCGTCCTCGTTGGAGACCACGACGCCCCGGAGCCCGCCCTCCAGGTCCACGACCGGCGCTCCCAGGAATCCCGGGTAGGAGGGACCGTCCACCTGGAAATGGGCCGGCACGGGCCGGCGTCCCCACTCCGTGGCCCCCCCCGCGAACCGTACGATCGAGAACGAAGCCTCGATCCCCTGGCCGGACGCGTAGGCCAGGCGGAGGACGGGGGTGCCTGGAGGGGGAGTCTCCCCGGTCTCCGGGACCGCCGGGTACGGACGGGTCGACACTCCGGCTTCCATCCGGATCAGGACCAGCCCGCTCTCCCCGTCCCAGGCCTCCACGCGCCCCGTCGCCGGACCCGCGGCCGTCACGACGGGCACTTCCTCCCCGTCCCGGGCGGAACGCGCCAGACTGGCCGCCAGGCCCTCCCTCACCACGATGCCCGTTCTATACGGAATCCCGGGCCCGCCGATATGCACCAGCGACCCCCTCCAGGCCTCCACGACCCGGCGCAGGGACGCCTCCAACTCCTTCGCGAACTCCTTCACACGGACCTCCCGGGCTCGACGCCCGGGTAGAACATACTGAGGCCCCCGCCGTCCGTCACCTGGCCGAAGGTATAGCCCGGAAGGGCCGTATCGCGTTGCCGGGCGACCGGTACCCTCCCTATCTTGGACCCATGGACGAGGACGAGGACCTGCTGGATTCCTATTCGAGGACCGTGACGGGGGTGGCCGAGGCGGCCCGGAACTCGGTGGCCCACGTGCGGGTGCGCCGCGGCCGGGGAGCGGAGGCCGGCGGGTCGGCCTTCGCGTTCACGCCGGACGGATTCCTCCTCACGAACAGCCACGTGATCCGGGACGCGGATTCGGTGGAGGCGGTGCTCCCCGGGGACCGGCCCCGGGAGGCCTCGGTGGTCGGGGACGACCCGGCGACGGACCTGGCGGTGATCCGAATCTCCGGAGAGGCCCTGCCCGCCCTAGAGTTCGGGGATTCCTCCCGGGTCCGGGTGGGACAGATCGCCGTGGCCATCGGTAACCCCCTTGGATTCGAGAGCACCCTGACCGCCGGGGTGGTGAGCGCCCTGGGAAGGTCCCTGCGCTCCGTCTCGGGGCGCCTCATCGACAGCGTCCTCCAGACCGACGCGGCCCTGAACCCGGGCAACTCCAGGGGCCCCCTCCTGGATTCCCGGGGTCGGGTCATCGGGGTGAACACCGCGATCATCGCCCAGGCCCAGGGGCTCTGCTTCGCGATCCCATCGGACACCGCCCGGGCCGTGGCGGCGGCCCTGATCCGGGACGGCCGGGTCCGGCGCGGCTGGCTGGGGATCGGGGGCCAGGGCGTACCCCTGCCCCGGAAGCTGGCCCTCCGGTACGGATGGGAGGGATCCGACGGCACCTTCCTCTCCGCCGTCGAGCCGGGAAGCCCCGCGGACCGGGCGGGCCTCAAGGCGGGGGACATCCTGGTCCGCTTCGGCCCGGAGCGCGTACGGGGCCCGGACGACCTCTTCCGCCTCCTGGGCCCGGACAGCCCGGGGCGGGAGGTGGCTGTCGAGGCCCTCCGGGGTGCCGATCGACTCCGGGCCTGGGTGACCCCCGTCCCGGCCCCGTGAGAGGACCGGCAGAATCATCTCTGTATATTTTATTTTCTCTATATATTCCGTATCTTTTCCCCAACAACGTAACCGAACCCAGGAGCTATCCATGAACCTGAAAGCCATCGTGTCGGCGGCGCTGGCCGCCGCCCTGCTGTCCCTTCCCCTGGCGGCCCAGGAAGATCCCGCCCGGGTCTCCTTCGAGGCCGAGCTCGGGACAATCAAGATCCTGTCCCACACCTACCGGGTCGGGGCGGAACCGGCGAACACGAACTTCGACTTCGTGAACCAGGGGGGGCAGGAGATCCTCTTCCCGTTCGGCCGCCTGACCGCCTACCTCACCCTCCGGGACCGGCACCAGATCCGTTTCCTCTACCAGCCCCTGGAGCTGGTCACGGAGGTGGACTTTCCGAGCCCCGTGACCGTCGACGGAAAGACCTTCGACGGGGCCACCCGGATGACCTATTCCTTCCCCTTCTATCGCGTGACCTACCAGTACCGGTTCCTGTCCGGACCGAGCTTCTGGCTGGCCGGCGGCGGGGCCATCCAGCTCCGGAACGCCTCCATCCGCTTCGAGGACCTGAGCACCGCGGAGCTTGCGGTCTCCCAGAACCTGGGGATCGTGCCGGCCCTCGCGCTTTCGGGCCGTGCGTCCCTGGGCGGGGGGTGGTTCGCGGGCTTCGAGGCCACGGGGATCTACGCATCCAGCGCCCTCTTCAACGGGGCGGACTTCGAGTTCGAGGGCTCCATCCTGGACGCCTCCGTCCGGGTCGGAAGGACCGTCGCGGAGGGCCGGGACGTGTTCCTGAACGCCCGGTTCTTCGGGGGTTCGGCCGCCGGGGTCTCCCAGTACGAGCGGACCGCCTGGAGCAACTCCGTCAGCCCGGAGACGGAGAACCGCATCGCCTCGGTGACCGTCACCCTGGGGGCGACCCTCCGCTGACGGGGGGATTCGCGCCGGGCGGCACGGGCGCCCCGCGGGCCCCGGCCCGGAGGTCCGATCCGGTCGGGATCAGAACCGGGCCAGGTCGCTCCCGTCGAGCAGGGGAGCCCGCTCCCCGGTGATCTCCACGCCCTCCCGGCCGGCCAAATCCCGAAGGAGGGCGTCGGAAATCCAGAACTCCCCGAGCCGGAGGGTGTTCCGGATCCGGAGGATCCGGGCCCGGGAGAGGTCCCGGACCGAGGCCCCCCGAAGGGCGATCTCCACGGCGGCACGGTCGGTCTCCGCGGCCAGGGGGACCTTGCCCCGTTCCAGGAAGCCGCTGGTGACCACGTTCTCGGCGGTAACCCTCAGGTCGATCCTGTCCCGGAGTCGGCGCGTGATCACGTCCGCCAGTCCCACCCCCAGGGCGTTGCCGTGGGACGCCTCCGTGAGGTCGAACACCGCGATGGAGGAGATCCGGGGCCGCGCGGGTTCCTCCTGCCCCCGGACCCGGATCCGCCCGATGACGTTGGAGTCCATCCCCACCCCGCTCACCTCCTTGCCCATCTCGTCCACCAGGAGGACGTCCAGGTCGTCCACGGGCAGACGAGGCTGGAGGGATTTCGCGAGCTCCAGGAGGTCCCGGTCCGCTCCCACGATTTCCTCCGCGGGGACCAGCCGTAGGACCGCCGTCTCCTCCCGGGCGTTCTCCACGATCCCCAGGCCGCCCAAGACCTTCCCGGTACCCAGGACGACCCGGGCGGCGGGCAGGATGCGCTCCCGGAGGCCCGCCACCCCGTGGGAGTGGATTTCCAGGGCCTGGGCGTGCTTTCCCAGGCCGATGACCGCCATCTTCACCAGGCCGCTCTCGTGGGAACCGTGGAAGTCCGTGTGGGGCTTCACGCGGTTGACCAGGAGGACCCCGTCGGACTCCCAGGCGTCCCGGGAGATGTACACCCGGGTTCCGTCCGGCGCGGCGGGCAATTCCACGACGTCCAGGGACGAGACGACGGGGGCCCCGACCCCGGCCTCGGTGACCCCGTAGCCCGCCAGGACCTCCCGCTGGCCCTCCGCCGTCGCCCCTCCGTGGCTCCCCATGGCCGGGATCACGAAGGGCCGGGCGTCCCGGGACCGCAGCTCCCGGACGACCGCACGGACGACGGGAGCCAGGTTCGCGATCCCGCGGCTCCCCGCGGCCACGGCGATCCGGGCGCCCGGACGGAGGTCCCGGAAGGGGGAGTCCGGGCGGGAAAATTCGGCGGCCACGGCGGCTTCCAGGTCCGGGATGCCCTCCCCGGGAAACCGCCGGAGAACCTTGGTCAGGTGGAGCCGGTCCAGGTCCGGGTACCCGGTCATGCCGCCCCCTACAGGATCGCCGACCCGCCGGCCAGCATCCAGGCCGCCAGGATGCCGACGGTCAGGGATCCCGTGTACACGAACCCGGTCCGTCGGAACATCGCGACGGCCAGGAAGAACATCAGGGCGAACTGGGGGATCGTGAGGAGGAGGATGGACATGAAGGGCCCGCCGAAGAGGGGCGTGAGCAGGAGGTCCGCCCCGGGACCGATGCCCAGGAAGAAGGGGACGTACTCGACGAGCGCCCAGACCAACAGGCTTCCCAGCATGACCCCGCAGGCGGCCAGCCACCAGACCGCCTGGGTCGCCGCGGGTGTGGACCTCTCCGGGAGGCGGAGCTGGCCGAAGAGCTTCACCCCGCCGCTCACCAGGAAGAAGGCCGCGTAGAAGGGCAGGTATACCCAGAACTGCCCGAACCGCTCGGGGGTGAAGACCCGGAAGAAGGGCCAGATGAACCGGAGTTCCAGGCCGAAGAGGGCGTCGTACAGGGCCGCCTGGGCGTAGAGGGACCCCGCCAGGAGGAAGGCGAGGAGGACGGACTTGCCGATCACCGACCCGGGAACGGAATCCGGCGCGTCCGCGGGAGCCAGGGCCAGGTCGTGGAGGGTCGCTCCGGCCCGGCGTCCGGCGCCCTTCCGGAACCAGCGGACCAACAGGATCAGCGTCGCCGCCGCCAGGAAGGAGAGCCACACCAGGAAGCCGTCGCCCACGGTCATCCGGAACACCGACTCCGGCAGGGGCGCCAGGCCGTGGCCAAGCTGGGTCAGGAAGGGGAAGGTTGCGGCTCCCAGGAGCACCGACACGGCGGCCTGGTTCCTCCACGCCTTCCCCTCCAGGAGCCTCCGCGACGGCACAGGCTGGGCGGCCTCCGCGAAGAAGGGGATCCGCAGCAGGAGCGAGAGGAGGGGCAAGAGGGACGCCAGGGCGGAAAGCATCGCCAGGCCGAGGAGCAGTTCCTTCCGAAGATAAATCCGGTCCGAGGCCGGTACGGCCGTCTTCATCCCGAAGGCCCGGACGAACCAGTCCGCGGCGGCCGCGATCCCCTTGGAGTTGTGGGTCACCAGGCGGTGGTTCGTGTACAGGAGTTCCATCCGCCGGGCGGAGCCGTCCGCGAAGGAACCGTAGGTCCGGTCCCACTCGACGGGCCGGTCCTGACCCATGAAGACGCGGTACCGGAGCTCCGTCGCCTCCAGTCCCTTCACGGTGGGACGGTAGTCCCGGAAGAAGGCGAACTCGTCCCAGACCGCCTGGAGCAGGAGGACGTTGTTGAACCGGACCGAGGAGGGATCGTAGAAGCCCTCCGGGATGATCTCGCCGCACTGGAGGACCACCGCCCGGTGGTCCGGGAAGGCGGCGGCCACGGACCAGGAGGCCCAGGTCCCCATGGAATGGCCCGTCACGCCCATCGCGGCGGGGTCCACGAAGTCCCGGGACCGGAGCCAGGCGTAGGCCGCCTTGCCCCCCATGGAGGTGTCGACGAGGCCCTCCGAGAAGCGGGGCCGGAAGAAGTCCAGGGTGCTGAAGTTCATCATCACCTTGTAGCGCACCGGTCCTTTGATCTTCCGCTCGAAGTTCGGGTACTTGTAGGGCGTGAAGCCCCGGGCCCGCATCCCGGGCTCCGAACTCCCGTGGCCGTAGGCGTCGATGGACAGGGCCGCGATGCCCCGGCGAGCCAGTTCCAGGGCGAAGGCCGAGGAGGTTTCCTTGTCGTTCTGGTACCCGTGGATCAGGACGACCCCGGGGACCGGGGATTCGGCGCGGGCGGAGGCGGGGCGGTAGAGCTTGGCGGTCACCGCGCCCGCGGGGGTTTCGATCCGGACGGGACCGACCCGGACGGAACCGCCGTCGGACTCGATCCGGGCGGCCGTCCAAAGGCTCCCGGCGGCCAGAAGCCAGGTCAGGATCAGGGCGCCCAGCTGGGTTCGAATCGAGGACTTCACGGCTCACCCCCGAGAGACAGGATGGGCCAGCCTACGACGGGGCCGGCGAGGCGTCAATACGGGGGGCGGTCACCCGGACTCGCGGCGCCCCGCTTGCGGCCCCGGCCCGGGCTCGACATACTTCCCCTCGATGAACTACCTCTTCCACTACTACGCGGTCCGGTGGCTGGCCCGGGAGGCGGGCGTCCCGGAGGCCGAGGCCGAGACGATCGCCCGCTCCTCCCAGTTCGTGGACGAGGCGGTGCGTCCGGTCCGCGTCGACACCGGGGGGACTCCCTACGACCTTCCGGTGACCCAGGACTACCTCTTCTGGGATGAATCCATTCTCTCGGAGGTCTACCTTCCCTTCCACTTCCTCCCCGGCGATCCCGAGGAGGCGGGCCGGAAGCGCCGGGACGGGGCGCGGAACCGCTGGGCGGTCACCCCGAACGGGCAGGCCGCCCGGGAGCTCCTGGTGGACGCCCTGAAAACCGGGAACCCCTTCCGGATCGGCATCGCCCTGCACGCCTTCGCGGACGGATGGGCCCACCAGAATTTCACGGCCCGCTGGGAGGACTTCAACGCCCTGGACGGCTCCGGGGCCCTGCCCCCGGTGGGCCACCTCCAGGCCCTGACGAATCCCGACGACCCTTCCCGGCTCTGGACGGATCCCCGGCTACTTCCGGAGCTGTTCCGGATCGACAACGCGGCCCGCTTCCTGGAGGCGGCGCGCAAGATATTCCGCTATCTCCGGACCTGGCGGCGGCTCCCCTTTTCGGACGAGGACCTCCTGTTGCCGAAGCTGGAGACCTTGCTTCGGTCCCCGGGGGGCCGGGAGGGGGTCGAGGCTTCGTTCATCGTGGACGGGGACGTCCCCAAGTACGAGAAGGGCGTCTGGACCCGGGAGGCCGGCATCCAGGACGGGTGGGACCGGGGGGAAGGTTCCCGGGGCTACGACAAGCTCCTGTGGCTGAAAAGCCAGGCCGAACGCCGCCTGGGCGCCGGCGTCCCGGTCGTACGGGCCGGGCCGGGGTTCTTCGACTCCGACCTCTTCCGCTGGCACGAGGCCGCCCGGGAACACCGCGCCGCGGCCAAGGCCGTCCTGGCCAACCTGTAGAGCCCCGGCCGGGGCCGAACCCGCCGACCCCCTCCCCCCGCGAATCTTGCCCCGAGGGCCGGGGCCGGTGCATACTTCCGGGGATGAACACCCTGCGACCCCCCCGTGCCCGGTCGGACCGGATCCGGGTCCTCGCCCTCGCCTCGGCCCTGGGACTGGCTTCCTGCGCCACCCGCCTTCCCGTCCCGGAGGGGACGGAGCCGGCCTCGGGCCTTCCGGCGGGAGCGGCCGTCTACCTCCGGGCGGACCGGCCCCTCCTGGAGGAAGCCGCGGAAGACCTCC
>CALMRC010000162.1 GCA_937873275.1 uncultured Spirochaetota bacterium
CGCGGCCGGACGGGGCCGGGCCGGGAGGCGGGAGCCGGGGCTCCGGGTACGCGGCGCCGCCGCCCCCGGACACGCCGGGAACATCCGCGGCCTCGGAAAGCGCGGCCGCTCCCTCCCTTCCGGCCGGCGAACCCCGGCGTTCGGAAAGGACTTCCGCGGCCAACGCCTCCGCCCGGTTCGCCCGGGCGAAGCCGTCCGCGAGGCGGCCGGCGTTCATCACCGGGCTGGCCATGCCGAAGTGGGTCGTGGAGAGGGCCAGGAGGCGCTCCCGGAGGGACTCCGCCAGGCGCGGGTCGTCCGCGGGGGCGCCCGCCGCCCGGGCCGCCCCGAAGAGGCGGCGGGATCGCTGGATCACGGTCCAGAGCTCGGTGTTCTCCCACTTCTCCGCCCAGGAGGAAAGGCCGTCGAAGCTTCCGTCCGCGGTGTCCTGATCCAGGACCACCCGGCCGACGGGGGGGTGGTCCCGGAGGTAGTCCCCGGGGCGGGTGAAGCGCAGGAAGGGCAGGTCCGCCACGGAGCGGACCATCCGGGCCAGGCCGTCGAAGGAGGGGAAGAGGCGGCTCGCGACGGGGACCTCCATGCCCGCCCAGAACTCGTCGTCCGCGTCGGCGTCCAGGATCAACAGGAGGTCCCGGGGCTCGTCCATCCGGAGTTGGCGGCGGCGCAGGCTCTTCAGCCAGAGCCGCAGGGAGGCGAAGCGGTCCGCCACGTCCCCGTGGTTGTAGCAGGGCAGGAGGAGCAGGGAGCCCGGGAGGCTCGCGCTCGCCAGGGTCAGGGGATTGTACCGCTCCGCGAAGGCCAGGGGGCGGACGAAGTTGGAGAAGCCGTTGAAGGGCACCGCCGAGTAGTAGAGGCTGATCGCCGGAACCCCGGCGGCGGGGTACCGGGTCAGGAAGGAGGGGGTGTACATGCACTCCTGGGGCCGGAGGATCGGGGTCCAGCGTCCGAAGACGTCGGCCAGGCCGGACCGGCCCCCGTTGCTCACGGCCAGCCGGGCCAGTTCCGCGAACTCCTCCGGGGTGCAGGCGCTCACGATCCCGTTGTTCCAGGACATGAGCTCGACCTCGTCCCGGTCTTCCCGAACCCGCCGGGCGATCCCCTCGACCAGGTCCGGGGCATGCTCCCGCATCATGGATTCCAGGCTGTAATAGTTCTCCACGTCCCAGGTCCCCCGGACGGGGACGCCCTCGGCGTTCAGGCGGTCCAGGTCCGCCAGGATCCCCCGGATAATCCGGATGTCCTTGCCGATCCCCCGTTCGTCCAGGGAGTCCCCCCGGTAGGAATGGTAGAAGTTGACGTGGAAGCGGAAGGCGAGGTGGACGGCGGGTCCGGCCTCAGGCATGGCGGCCGCGCCCCCCCCGCGGGTCCCCGGCCATGAGGGGCAGAAGCTCCTCCCGGGAAGCCTCGTCCGCGGGCGAGAGGGCCTCCCCCCGGCGGCGGACGGCGTTGATGCGGCGGATGCGCTCCAGCCGTTCCCGGGTCAGGGGGTACCGCCAGGCCGCGAGGAGGGCCAGGACCACGCAGAGGGCGGGCAGGCCCGTGAAGATCGCCGTCAGGCTCCGCACGAAGCCGGGGGTCTGGGCCTGCGGGACGCCCCCGACGGGGGCTAGGTATCCCGCGGCCTCGATCAGGACGCCCACCAGGAAGAGGATGAAGGCGCCCCCGGCCTTGCGGAACAGGGCGAAGATCCCGCTGTAGAGGCCCTCCCGCCGGGCCCCGGAGACGAGCTCGTCCACGTCGGGCACGTCCGGGAAGATGGCGAAGACCATGGACTGCACCCCGGCCAGCCCGACCCCGAAGGCAAGGCCGAAGGCGTACAGGACCGCGACGGGCATGCCGGGCCGCATGAACAGGACCAGGATCAGGGCCCCGATCCACAGGGCCCCGGAGACCAGGAAGGTCTCCCGCTTGCCGATCCGTTCGGCCAGCTTCGCCGCGAGGACGAGGGACACGAGGAGCCCCCCGTAGACCGGCACCAGGAGGGTCATCATGGACGGGATGCCCAGGGCGTAGGTCAGGAAGTAGACCGCCAGCCCCAGGACGGCGTCCTGGGCCATGAACCCGAAGAAGTACATCAGCATCACGTACCGGAAGGGCCGGTTCTCGAAGGGCGCGAGGAAGTTCTCGGTCACGAAGTCCCGCACCGAGCCGATCCGTTTCCGGGGCAGGGCCATGAACTCGGGGTTTTCCCGGCACGTGAGGAGGGTGACGATGTAGGGAAGCGAGAACATAAGGCCGAAGGAGACGCCCACCCAGAGCCAGGCCCGGGGCGGGTCGCCCCGGAAGAGCGCGCCCTCGAAGAGGTCCTTCGGGGCGATCGCTGCGACGATCCCCGAGAGGTTGGAGAAGACCATGCGGTAGAAGGAAAGGCGGGTCCGCTCGTCGTAGTCCTGGGTCAGTTCCGCGGCGATCGAGTTGTAGGGCACCCAGACCATGGTGTAGACCGTGGAGAAGAGGACGTAGGCGGCCAGGTAGTAGGCGAAGGCAGCCCCGGGGCCGGAGAATCCCGGCCGTACCCACATCGCCGCGAAGGAGAGGAAGACCAGGGGGATTCCCGCCAGGAAGTAGGGGCGCCGCCGGCCGAGGGGCGTGCGGGTGTTGTCGCTGATCAGGCCCATAACCGGGTCCGTGACCGCGTCCCAGAGCTTGCTTACCAGGAAGGCGGTTCCCGCCCAGGCCGGGGGAAGGCCCGCGACGTCGATCAGGAAGTAGAGGTAGTACATGTTGATGATGGTGGTGCTGCCGCCGCCGTAGATGTCGCCCAGGCCGTAGCCGATGCGGGTGGACAGGCCGAGTGCGTTTCCGCGTTCCTTCATGGCGTTCCCTCCGCCCCGCATTCTACCATGGCGCGGACTTCCTCCGGCCGCTATACTTCCGCCCATGCGCGATTCCGACGATACCGAGCGTCTGCCCGCAGGTTCCATCGGCGCGATCCTGGCCGTCGTTCTCGTCTGGGGCTTCAACTTCACGGTCATCAAGTTGGGGGTCGCGGAAGTGCCTCCCCTCTTCCTGGTCACCCTTCGATTCGCCCTATCCGCCTTTCCCGCCCTGGTTTTCATCCCGAAGCCCGGGGTTTCCTGGGGGTACCTGGCCGCGTACGGCCTGCTTCTGGGAATCGGGGAATTCGGCCTGCTGTTCACCGCGATGCGGCTGGGGGCTCCCGCCGGCCTCTCCTCGGTCCTCCTCCAGTCCCAGGCCTTCTTCACGGCGATCCTCGGAGCCGCGGTGTTGAGGGAACGGGTGCGCTTCCATAACCTCGCGGGCATGCTCCTGGCCGCCGGAGGACTCGCGCTGGTCGCCCTCTCGGGGGGAGACGGATCGATCTCGGGCATGACCGTACCCCTGGCCGTCATGATCCTCGGCGCTGCCTTCTTCTGGGCCGCCGCGAACATCGTGGCCCGGAAGATGCCCGGAACGGACGGATTAGGGCTGACGGTATGGTCCAGCCTGTTCTCTCCCCTGCCGCTCCTGGCCCTGTCCCTCACCCTCGAGGGCCGCACCGCGATCGCCGCGGCGCTGGCCCGGCCCACCCTCGCGTGGATCGGCGCCCTCGCCTATCTCGTCGTGCTGTCCACCCTCTTCGGGTACGGCGTCTGGAACCGGTTGATCATGCGGCACGGGGCGGGACGCATAGCGCCCTTCTCCCTGCTGGTGCCCGTGGTCGGGATCGGGGCGGCGTCCGCCGTGCTCGGGGAGCGCTTCGGACCCGCGGACGCGGCGGCCACGGTCCTGGTCTTCGCGGGCCTATTGGTCCACGTCTTCGGGGGCCGGATCTCGGCACGATTCCGAAAACCGCGGCCCCGAGGTTAGGCGCTCGAATCCGGGGGCATCTCGCCGCCCGGGCCGGTTGCCCCCGGATCGGAAATTGCATACCTTTCCTGATATGGAACGCTCCAAAAACATCGTATCCCTCGCGGGCCTCTGCCTGGCGCTCCTGGCGCCGCGAGCCGCCGCGGAAGGAGAATCCGTGTCCGAACTTCTGCTGGACGACTTCCGCGGCGGCCAATCCGCCCTGGGAACCCGGTGGGAGGGCTTTTCCGACCGGGTGATGGGGGGAATCTCGGACCTGCGCTTGGGGATCGAGGCGGACGCGGAGGGTCCCTACCTGGCCCTTACCGGGGACGTGCGGCTCGAGAACCGGGGCGGCTTCATCCAGGCCCGTCTCCTCCTGAAGGAGGGGCGGAGCTCGCAGTACGACGGCTCCAAGCATCGGGGAATTCGGCTGGTCGCCCGGGGCGACGGGGACGGCTACTACATCTTCCTCCGGACGACCTCCACGGTCTTTCCCTGGGCCTTCTACATGGCCCCCATCCCGGTGACCGGGGAGTGGACCGAGATCCGCATACCCTGGTCCGACTTCGGGAAGGGCGACTTCGGGGCGGCCTTCCCCCTGGACGTGCGGAAGCTCAAGAGCCTGGCGGTCACGGCCTACAAGAAAGCCTTCCGGGCCCGACTCCACGTGCGCCAGATCGGCTTCTACTGAGCCCGGCCGGCCAGGGCGTTCCGGAGCAGCTGGATGTGCTTGCCCGGGTACACCGCCTGGGGGCAGACCCGGGAGCAGTGCAGGTGCCGCTCGCAGGCCGGCGCCCCGTCGGGCTTTCCGGCCACCTCGAGCATTCGCTCGGCTGAATCCGGACTCTTTTCCCGCTGACGATTGACGGCCGCCAAGGCCGCGGGCCCGATGAACGGGGTAGTCACGGGGCAGGCGGAGGAGCAGAGACCGCACTCGATGCAGGCCTCGAAGCGGACCCGCCCGGGCCCGGCCGAACCGGCCGAAAGTCCCCCCGGGGCGGCAGCCCGGGTCGGGTCTGCGGGAGGGGGCGCCCGGCCCGCGTCCTCCGAGGACCGCAGGTAGGAGTACTCTTCCGGGATTCCCGCCAGGGCCGCCGTCGGCCGGGCGGCGATCCCGGAAATCACGGTGCCGCGGCGCAGAGGTTCCAGGACCACGACGAGTTCCCCGGACGTACCCCGTACGGGTCCGGCGGGGGGCCCCCCGGGCTCCCGGGGCCGCGGGGCGGCCAGGTCCGCCAGCCGGGTCAGGCACATCAGGGCAGGAAGTCCGTTCACCACGGCACCGCAGGTCCCGCAGGACCCGTGGTGGCAGGAATGGCGATAGTGGGGGACCCGGACAGTCGGAGCGCCTCCGCGGCCCGTTCCGGGGCCCTCCACTCCGGCCCCCGGAACGTCCGCCTCGGCCCGGGCCCGCAGGGTCTCCAGGGCGTCCAATACCGTCGCGTCCTCCGGGAAGCTCCCCGGAAACTCGACGAAGCCCCCGCCGTCCCGAATCCGGATGATGGTGTCGATCATGCCGCGCCTCCCTCCGGGCGGCGGCTCCCGGCCCCTCGCCCCGTTGCGCCGCTCCCCTCCAGATACCCGTCCAGGCTCCTCCAGGACGGGAGCGGGTACTCCGCGGTGCGGCAGGGTTCCGGGTCGCCCAGGAAGGCGCAGACCTCGTCCGCGGCCTTCCGGGCCATGGCCCGCAGGACCGTGGCCTTGCCCCCGATCAGGGTGAACATCCCCGCCGCACCCTCGTCTCCGTGATCCAGGACGGCGAAGTCCCGGCTGATCGCCCGTCCCTCGGCATCCGAGTCCGCCCGTCCCGCCAGGGGTCGGGCCGCGGCCCAGGCCGCGTGGAACGGCGCGGAGGAGAAGCCGGGGACCAGCTCGTCCCCCCGGGACAGAAGGAATTCGATCTCCTCCTTGGTAGGAAGGATACCCTCCGGGGAATCGGCCCTACGCTGGGTGCTGCCGATGACGGAGAGCCCCCGCTGGGGTACCAGGATGTCCCCGTCCCCCGGGGGCGCGAGGCGGGACAGGACCAGGTCCGAGAGCCGCCCCCGGACGGCTACCATGGTTCCCGGGGCGGGGGTGACGGGTATGTCCAGGCCCGCCAGGGAACCCACCCGGCCCGCCCAAGCCCCGGTCGCGCTGACCAGGCCGTCGAAGGAAACCCGCTCCTCCCGGCCGTCGGGACCCCGGAGGGTCCCGCCCCGGATCCGCCCGCCCCCGGTCTCGATCCCGACGAGCTCCGTGAAGGCCCTCAGTTCCGCGCCCAGGGCGGCCGCGGCGGCCAGGAAGGAGGCGGCCAGGCGGAAGGCGTCGATGGTTCCGTCGGGGACCCAGACCGTCCTCTTAGTACGGGGATTCAGGGCGGGCTCCGAGACCCGGGCTTCGCTCACCGGGATCTCCCGGGCCGGAATGCCCGCCTCGAGGCAGGCGGAGATGAAGGCCGGGGCGTAGTCCGCCTCGTCGTCCCGGATCGCGGCGAAAATACCTCCGTTGTATTCCAGGGCCTGGGGCGCGATCCGGCGAAGGACGAGCGTCTCCTCCATGCACTCCCGGGCGATCGCCCGGTCCCCCACGGCGTACCGGGCCCCCGAGTGGAGCTGGCCGTGGTGCCTCCCGGTGGTTCCCGAGGTGAACTCACCCTTCTCGACCAGGAGGACGGAAAACCCCCTCAGGGCGAGGTCATAGGCCAGGGCGGCCCCGGATCCTCCGCCCCCCGCGACGCAAATCCGGGCATCGTGCCGGCTCAAGATCGGCGGATCGAACATGGCGAAAGTATAGGCGGCCGCCCGGAAGGGACGCAAGGCGAGACGGCGGGCCCTTCAGGCCGCTTCCGGAACCGCGGGCGGGCAGGCCAGCTCCGCCCGTACGGAAGGCCGGGACAACGCGAGGAAGGTGACCGCCACCAGGGCCGCCCCGAGGATGCCGAAGATCGTCGTCGGGCGGATCGTCTCCGCGGCGAACCCGGACAGGGCCGCGCCCAGGGGCATCGCGCTCGTGGCCGCCACGTTCACGGTCGCCACGGTCCGGCCCATGAGCTCGGGAGGGGTCTTTTCCATGAGGTAGGCTCCCGCGGTCGCGTTGATCAGGGCGATGAAGGCGCCCAGGGGAAACGCCGCGGCAGCGGAGAAGGCTACCCTCGCGGAGCCTGCGGGCAGGAAGCCGGGAAGGGCGAAGGACGCGTACAGGGTCCCGGCCCCCAGGAATCCGGCCAGGATCAGGCGAAGCCGGTGGATTCCCTTCCCGAACTTGGCCAAGGCCAGGCCCCCGGCGGCCATTCCGAGGGTGATCCCGATGCCGATGGCGCTCATTCCCCCGGGCCCGGACCCCAGGACATCCTTCACGTACGCGGGCTGGAGGGTCTGGAAGGGGACGAGGGCGAAGTTCGCGAAGACCGCCAGGATAACGGTCAGGCGGACCAGGCGATCCCTCCGCAGGAATCCCAGGCCGGTACGGATATCCTCGAGGATTCCCCGACCCGCCGACCGGACCCCGTCGGCCGCGGTCCCGGGCGACGCGTCGGGAGCCGGGGCTGCCGCGGCCGGTACCGGGATCGTGGAGATGCCGGCGGCCGCGAACAGGAAGGTGAAGGCGTCCAGCGCCAAGGCCCCCGAAACTCCGACCGTAGCCAAGACCCACCCCGCGCAGCCGAGTCCCGCGAGTTCCGCGATGGAGGAGGCGGATTGGGACAGGGAGGCCGCCTCCAGGTAGGAGTCCCGGGGCACGATGCGCTGGGTGAGACCGGCGTTGGCCGGATGGGTGAAGGACTCCGCGGTGGAGTTCAGGAAGGTCAGGACCAGGACCATCCAGGTTTCCAGGATACCTCCCGCGTGGAGTACCGCCAGGGTTCCCACGCTTGCGGCCCGGACCAGGTGACCCAGCACTACGACGGGCTTCTTGGGTAGCCGGTCCACCAAGGCTCCCGCGAAAACCCCGAAGAGCAGACCCGGCAGGCCGTTCACCGCGAAGACGGTGCCCATGAGGAGGGTGGAGCCGGTGAGCTGGTAGACCATCCAGCCGAAGGCGATGCTGTCGACGGAGTCGCCGAAGCGACTGACGGTGTTGGAGACGAGGGCGGTCAAATACCCCCGATGACGGGCGAGGGGCCCGAGGCCCCCGGGTCGCGGAGCGTTCATGACGCCTCCGAGCGGTGTCGCCGCCGCGTGCCGGCCCCGTGCGGGCGCCGTTCCGGCGGTCGGGATGTTCCGATACCGAAGTCATCGGATGCCCTTAATATATCGAACTCCCCGGATGCGGGAAACTCCGTCGTGGGCATTCCGCGTACGAATTTGGTCGCAGCGGCCGGATTTCGGCGGAATTTCCATTCTGGTCCCTTGACTTTCTCTTTCGATCGGGCTAGTGTATTACTACACTAATACACCATGGAGGTAATCATGGTACGATTCGACGCCGTGACGTTCGCGTACGGCAAGAGGCCGCTCTTCGAGGGCCTCGACCTTGCGATGGAGGCCGGATCGACGGTCGGTCTCCTCGGCCTGAACGGGGCCGGCAAGACGAGTCTCCTCAAGCTCGGGGCGGGGGCCCTGTTCCCCGCCTCCGGGCGGGTGGAGGTCTTCGGACGGGACGCGGGATCCCGGTCCGCGGCGTCCCTGGCGGACGTCTGCTTCGTTCCCGAGGATCCCTGGGGCCCCGCCCTTTCCCCGGAGAAGTGGCTCCTGCGCTACGGGGCCTTCCGGCCGGCGATGGATGCCGGGCTCTTCCGGTCCCTTCTCGGGGAGTTCGCCGTGGACCCCGACAAGAGCGTGGCCAAGATGTCCTACGGCCAGCGGAAGAAGTTCGCCGTGGCCGCGGCCCTGTCGAGCGGAGCCCGGGCGGTCTTCCTGGACGAGCCCACGAACGGGCTGGACATCCCCTCGAAGGCCCAGTTCCGCCGGGCCCTCGCCGCGGCCTCCTCCCCGGACCGGGTGATCGTGGTCTCCACCCACCAGGCCCGGGACCTGGAGAACCTGCTGGACCCGATCGTCATCCTGCACGGAGGGCGCATCCTCCACTCCTTCCCCGCCTCGGACCTGTCCGACAAGCTGTCGGTACAGCGCCTCCCGAGCCTGGAAGGCCGGCGGGTGATCTACGCCGAGAGGGACGCCCTGGGCTGGACCGCCCTGCTCGCGGAGCCCGGCGGGGCCGACCTGGAACTGGCCTTCACCGCCGCCGTGTCCCGCCCCGAGGCCTTCCGGACCGCGTTGGACGGCCGGGATCCCGGAACCTTCACCCCCGACGCAGGAGACCTGAAATGAACGAAACCACCGTGAACAAGACCCTATCCCCGGAGCGGGTCGCGCTCCTGACCCGGAACCGCCTCCTCGAGGATCTGCCGCCCTTCCTCATCGCCCTGGGAACGTTGGCGGCCCTCAACCTGCTGTCCCTGCTCCTGGGCGGAGTCGCCTTCCTCAACCACTCCTCCCCCCGTTCCGGCCAGACCGGCTGGCCCTTCCTGATCTGGCTTGGCGGCGTCCTCCTGGCGGGGCGGGCCTTCGCCCAGATGCACAACGGCCGGGGCGGGTCCGACTGGATCCTCCTTCCCGCCACCCCGTTCGAAAAGTACGCGGCGGCCTTCGTATCCTACCTCGTCGTGTACCCCCTGGCCGCCGCCTTGGCCGCCTCGGGACTCTCCGCGGTGCTGGAGGGTCTGGCCGTCCTCCTGCGGGGATCCCCGGGGGTGATCTTCAACCCCCTGGCCGGACTCGACGAGGGGAGCCTCTTCGGCTACCTCTTCTTCGTGACCGCGGCCCTGGCCGCCTCGGCCCGGTTCGGCAAGCTGTCCCTGGTCAAGGCCGGAGCCCTCTTCGCCGCCTGGGCCGCCTTCCTCGGCTTCCTCTTCATGCTCGGGCTCCTCCTCTCGACCCCGGAAGGCCGGGAGGCCCTGGTCCATCGGAGCTTCGCCCGGGAATTCCATCCGGACTTCGAGGCCGCCGCGAAGCCCGCCCTGGTCTGGCTCGGCCGGATCTGGGGCTGGGGCTCCTGGGCCGCCGCGGCGGTCTACGGTTACTTCCGCGTCGCGGAGAAGGAAGCGGTCGATGAGGTTCAATGATTCCACCCCCATCTACGAACAGATCGCCGACGACCTGGCGGCCCAGGCGGTTTCCGGCGCCCTGGGGGCGGGCTCCCGCCTGCCCTCGGCCCGGGACCTGGCGGTCTCCCTCCAGGTGAACCCGAACACCGCCGCCCGGGCCCTCCAGGCCCTGGCGGACCGGGGGGTGGCCCGCTGCGAGCGCGGCACCGGGTACTTCCTGGCCGAGGACGGCCCCGCCGTGGCGGCCCGGGAACGCAGGGACCGGTTCTACTCCGAGGAGCTCCCCAGGCTCTTCGCCCGGATGGAGGAATTGGGCATCGGCATGGAAACCATCCAGGAAGCCTGGCGGTCCCGGACCGCCGGAACGGGCGGCTCGAAGGCCGCCGGAACGGGCGGCTCGAAGGCTGCCGGAACGGGCGGCGCGGACGCCGCGGAAGCGAGGACGAAATGAAGAAGAGCACCATCACCCTGATCGCCTACGCCGCGGCGAGCCTGGCCGCCGTGGCCGCGGCGGTCATCATCCTGGCGTTCTGACCACCTCCGCGGAAGCCGGCCGCCGTGGACGGCGGTCCGGCCCGCGAGGGAGCTTTCGACCGGCGCCCCGGCAACGGGGCGCCGGTTTTTCATCCGCCCCGGATCACCCCGGTCAGCACCAGGATCAGGACAGTGACCGCGGCCGCCGCGGACAGGCCGGCCAGGACGGTCAAGACCGTGGAGCCGGACTTCGCGGCCCGTACCAGCTCCTCCTCGCTCTTGAGGGAGACCAGGAAGCGGCCGCCCTTGGCGGTGGGTTTTCCCACCCGGAGGCGGCCCCCGTCGTCCCGGGCCTCCCCCAGGACGTAAGCCGCCCGGCCCGTCGGCACGGCCCACTCCTCCAGCCGGTAGCCGATCGTCCGCCGCCCCGCGCCGACCCCGCCCAGCCGGACCGTGAAGCCCCCGAAACTGAGGCTGGAGCCTCGATCGCCCGGCTCGAACCGGGACAGGACCCGCTCCCCGTCCATGGACGCGCCCTCGGGATCCACCTCGCAGGCCCCCGTGGCGTCCCGGACCCGGAAGGGTACGCGACGCTCGTTGGACGAGACCGTCTCCGAGCCCCGGCGGGTGCCGGACCGGGTCTTCCCGTCCGCGTCCCGCTCGGTAAAGCTCTCCTCGTACTCCCGAGTCACCGTGGACCGGTACCACACGCACTCGGCCCCGGACATCTCGGCGGCCAAGGGCTCGTCGCACTCGATCGTGCCCTTGAGCTCCGCCGTCTGGGCGAAGGATCCGCCCCCGATCTCCCGGGCGATGTCCGAAGCCAGCCGGGCCAGGTCCGCGGCCGAGGACGTCTCGGTGGTCTGCATCTGGTAGGCCTTCCGGCCCTGTCCCCGGCCCAGGAAGAAAAAGAGGACGGCCAGGGCGGCCAGTCCGGCGGGAATGAAGATCATGGGCACCTCCGGGTTCCATTGTCGCGCGGCCGCCGGGTCGGCGCAAGCCGCCGCGCCGGCGCCCTGAAGACCGGCCCCTGCCGGCCGGCGTCAGACCTCCAGGGTCATGCCCTCCGCGCAGGCGAAACAATCCAAGCGGCTCCCCCGTTCCGCGATATACGACCGGCACCACCCGAGGATCCCGTCGATCTCGTCGTCGCCGCGATCGGGGTTGTGGTGGAAGAGCCCCAGGCGCTCCACGCCGGCGTCGATCGCGAGGTCGATCGCGTCCTTGTACGTCGAGTGCCCCCAGGTCCTCGTCCTCCCGTATTCCTCCTCGGTGTAGCAGGCGTCGTGGAAGAGGAGGCGGGCGTTCCTGCAGAACTCCACGTACCCTTCGCGGTCCAGTCCCGTCTCGTGCCGATACCTCAGCTCGTTGTCCGTGAGCAGGACGAAGGCCCGCCCCCGGTTGTCGGTAAGCTTGAACCCGTATCCGCCGTTGGGATGGCTAAGGGGGATGGATTCGCAGCGATAGGATGCCCTCCCCCCCGCGAGCTCGTTTCCGCATTCCGAGCAGCCGCAGGTGCAGCCCGTGACGAACTTCGCCTTCATGACGCTCATGTCGACGGGGAAATACGGCGGCTCCATCTGGTGCCGGAGGGATTTGAGCACCGAGATCCGAGGATCGGACCCTCCGCAGAGCGTGATCGTGTACTTGGAGAAGAACGCGGGCCGGAAAAAGGGGAACCCCACCAGGTGGTCCCAATGGGCGTGGGTCAACAGGAGGGTGATGTCCGAGACGCCCGGATCCTTCAGGATATGCTGCCCGAGCTTCCGGAGGCCGGATCCCGCGTCGATGACGATCCGGTCCCCGCCGTCCGAGACGACCTCGAGGCAGGTCGTCTCGCCCCCGTAGCGGAGCGTATCCCTGCCGGGGGACGTTATGGAGCCTCGGCAGCCCCAGACCGTGACCTTCATCCCTGTTCCCCCTATCCAGGCCGCGAACGCGAATCCGCGGTCCGGCACGCCTACCTAATTATTTGAGCTTTCCCCGGATCTCTTCAAGGATCTCGATCTGGATTTCCTGAATTTTCATCATCCGGGCCCATTGATCCAGGAGGAGATGGTCGACCTTCTCGTGGAGGGTCCGGATCTCGATCTCGGATTTCAGGTTGACCTTGTAGTCGTTCTCGGACCGGATCCTGTCCTTGGCTTCCTGCCGGTTCTGGCTCATCATGATGATCGGCGCCTGTATCGCAGCCAGGCAGGACAGGATCAGGTTCATCAGGATGTAAGGGAACGGGTCGAAGGGCTTCGAGATCAGGAAACCGCTGTTGACCCCGATCCATGCCGCCAGCACGGCGAAGAACAGGATGATGAACTTCCAGCTCCCGCCGAATCGGGCGACGGTGTCGGAGATCGTCTCCCCCAGGGTCATCCTCTCCGAATGGGAACGGTTGATGTTCTCCACGATGAGCTCGTTGTCCCCGATGCTCTTGATGACCGCCCGCTCGAGTTCCCGGATGCTCCCCGTCTCCTCCTCGATGATGGACGAGATGTACTGGTTTCGGTACACGTCGAAGTCGTTCCGGCATATCCGCTTAAAATCGTTCCAGTCCGGATGGTCCCGGGCGATGAGGTTCTCGATCTCGTGCCGGATCCCGTGACCGGTGATGAGTTCGGATCCGGGGAACTCGTGCCCGCAGATATCGCATGTCTGGGTCTCCAAGGCTCTCTCCTTTCGGCCCGATGCCGGCCCGGGGGGAGGATCTCACGGCTCTCCCGAGGCGGAGCAGATCCACATCTTGTCCGAGGCGGCCGCTCCCGTACCGTCCCGGAGCACCGCTACGGGACCATCCTCGGTAAGGATGAATACGGTCCCGCCCGCATGGTCGATCACGATCTCGAAG